>DPHR01000109.1:0-408 GCA_003522945.1 Clostridiales bacterium
GGCGTCCGAGACCGGACGCCGCGGCGATTTTGTTCTTGCAGAACACGGAAAAAGGGATATTATAATAATGTATAAATACAGCGAGGTGGAACCGATGAAATACGCTTACACGAACGGCGTGCTGCTCGACGGCAGCGCGGACATGCAGCCGCAGCGCGGCATGGTGCTGCGCACGGACGGCGAGAAGATCCTCGATATCGTCCCTGAGGGAACGGATCTCACCGGCTTTGAGATCGTCGATTTGAAAGGCGGATATCTCATGCCGGGCCTCATCAACCTGCACGTTCATCTGCCCGCGAGCGGCAGCCCCAAAAAGCAGGGCAATCCCCGCAAGCTCGTAAAATTCATGACGTCCATGGCACTCACGCGGCGCATTGCGCTCGCCATGTGCGAGGGCTACGCCAAAAC
>DPHR01000109.1:573-865 GCA_003522945.1 Clostridiales bacterium
CATGTGCGAGGGCTACGCCAAAACGCAGCTTTTGAGCGGCGTTACGACGATCCGCACCGTCGGCGGCATCGCGGACATTGATACGCGTCTGCGCGGCCGTATCGCCGCGGGTAAGTGCGACGGGCCCCGCATTCTCGCCGCGGACATGGCCGTTTCCGTCCCTGGCGGGCATATGGCGGGCTCGCTCGCTTACGAGGCGACGAGCGCCGCGCAGGCCGCGGAGGACGTGCGAAAGATCGCGCAGGGAAAACCCGATCTCATCAAGCTCATGATCACCGGCGGCGTGCTGGAT
>DPHR01000109.1:1056-5566 GCA_003522945.1 Clostridiales bacterium
ATGATCACCGGCGGCGTGCTGGATGCAAAGAAAAAGGGCGAGCCGGGCGAGCTGAAAATGCCGCCGGAGTACGTCCGCGCGGCGTGCGGCGAGGCGCACAGGCTCGGCCTGCCCGTTGCGGCGCATGTCGAAAGTCCCGAGGGCGTGCGCGTGGCGCTCGAAAACGGCGTGGATACGATCGAGCACGGCGCGAAGCCGGACGAGGAAATTCTGCGCCTTTTCCGCGAGCGCGGCGCGGCACAGGTAGCAACGCTCTCCGCCGCGGTGCCGTATGCCCGCTTTGACCGCAGCGTAAGCAAAGCGACCGAAATGGAGCAGTATAACGGCGATGTCGTGCTCGAGGGCATCATCGAGTGCGCCAAGGCGTGTCTGGCGGCCGGTATCCCCGTCGGTCTCGGTACCGATACGGGCTGCCCGTACATTACGCACTACGACATGTGGCGCGAGGTGCGTTATTTCCACACGTTCTGCGGCGTATCCAACGCCTTCGCGCTGCACACCGCGACGCTCGGCAACGCGAAGATCGCCGGGATCGACGGCCTCACCGGCTCGCTCACGCCCGGCAAGAGCGCCGATCTCATCGTCACGGCGGGAAATCCGCTCGAAGATCTCGAGGCGCTGCGCCATGTGTCCATGGTAACGATGCGCGGCAAGCTCTTCCGTGATCCGAAAGTCAAGAAAATGCCCGACTGCGAGAGGGAGCTTGATAAAGTATCCTGCTGAATAAGGCTCCCTTGTGCAAAGGGAGCTGTCAGCGAAGCTGACTGAGGGATTGCCTTCTTCCGGCGGAGAACCCCTCCGTCAAAACCTCCGGTTTTGCCACCTCCCCTATTAGGGGGAGGCAAGACAGTTTTTCGAAAACCTACTTGGCTCCCCTAACAGGGGAGCTGTCAGCCGTCAGGCTGACTGAGGGGTTTCCCCGCCCGTTGCAACCAGCCGCCCCGGTCTGAAAACCAGACCGAGGCGGTTTTTTTCTATTTTACCGGTTGACAAACTGTATTAACTGTGTTAAGTTTCGTAGTACAGTTAATACACGGAAGGAGGTGGCGGCATGGTCACGATCAATTACCGGGACGGGCGCCCGATCTATGAGCAGGTCAAGGACGATCTGCGGCGGCTTGTCGTCACCGGTGCAATGCAGCCGGGGGAGAAGCTTCCCTCGGTGCGTGAGCTTGCAGTATCGCTCGCCATCAACCCGAACACGATCCAACGTGCCTACCACGAGCTGGAGAGCGAGGGATACATCGTCTCCGTCCCCGGCAAGGGCAGCTTCTGCGCCCAGTTCTCCCCGCAGAGCGACCCGCGGCGTGAGGAGCTTCTCGCGCGGCTGGAGGAAACGGTGCGCGAGCTTCGCTGGCTCGGCGTGAGCGAGGAAGAGATCATAGAAAAGATCGGAGGCGACGGCCATGGCGAGCATTGAACTGAAAAACGTTACAAAGATTTACGAAGGCTTCAAAGCGCTCGACGCGCTGAATCTCACGGTGCCGTCCGGCTCGGTCTACGGTCTCATCGGTCCGAACGGCGCGGGCAAGACGACCGCCATCCGTCACATGATGGGCGTGCTGCGGCAGGACGCGGGCTCGGTGCTGCTCGATGGGGAACCGGTATTTGAAAACCCCTCGGTCAAGGCGCGGATGCTCTGCATCCCGGACGAGCCGTATTTCACCTCCACGAGCACGACGCGCGATCTTATGAAATTCACGCGCGCGCTCTATCCCCGCTTCGACACCGAACGCTACGAAAAGCTGCGCGAGATCTTCGCGCTTGACGATACGCGCCCCATCCGCCGCCTTTCGCGCGGCATGCAAAAGCAGTCGGCCTTCTGGATCGCGCTTGCGGCGCGGCCGGAGGTACTCGTGCTCGATGAGCCGGTGGACGGCCTCGACCCCGTGATGCGGCGGCAGGTGTGGTCTCTTGTCATGGAGGATGTGGCGGAGGAGGGCATGACGGTGCTCGTATCGTCGCACAACCTCCGCGAGCTGGAGGACGTGTGCGACCACGTCGGCATCATGCAGCGCGGCCGCTGCCTGCTGGAAAAGAGCGTTTCCGAATTGCAGGAGACGACGACCAAGGTGCTGCTCGCCCTGCCGGACGGCGCGGCGCTGCCGGAGGAGGGACTGGACATTCTCCACCGCTCCTCGACCGGCAAGCTGCAGACGCTCATACTGCGCGGCAGGGAAGAGGACAATCTCGCGTGGCTCGAAAAGCTGCACCCGCTGTTCATGGATTCCGTGCCGCTGACGCTGGAGGAAATATTCATTTACGAGCTGGGAGGTGTGGACGATGCCGTCCGAAAGAACGTTCTTTAATAAGGCGATATACAAACGGGCTCTCTCCCGCTTCTGGATCATTGGCGCGGCCTATACCGTAGTGCTCTGCTTTCTTACGCTCATGTGCGGGCAGTATTTCAATTCCGAGTTTACGGAAATGAGCGAGTATGTGAGCTACAGCATCCTCAGCAACCTGACGCGACGGGAGATCCTCGCCGCGGCGGCCGCGGCGGTGGTGATGGCGGTCGCTGTCTACGGCTGGATGTTCCGCAAGACCTCCGCAGCATACATATCGGCGCTGCCCGTGACGCGCGAGGCGCTTCTCATTTCAAGTTTGCTCGCCGGGCTGACGCTTCTCATCCTGCCGTGCATTATCGCGATGCTCGTGAGTTTGCTTCTCTATGGCGGCGCGGGCTCGCCGTGCACACCGTACCTTCTGTGCTCGGCGGCAGCAGCGGCGCTGATGAACATAGCGTTCTTCGGTCTCGCGTCGTTCTGCACGGTGTTCACCGGAAACGCGGCGGTGCTCCCGGCGCTCTATGTTATCGCGCTCTACGGTTTTGTCGGGATCGAGGTCGGGATCCGGTATATAACGGAGTTTTTGCTCTTCGGCGTAAGAGGCGGCACCGGCTGGGAGCTCGCGATCCTCTCGCCGCTCTATTACTTTTTCAACAACTATGTGGGAAGCTATTCGTATGCGCTCCCCCTCACGGCTATCTATGCCGCGGCGGGCGTGATCCTCGCGGGGCTCGCGGTGATCTTCTTCCGCCGCCGGCGGATGGAGGCCGCTGGCGAGGTCGTCGCCGTTCCGGTGCTGCGCCCCATTTTCCGCTGGGGGCTTGCCGCCGTGGGCGCGCTCGGCATGGCGCTGCTGATCCTCAAAACTGTATTCAATGTCGGCTCCTATGCCGCCGGGAACGACGGCACTCCGGCGAGAGTAGCAATTTTGCTCCTTGCCATGCTCTTCGGCGCGGCGGTCGGCTGGTTCGGCGCGGACGCGCTCATGCGCAAAACGCTGCGCGTGTTTGACCGGCACTGGAAGGGTCTCGGCGTTTTCTGCGCGCTGCTCTGCGCGCTCGTCGTCGTCACCGAGCTCGATGTGTTCGGCGTTGAGCGCTATCAGCCCGATGTGGACGAGATCGGGTACGCCGCGGTGAACGGCTGGGGCGAATACAAAGAAAGGCGCATCATACAGCCGGAGAACATCGAAGCGCTCCTCTCTCTGCAAAAGGACATCATCGCAAACAAAAAAGCGTACGAAAATCAGAAGGGTATCTACACGTTCCCGCTGGAGATCGATTATTACGGCACGGACGGAAAGCTCCTTGTCCGCCGCGTGTATACCTATGCTGCGGATAAGTACCCCTCGTATGTGACCGGCGGTGACCCTACCATCGGCTTCCCCGCGGAGAATGACGCTATCAGCCGGAACATCCGGCAGTACGAAGAGCTTCTCAACTCCCGCGAGCTGATGGAGGGACGGGCGCTCTTCCCGTGCGACCGGAGCGAGACTGCCGTATTTTCTGCGAGCATTCAGTGGTATGAGTCAAGCTCACCAACGCAGCAGGGACTCACGCTCACAACGGACGAATTCTGGGAGCTTTACGACACCTGTATCGTCCCCGACCTGCGCGACGGCAATATCGGCGGCGTCAAGATCATTCAGGACGAGGATTTCTATCGGACGATCGAACCGATCTACATCACCGCCACCGGCGTCCACACCAACAGCAACGGCGAATATGTCTACAATTATTACACCGTCCGTCCGCTTGCGTCCTCCGCGCGCACGAACGCGTGGCTGCGCTCTCACGGCGTCACGGTACAGACGCTCGGAGAGCTGAACAATGTGCTGAACAATGTGGAATTAAACGGCAGTACGGACGTGAACGGCCTCGCCGGATAAATGCTTCCCGAAAGGAGAAGACAATGAAAAAGAGAGTTGTCATCCTTATATTGACACTGGTGTTCCTAGCGGGAGCGATGGCAGCGGCGGGCCTGCCGCTTGAATCGCGCGCCGCCGCAGCCACATCCAAGCCGACGGAGACCCCGGCAGTTACGCCGGGATCGTTGCCGGAGATTTCGCCTGCGCCGGAAGAGGCGGAACCGCTCGCCGGTATCGGCGGCATTCTCGAGCGGCTTGCGCAGGATTATGACCCCGCCTCCGGCGCGGTCGGCGCGTACCGCTGGGCGGAATCCGTCCTCGGCCAGTATCTCGCGGACGGACGCGACACAGCCTC
>DPHR01000120.1:0-490 GCA_003522945.1 Clostridiales bacterium
CGGGTCTCTGCGCGGGAGCGGCCGCGCGCGGCGGCGCGATCTCTCCGCCGCCGGAGAGCTCCGCGAGACAAAGCTCCGTCTGCAGGCGCGGATTGCCCGTTTCGCGCAGCAGCGCCTGGTGCTTTTGCAGCGTATTGAGAAGCCAGAGAAGATTGCCGTCGCCCGCGCGGATGTCGCGCAGAACGTTTTCCCCATAAGCTCCGGAGATCAGCGTCCGCCCGCCCTTCGGGGCGAGACGGAGCAGCAGCGCGTCGCGGAAGAGCCCGGAGAGCTCGCCGAGCAGCGCCGCAGGGTCCTTGCCATCCTGCCAGAGCGATTCAAACTGCGTGAGCGCTTCCTCGGTATTCCCGGCGAGAACGGCGTCCGCAATGGACTGCGTGCGGAGCGTTCCGGCCAGTCCCATGGCGTTGAGCACCGCCGCGGTGTCTACCGTTTCCGCCGCGGAGCACTGGTCGAGCAGCGAAAGGCCGTCGCGCATGCCGCCGTCGGC
>DPHR01000120.1:702-951 GCA_003522945.1 Clostridiales bacterium
GCCGTCGCGCATGCCGCCGTCGGCAAGGCGGCCAAGAAGCTGCGCCGCGTCCGCCGTGAGGCTGATGCCCTCCTGCTCCGCAACATAGGCGAGGCGCTTGGCGATCGTGTCGCCGTCGAGCCGCCGGAAGCTGTGGCGCTGGCAGCGGGAGAGGATCGTGGGAAGAACTTTATGGAGCTCCGTTGTTGCGAGAATGAACATGAGATGCTGCGGCGGCTCCTCCAAAATTTTCAGCAGCGCGTTGAACGC
>DPHR01000120.1:1111-2857 GCA_003522945.1 Clostridiales bacterium
TTTTCAGCAGCGCGTTGAACGCCGGTTTGGAGAGCATGTGCACCTCGTCGATGATGTACACGCGCTTGCGAACCGTGGTCGGAGAGAAGATCGCCTCGTCGCGCAGCATGCGCACATCGTCCACACCGTTGTTGGACGCCGCGTCCAGCTCGACCACATCGAGAACGGAGCCGTCCTCAATGCCGCGGCAGGCGTCGCACTCGTTGCAGGGGTTTCCGTCCACTGGGTGCTCGCAGTTGACCGCCTTGGCGAGAATGCGCGCGCAGGTCGTTTTGCCCGTGCCGCGGGTGCCGATAAAAAGATAGGCGTGGCTAAGCCGTCCGGTACGCACCTGGGTCTTGAGCGTTTCGGTGATGAACGGCTGCCCCACCACATCGTCAAAGGTTTTCGGCCGGTATTTCCGGTACAGAGCTTCGTACAAAATCCATCTCTCCGTTTTTGGGAAAATAGAAAGCGATCCTTGGCAAGACTGCACACCTTTCCTTGAATGATGCGGTATGCCCGGTGCAACAGCAGCCGGCTCAGGTCCGGCACCCTCACGGCACACACAGCGATCCGCTTAATGCTGCTCGGTTCCCCGCCTGACATGGTTCACGGGGCTGTGTTGCGCGAGACCAGACCGTCAGCGCCACTTACTGCCGCCAGACGACACATCGCATACCCTCGGAGAGGAATTCATCCCTGCTATAGCGGATTGCAGGCTACAGGGCACCGCTGGCTCCCCGACTAGTGCAGCCTTGCCAAAGACCGCTTCGTTATTATATCGGATGCGCGGAAAAATATCAAGTGTCTTTTGCGTCGTGTTTTCGGTTTCCCGCATATCCTGATACATGGAAAGGGTGTGCATCGTTATGGAACAAAAAATTTCCCGGCAGTTTTTCCTCGGCGCAAACACCGGCGCGGGGTTCGTTTCGCTCTATCCGGCGTTTGCCGCGTCGGAGGACGGCGCATTTGTCTGGTACATCAAGGGCGGCCCCGGCAACGGGAAATCCACGCTCATGCGCCGCGCCGCCGAGCGCGCGGAAGAAGCGGGATTCGCCGTTGAGTCCATTCTGTGCTCCGGCGATCCGGATTCGCTCGACGGGATATACATTCCGGAGAAAAAGCTCGGGTATGTGGACGCCACGTCTCCGCATGTGCAGGAGCCCGCCGTTCCGGGCGCTTCGGGAAAGTATCTCGACCTCGGCGCATTTTACCGTCCCATTCCGCCGGAGGAAGCGGAGAAAATGCGGCGGCTCTTTGCCGCGTACCGGCGCGAGTATGCGCGCGCCTATGACATGCTGCACGCGGCAAGGCTCGTCTCCCCCGGCGGCATTCCGGGCGTTCTTACGGCAGAAGCTAAAGCGCGCGTGCGAAAACGCGCCGAAGCGTTCGCAGAAAAGGCCGTTCATCGTTCGGAGACAGATTACGAAAAGCGGCGCTTTCTCTCAGCTTATACCTGCCGCGGCGCGGTGCTGCTCTCGGAGACCGCCGCGTCGTTCGGGCGGGTGTACACGCTGGATAATGAGCTTGGGCTTGCGGACGATTTTTTGCAGGCGGTGCTTGAACGGGCGCGCTCGGCCGGCGCGGCGCGCATCGTCTGTCCCGATCCGGTCGATCCGGAAAAGCTTGCGGCGCTGATCCTGCCGGAGGATGGACTGTCGCTCGTCGCGGTGTCCGGCGATTTCCGCTTTGACGGCAAGGCCGCGCGGCACTTCCGGCTCGACACGGCGGCGGAGCTTTCCGACGCAAAGCGAAAGGAAGTCC
>DPHR01000112.1:0-2485 GCA_003522945.1 Clostridiales bacterium
AGGGCACGCCCGATCCCGCCGCCGCGTTCGGCGTCATCGCAGCGCCCCGGCGCGGCATGAAGTGGTTCAAGTTCATCATCTATTTTCAGCTGTGGGCCGGTATGCTCGTCAATCTGGTAGCGGCCGGAAAGTACTTCACCGGCGCGTATTATGAGGGGAACGCCGAAATGGTCTACCGCGTCTTCCCCGCGCTGCAGCCGCTGGATATCGTTATGGGTGTTGTCTGTCTTGCGCTCGCCGTGTACGCGGTGGTCGTGCAGAGAGCGCTGGCAAAGTTCCGCGCCAAGGGCCCGATGATGTATTACCTGAGGTGCATCGTCGATACCGCGGCAACGGTGCTCTATCTGCTCATCGGAAGCATCATTATCGGCCAGTCGGTCTTTACCGCCGAAGTCGCCGGGAGCATCATCGGTTCGATCGTCATGCTCTTTGTCAATATTCCGTATTTCAACAACCGCAAACACCTTTTTGTGAATCCGTGACCGCCTTTCCGCGGGAGGTTTTTCCGCCATGACAAGATTTGTTTCCGCGCTGCGCCGCGCGCCGCATCTTCGCATCACCGGCGAGCGCCAACGGCTTCTTGCTTCCTTTGCCGCCGTTTTTCTCTTCGGCCTGCTCGCGCACGGCTATGCGTTCACCAATTTTACCGTCAGCCACGACTCGCTCAACGAGATGTTCCTTTCCGGTGGTATCCGCTATGCCGCCGGTTCGGTGGCGGACTGGAAAATATCGCTCGGCCGGTTTCTCTATCCGGCGTACCGCACCGTGTTCAGCGGCAGTGCCGGTACACCGTGGCTCTCCGGTGTTCTCTCGCTCGTCTGGGTATCGCTTGCGGTGTATCTCGTTTCGCGGCTGTTCTCCGTGGACAACGCGCTGCTCCTTGCCGTGATCGGCGCTCTTTTCGTGACCAATGTGTCATATTCGGCGCTGGCGGCAACGTACATCTACGATCTGGACGGCGATATGCTCGCCATGCTGCTCGCCGTGTGTGCGGCGTATCTCCTTCTCCGCGGTACGCTCCGGCGCAGGGCGCTCGCCGTTATCCCCATTGTCGGCTCGCTCGCGCTCTATCAGGCGATGATCTCGGTCACGGTCTCGCTTGTCATGATCGCCTGTATTCTGCGGCTTCTGGAGAGCGAGAGCGCGAAAGCGGTGTTTTTCGACGGGCTCAAAGCCGTCGGCATCCTTTTCATCGGCGGGGCCGCGTACTATATTCTCGTCCGCGCCGTGTGCAGCGCATCGGGCGTCGCGCTCGGCGGCGGGTACAACAGCCTTTTGAGTCTCGGCCGGATGACGCCCGCCCTTCTGCCGGAAGCCGTCCGATCGACCTATGACACATGGGCACGCAGCACCGTGCGGCAGCCGGTCTTCGTTCCTCTGCCGGTCACGCGCGCGGGGCATCTTCTGCTCGCCGTTCTCACGCTGGCGGCGGCAGCACGTTTTCTCCTCCGGAAACGGCTCCCCGCGGTCAATCTTCTCCTTGCGCTCGTTCTTGCCGCGCTTTTGCCGATGGGCATGAATCTTTCCAACTTCCTCGGCTACGCCGGGATGGAGGCGCACGATCTGATGAAGTACGCCTTCTGTCTGGTGTATGTCTTCGATATCCTGCTGCTGCGGCAGTGCCTGCAAAGTTTGCCGGAAAGCCGGGTATTCTCCGGCTGCGCCGCCGTTTTTCTTGTGCTGATTGCCGCGCTCATCTGGGGAAATGTCCAGACGGCAAACGCGCTCTATCTCAAAATAGACCTTGAGCGGCAGGCCACGCTTTCCCGCATGACGGAGCTCTGCCTCCGTCTGGACCAGACCGAGGGGTATGTCCCCGGAGAAACGCCGGTCGTGTTTATCGGTCTGCCGTCCTTCGATACGCCCGAAGCGCTCGGGAGCGTATCGCAGATCACCGGCGCATGGGTGAAAAGCACGGTGGGCGGCGGGTATTACGCCGCGTATTTTTCGTACATTCTTCAGACCCCGATCCGCATCGGCAGCGAATCGGAGCTCCCTGAGGGAGCGCAGCCGGACGCAATGCCGCCGTTTCCCGCGGAGGGCAGCATTTGCCGGGCGGGCGATATGCTCATCGTCCGGATGGGATAAAAAAAGCACAGCGGCCGGCATCAACACGTCGGCCGCTGTGCTTTATTATCTTTACATCCATGCGCTGTGGGATACGAGATAGAGGTAGGCGTCCACCAGCTCGTCCACGCTCGCCGTGCGGGGGCTTTCCAGCCAGTGCTTCACCGTGGACACGAGGCAGATGGCGCTGAAGCGCGCCACCGTTTTTTCCGAGAGCAGTCCCGCATACCCCGCGGCGGGCGTGAGCGCGGCGTTTTCCAAAAGCAGACGCTGCACCGCGTCGGTGAACGAATCCTCAAAGCCGTTCTGCCCTGTGACGGTGAACGCCTTGCGGTAAAAGGCGGCATCCTCCACGAGCCCGGCAAAGATCGTGCGCAGTGCGCCGACCCCGTCGCCGCGGCGCAGCGGCTCGCCCGCC
>DPHR01000112.1:2639-3545 GCA_003522945.1 Clostridiales bacterium
CGCCCGCCGGGGCGATCACGTCCGTTTCCACGATCCACGCGAGCAGGTCGTACTTGTCCTGAAAGTGGTTATAAAACGACGGGCGGCGGATCCCGGCCTCGTTCGTTATCATCATAATGGAGATCTTTTCAAAGGGATATCGCAGCATCAGCGCCTTGAAGCCGTCGGCGATCAGGCGCTTTGTCATATCCTTGCGGCTGTCCATATGTGTCTCCTTTTCACACAAACAAGCGGATCAGAACATCTACGCCGGTCACAAGAAACAGCGCGCCGCCGATCCAGTACGCGGTGTTTTTCTGGGAATACCCGAAATGATACCCCACCGACACGCCGCCGAGCGCGCACACCGCCGTCACGCCGAAGAGCGTGGCGAGACAGGAGAGCCAGTACGCGTCGAGAAAGCGGGAGCTGACGCCCGCGAGCAGCGAATCAAGGCTCGTGAGGACGGCGGTGCCGATGACTTTTTTGTAAGTGATCTCGGAGCGGTGCTCGAATACGGTCTTTTTCCGGACGGCCTTGACGATCAGGCACACGCCGAGCACAAAGAAAATGAGCGCGCCGAGAATATGCCACAGCCCCTGCGCCACGGTATAGTACGATGCGAAGCGCGGCAGCATGCCGAGCAGCCGGCCGATCTCCATCGCCGCGACCTGTGCCGCGCAGAAGATCAGGCAGTACAAGGCGATGCGGCGGCGGCGAAGCTCGCCGAGCACCGCGCCCTGACACACGGCGGCGCCGAACACGTCCAGCGATATGCCCAGACAGAAAACGAGAATTTCCCAATATCTCATAAACGATCACCTCTGTTTTTGCTTACTTCCCCATTATACCGAAAATCCCGCCGGAGGGAAGAAACAAAAATCAGAAAATGTCAAACGAATATCAAACGAGACCCGCTTCGCTTAC
>DPHR01000112.1:3807-13300 GCA_003522945.1 Clostridiales bacterium
AGCCGAAAAGTATTTTTGCCGACGCGCATGTCGCCGGCAAAAATGTTTTGAATTCTTTTTGCGCCTGCGGGCGCAAACTCTGCGAGGCTCGTTATTGGATGTTCAAGCTTTTACTGTCTCGCGGCGGGACGTTGCGGCGCGCAGCACAAAGAGCGTGGCGACCGTGAGCGCGACGCCGATGGCGAGGCAGATGTACACGTTCTGCACGAATCCGGCGATGACGTAGCTCACGAATGAGATCGCGGCGACGGTGAGAACGTAGGGGATCTGCGTGGAAACATGGTTGAGATGGTCGCACTGCGCACCGGCAGAGGCCATGATCGTCGTATCGGAGATCGGCGAGCAGTGGTCGCCCATGACGGCGCCCGCAAGGCACGCGGAAACGCCGATGATGAGAAGCTGGCTGTCCGCGGGGAATACGTCCGTCACGATCGGGATCAGGATGCCGAACGTACCCCAGCTCGTGCCGGTGGAGAACGCAAGGCCGCAGCCGACAAGGAATATGATCGCCGGGAGCAGGTTATAAAGGCTCCGGGACGCGCCCTGCATCACGCCGAACACGTATTCCGCCGCGCCGAGCATGCCGGTCATGTTCTTGAGCGTTACGGCGAACGTGAGGATGAGCAGCGCCGGAACCATGGCGATGAAGCCCTTGGTGGTGCATTCCATGGCTTCCTTGAAGCTCAAAAGACCGCGGCAGATGTAGTAGATCACGGTAAACACGAGCGCGATGAGCGTGCCCCAAGGCAGTCCGACGGAGGCGTCCGTTCCGGCGAAGGCCGCGGCAAACGATGTGCCGGAGAAGAATCCGCCGACATACAGCATGCCGGTGACGCAGCAGGCAATGAGCACGAGCACCGGCAGCACAAGATCGACGACCCGTCCCTTCGGCGAAGCGACGATATCCGCCTCATCGCTGCGCCGCTCGCCGGAGGTGAAGAGATCGCCGTTGAGCCGCGCGTTCATTTCGTGCAGCTTCATCGGGCCATAGTCAAACTGCATGAGCGAGAGACCGACAACGAAAACAAGCGTAAAGAGGCTGTAGTAGTTCCAGGGGATGGCACGGACGAACAGCTCCGTGCCGGACATGACGCTCTCGTCCACGATGCCGGAGACTGCCGCCGCCCACGAGGAGATCGGCGCGATCATGCATACGGGCGCGGCGGTCGCGTCGATGAGATAGGCGAGCTTGGCGCGGGAGATGCGGTGGCCATCCGCCACGGGACGCATGACGCTGCCGACGGTGAGGCAGTTAAAATAGTCGTCCACGAAGATCAGCACACCGAGAAGGACCGTAGCGAGCATCGCGCCGGCGCGGGTGTGCACGTGCTTTTCCGCCCAGCGCCCGAACGCCGCCGAGCCGCCCGTGCGGTTCATAAGCGCAACGAGAATGCCGAGCAGGATGAGGAACAGGAAAATGCCGACGTTCCAGGCGTCCGCCACGCCGGCGATGAAGCCGTCGTTGATGATAACGTCCAGCGTTTTTACCGGCGCGAACCCGGCGACGAGCGCCGCGCCCACGACGATGCCGAGGAAGAGCGAGGAATAGACCTCCTTGGTGATCAGCGCCAGAGCGATGGCGACGACCGGCGGCAGCAGCGCCCAGATGGTAGCGTAAAACATGAGAAAAACCTCCCTCGCATGCAAAAAGCCGTGATTCCCGGTGGAAGGATCACGGCTGTGCATACAAAATCAGTAATAAAAAAACTAAATTCGCAGCAATGACAGCTCTCCACCGAAGTGACAGTCCGCGGAATGTTCTTCCGCGCCCCAGGCATCCACCGCCAGACAGCGGTGAGACCCTTCGGCGATCGCCCCTTTCCGCTCCCCGGTGTCTGCCGGATGACAAGAGCGTACTGATGTTGATCGCGCCTCTACCATTGAGTTTCTGCTAAAAAGTATACCGCGCCAAAGGAAAAAGTCAAGCATAAACATCCATTCGCGCGAAAAAACTTACACGGGGGATATTTCTCCCCCCTGCTCGGCCTCCCGCCGCCGGATGTCGCGCGAGACGCGCACGGCGATCGGCACGGCGAGCAGCATCACGAGCATGTCCGCCGCGCCCTGCACCGACGCGATGCCCCACACGCCCCAGAGCCGGACCATAAGAGGCAGTATCGGGAAGAAGCAGATACCCTGCCGCGCCAGCCCCAGCAGCAGCGACGGCAGCGCCCGCCCGATGCCGGAGCAGAGCATATTCACGATGATGCCGAAGCCGTGGAACGGCATGGCAAGGCACTGGATGCGCAGAGAGAACACGCCGATGCGCACAAGCTCGGCATCGTCCTCCGTAAAAAGCAGCAGGATGGGCCGGGCGAAGATCCCGACAACGAGCGCCACAGCGGAAATGCCGGCGACGCATGCGATCATGGAAAACCGGAACGATTCCCGCACGCGGTCAAACCGCTTCGCGCCCCACGAGAAGCCCGCCACGGGCTGGAAGCCCTGGCCGAAGCCGAGACAGGCGCTCGTCATAAACATGGTAATGCGGTTCGCCACATTGATCGCCGCGAGCGCGCTCGTGCCGTAGCCCACGGCAATGCGGTTGAGCAGTATCCCGGCGAGCGTGCCGAGACCGTTGCGGAAAAAGCTCGCGCTGCCCATGGCGCAGACCTCTTTGGCGTCGCTCCAGCGCGGGCGGAACTGCCGGAAGCGGATCGTGAGCAGCGTCTTTTTGCGGAAATACGGCGTCATAAGAATGCACCAGCTGACGACCTTGGATATGGCCGTTGCAGCGCTCGCGCCCGCGACGCCCCAGCCGAACGTGAAGATGAAGAGCGGATCAAGCCCCACATTGAGCACCGCGCCCGCCACCATGCCGATCATGGAGAAAACGGCGCTGCCCTCGGCGCGCAGACATTGGTTGAGCACAAAGCTTGTCGCCATAAACGGCGCGGCAAGCAGGATATACCGGCAGTACTGCTCCGAATACGGGAGGATCTCCTCGTTCGCGCCGAGCAGGAGCAGGATCTTATCCTGATACGTAAAGCCGAGGATCAGCACAAGCGTCCCAAGCGCGAGCGCGAGGAAGAAGCAGGTGGAGAGCACCTCGCGGGCACGCTCGTCCTGCTTCGCGCCGAGCAGACGCGACGTAAGGCTCGCCGCGCCCACGGCGAGGAGCGAGCCCGCCATCATAATGATGAGATCGATCGAGCCGTTCACACCGACCGCGCCCGTGGCGTCCGTGCCGAGCTGACTTACG
Organism: Clostridiales bacterium; assembly: GCA_003522945.1. Lineage (GTDB taxonomy): Bacteria > Bacillota > Clostridia > Oscillospirales > Oscillospiraceae > Apopatocola. The sequence continues at coordinate 7,010 of DPHR01000112.1, forward strand.
AAGAGCGTGTCGGCAAGGTTATAGGCGCTCGTGACGAGCATTCCCGCGATGGACGGCAGCGCCATTTTCGGCACGAGCCTGGGAATGGGCGTATTGAGCATAAAATCCCGTTTTTCGTTCGGATCGCGGAACTGCGGCATGGGCGGTATGCGTCCTTTCTCTCTTTTATGTTCCGGCGCGGGCCGGGGAAGCGGTCAGTACGAATACTTTCCGCCGCCGATGAATTCACGCAGCAGCGAGTCCTTTGCAAGAAGCTCCGGCGAGACGTCCTCAAAGCGCTCGAACGCCGGGAGGATGCTCTGCAGCTCGCTGTAGCGCGGCGTGTCGGAGGGCATGGCGTTGAAAAGGCCGGTGGCGGTGTTGTTGAGCACCGGCACCTCGTAGGCGAACGACGAGTCGAACTGGAGATTCGCCTTGTCCTTGAAGGGCGAGATATACAGCTTCTCGCCGCGGCGGATGTTGGCCCAGTGCGCAAGCGTCTCCTGCGCGGCGGTGCCGCGGAAAAGATAGTCGCGCACGGTGCGGCGCATAAGGCGCATCCATGTGCCCTTGAATACGACCGCGCCGTCATCGTCCAAAATGTTGCTGCGCGCGCTGATATAGAGCTTGAACGCCTCGGGGTGTACAAGCGTGATCGAATCGTTGAGCGCGTGGATGCCCTCGAACACGGCGACCTCGTTTTTCTTCAGACGCAGCGAAGCGCTCGGCTCCAGATCGCGGCACTGGTGCACAAAGTCGTAGCGCGGCACAAGGATGCGCCCGCCTTCGGAAAGGACGGAGAAGTGCTCGTTCAAAAGCTCCATATCCATGCACAGGGGCGATTCGAGATCGTACTTCCCTTCGGGCGTGCGCGGCGTCGTCTCCGGGGAGACGCTCTTGAAATAGTTGTCCATCGAGATGCTGTGCGTGCGCACACCGCGCCGCTCGAGCACCTCGCAGATCTTCAGCGCGGTCGTCGTCTTGCCGCTGCCGGAGGGCCCGGAGAGCAGAACGATCGGGCTTTTTTCCATGTTCTCCATGATGCGGTCGGCGGCGAGCTCCAGCCGGTCGGCGTAAATGCTGTCGCACTCGGCGATGAACCCGGCGGCGTCGGCGCGGCACCGGGCATTGATCTCGGAAAGATAGTAGGCCATTTTCAGTTTGTCCCTTTCGGTTCGGAATTATAAAAGCGGACGATCTCGTCCTTTTCGGCGCACGTGCGCGCGATGCGGTCCATGTATTCGCGCGGATACTTCGGCGCCATGAGACGCTTTACGACGCCGCCGGGCGCCGTGAGCTTCGTAGAGCCGCCCGCGCCCACGGCGAGAATGCCGCAGAGCTCCTCCATAATGCATATGTTGTAGAGATTTTCGTATCCCGGCTTCGTCCAGCCGACGTTTTCAAAGCTGCCGGACATGAACTTCTGCCGGTAAAGATAATACGGCGCGTACCCCGCCGCTTCGAGCTTTTCACGCGCATCACCGAGCATTTCGCCGACGGCCTTCCCGTCCGGCAGCGCCGTACCCTCGGTGAGAAAGCGCGAGCCCTTTTTGAGCGCGAGCGTGTGCACCGTGATATTCTCCGCGCCCAGCGCGATCACCTCGCGCACCGTGTCGGAAAAGCTCTCCGGCGTATCGCCGGGGAGACCCGCGATGAGATCCATGTTGAAGGCGAGCTGCGGGAACTTTTTCACCATCGCCACCGCCTCACGCACTTCGGCGGCGGTGTGGTGACGCCCGATCTCCTCGAGCACCGCGTCCGACATCGTCTGCGGGTTGACGCTCACGCGGTTTACGCCGTGCGAAACGAGCACCGCGAGCTTTTCCTCCGTCACGGTGTCGGGCCGTCCGGCCTCCACGGTGAACTCCCGGCAGGCGCTAAGATCAAAGCACGCCTTCGTGTCCGCAAGCAGCCGGTCGAGTTCCGGCGCCGAGAGCGTCGTGGGCGTGCCGCCGCCGATGTATACCGCAACGATGCGCCGCCCGGCAGCCTTCACCGCCGCGGCAGTCGAGCGCATCTCCTGCTCGAGCGCGTTGAGATAATCCGGGATGCTCTTCAAAAGCTTCGGCGCGTCCACGCTCACAAAGCTGCAATAGGCGCAGCGCGTCGGGCAGAACGGGATGCCGATGTACAGGCACACGTCCTGCGGCGCGAGCGCCGCTTTGGCGCGTGCCGCGGCGCGCTCGGCGGCGAGAGCGAGAGACGCACGCTCTTTCGACACACCGAACGTTTCGGTCAGCATCCGCACGGCAGCGGTCTCGGTCAGGCCGTCCTTCTGCATGAGCCCCGCGAGGAACTTTGCCGGACGCACACCGGTAAGGCAGCCCCACTCCGGCTTCGGCACACCGACATCCAGCGCGGCGCGGTAGAAAGCGAGCTTTAAGATGCGCTGCTCGATGCGGGCTCTCTCCTCCCCGGCGCGGATGCCGTCGGTGCGGGCGCGGACATGCTTTTGCACGGTGCGCCGGTCGTACCGGAGCCGGCACACAGCCGTTGTGTACGTCTTGCCGTGCTTCAGCTCCAGCTCGACAGCATTCTCCTCCCGGAGACCGGGATCGGCGCTCGGGTACACCGGCCGCTCTTCGGGGAAGAGCATGAGCAGCATCTGCTCGGCGGCGTAACGATAATCATTGTTTCGTAAAAAAATATACATAGCCCTTATATTATAGAGAATTTCCGGAAAAACGCAAGCCGCAGACGGAAAAAGCGGGCCCTTTTTCTATCTTTTGTCTATGGCGGCGCTCCGAGGTTCATGGTAAAGTATACCCTAAGGGAAAGGTTTCGTGTTTGCATTTTGTTAACATCTCGCCTATGATGCAATCAGACAGTCGGTAAGCGTTGATCAACGGGAACCCGGGCCCGCGTCTTTCAGCGCTGAAAGACAGCTGAACGAAACGAAAGGGGTCACCTTCGCAATGGAAGAAAAAAAGAATGTTACTGTAGAGACCACCGCGGACGAATACAGTAAGACTGCCGTTCCTTCGACCGCTCGCAAATCCTTCCTTTCCGTGCTCATCATTTCCCTCGGCTATGTGTTCGTCGTTACGAGCATGCAGGCTGGCAGCGTCATCGGCGTCAGCCTCTCCTTCAACAGCATGGTCTGGGCCGTTCTGGTATCCAGCGCCATCCTCACCGTTCTGAGCTGCATCATGGGCGTCATCGCCGCTAAGAGCGGCCTGAGCTTCGGTCTCATGGCCCGCTACAGCTTCGGCCAGGTCGGCACATGGGTGCCGGTGCTGATCGTGGCTATCACCACCATCGGCTGGTTCTCCATCGACGCTTACCTCATCGGCGACTCCGCGCACCGTCTCTTCTCCTGGATGCCCACGATCCTCATCTGCATCCTCGCCGGTATCGGCATGACCATCACCGCCTCCAAGGGCACCAAGTGGATGAACATGCTCTCCAACATCGCCGTGCCCATCGTCCTGATCTTCGGCTTCATCTCCATCATCCGCGCGTTCAACGACGTCGGCGGCGTTGCCGGCATCAATGCTCTTGTCAAGGAAGACTCCATCACCTTCGCGAAGGCCGTTGCTCTGGGCGTCGGCTCCTACGTTGTCGGCTCCGTTATGTTCACGCCCGACATCATGCGCTTTGCCAAGAACGCAAAGACCTCCATCATTGTTATGATCATCACGATCATGGTCGGTAACTCCTTCATGGTGTTCTTCGGCGCCATCGGCTCCGTTGTTTACGGCGATCCCGACATCATGGGTGTTCTCGCGCTGCAGGGTCTTCTGGCCCCGGCGTTCATCGTCATGGTCCTCAACATCTGGTCCACCGCTCAGGGCTGCGTCTACTCCGGCTCCATGAGCCTCAGCTCCGTCATCAAGGTTCCCCGCAACAAGCTGACCCTCGTGTTCGGTCTTGTCGGCACCATCCTCGGCTGCGTTGGTTTCTACAACCTGTTCGGCAGCTACATCAACTTCCTCTCCAGCACCGTGCCTCCCATCGTCGGCATCGTGTTCGCGGACTTCCTCACCAAGTACAACCACGGCTACACCGATCTGGATTCCCTGCCCCGCGCTGATATCGGCGGCTTCGTGTCTTGGGCTGTCGGCGTTGCTGTCACCTTCATCCCCGTTCTCCTGCCCTCCATCAACTGCGTCGTCGTGGCTTTCCTCGTGAAGGTCATCTTCAACAAGGTCGGCAAGAAGCAGTAAATCCATTGGCCCCACGGCGGGCCATGCCTCCCGCGGGAGCATCCTTCGGGATGCTCCCGTTTGAAATATCCCACCGTCACGGAAAGGAGCGCGCTGCATGATAACGATAAAAAAAGCGGCTTCCCTCACCGGACTGAGCGTGAAAGCTATCCGACTCTACGAAAGCCGCGGCCTTCTGCCGAAGCCGGAGCGCACCGATGCCGGATACCGGATGTATTCGGAATCGGACATCGCGCGTCTGCAGCAGATCCGTTATTTCCGCGAGATGAAATTCCCCCTGACGGAAATCGCCGCGCTGCTCGACGCATCCACCGAAGAAGTGCAGAAAGCCATGATCCGCCAGCAGGCGGAGGTGGACCGCATACTGGAAGAGTATAAGTGCGCGCAGATGCTCTTGCAGTCTCTCCTGCCGGAGGATATCGATGCCGCGGCGCTTTCCTCCGCGCCGGATGTGTGCCGTCCGGCCATCGTCGCGATCGATCTTCAGAACGACATTCTCGAAGGCGGCGCGCTTGCCTGCGGGCGCATCCATCTCATTCTTCCGCAGCTCAAAAAGCTCTTTGCCCGCGCGCGGCAGATGGGCGTTCCGGTCATTTACGTCTGCGACCGGCATTATAAGAACGATCCGGAGCTGCAGCTCTGGAACAATCATATGATGGCCGGCTCCTACGGCGTGCAGATCATCGACGAGGTAAAGCCCGATCCGGCCGACTTCGTTGTCTACAAAAACCGGTTCAACGGCTTCGTCAACACGACGCTCGAAAAAAAGCTCCGCCAGATGCAGATCAACACTGTCATCATGACGGGCTGGCGCTCGGACGTGTGCGTGGCGCAGACGGCGATCGAAGCGTTTTACCGCGGCTTCCGCGTCGCTGTTGCGGACGACGGCGTAAACTCCACCACCGAGGCGGAGCACCGGCAGGGAATGCAGCTTCTCGCGATCAACTACAACTTTGACTTTTACCCGTGCGAAACGATCCTCGAAAACCTGCTGCAGCAGGAGTGAACGCACGTCCTTATTTGATTTAAGTAAACCCATACAAAATGGAGGAAAAATACTATGGCTAGATATTGGGAGTGGGACGCTCCTTTCACGATCCACCCGGAAGAGACCGCCCTGCTGATCATTGATATGCAGACCGGCTTCACCCAGCCCGACGGTCCGCTCTACACGCCGCAGTCCGCCGAGCAGCTGCCCACCATCGCCGATCTCAAAAAGTTCTGCAACGAAAAGGGCATCCCCGTGTTTATGTCCATCTTCGCGCAGGATGTGGATTTCCACAACGATCATTACTGGTTCCGCAATAAGCAGCGCGGCCTTCTCACCGAGGACGGCGACGTCAAGTTCAAGCCCGGCTCCCCGGAGTGCCAGATCGATCCGGCGCTTGCGCCCGTCGAAGGCGACACCGTATTTCCGAAGTACACCTACTCCTGCTTCTCCCACACGGAGCTCGAAACGTGGCTGAAGAAAAAGCGCATCCGCACGCTTATCATCTGCGGCACGGTAACGAACTGGTGCGTGGACAGCACGATCCGCGAGGCCTATCATAAGGACTACAACGTTGTCGCCGTGGCCGACGGCATCAGCTCCTACGACCACTGCGGCCGCACGGCAAACGACTGGAACACCGCCATGTTTGATCTCTGGGCGGAAATGTTCGGCCGCGTGATGACCGCCGAGCAGGTCAAAACCGAGATCGAAGCCGCCTCGGGCAAGTGACCCATACATTTTAAATACCTACCCTCTCATCCTCTCTTTTTGCCCCGCCGGAAACGGCGGGGTTTTTATATTGCTTGCAATTTGGAGCGAAACAGGGTACTATCTTTCCGAATAGAGATCACATCGGAGGAAATAACATGAAGCTCACTCTCTGCGCGCCGTGCCTGTTCGGGCTGGAAGGTCCGCTCGGCAACGAGCTGCGCCATATGGATATGGAAAATGTTGCGCCGGAAAACGGGCGCGTATACTTCACTGGCGACGAGAGCGCCGTCGCGCGCGCGAACATCCGCTCGCGCTTTGCCGAGCGCGTTCTGATCGTCCTCGGCCGGTTCCCGGCGCGCAGCTTCGACGAGCTCTTCGAGGGCGTGCGCGCGCTGCCGTGGGAGACTTTCATCCCTGCGGACGGCGCGTTCCCCGTCAAGGGCT
>DPHR01000112.1:13529-13816 GCA_003522945.1 Clostridiales bacterium
ACGGCGCGTTCCCCGTCAAGGGCTGGGCGCTTGAAAGCGCGCTCCACTCCGTGCCGGACTGCCAGAAAATCGTGAAAAAGGCCGTTGTCGAACGGCTCAAGAGCGTGTACGGTCTCTCGTGGTTCTCCGAAGAGGGCGAGAGCTTCCCCATCCAGTTCGCCATTATGAAGGACGAGGCCGCGCTCTATATCGATACGAGCGGCACGGGGCTCCATAAGCGCGGCTACCGCCCGGCGCAGGTCGCGGCTCCGCTGCGCGAAACGCTCGCCGCCGCCATCGTGGACATT
>DPHR01000033.1 GCA_003522945.1 Clostridiales bacterium
GTCGGCGTGGCCCGGGCAGTCGACATGGGCGTAGTGACGGCCCTGGATCTGCACACCCTTGGTGGCGCCGTGAGAGCCGATGCGGTCAAACGTCTGGTACTCAACGTGGGCAGTGTTGATAGTGATGCCGCGCTCGCGCTCTTCGGGCGCCTTATCGATGGAGGCGTAGTCAACGAAAGAAGCGGCGTTGGGGTCGGCCATCGCGAGGGTCTTGGTGATGGCGGCGGTCAGGGTGGTCTTACCATGGTCGATGTGGCCGATGGTACCGATATTCACATGGGGCTTGCTGCGGTTGAACATTTGCTTAGCCATGGAAACATCCTCCTAATAGCAAAAATTTAAATTTTGGTTTGGATTTATTCTACAGGAACTTTGCTTATTTTGCAACACCTAAAATCAGGCGTTGTTGCCGCGCTTGCCGATGATGCTCTCCTGGAGGCTCTTCGGAAGCTCGACATAGGTGTGCGGCTCCATGCTGTAGTTGGCACGGCCCTGCGTTTTGGAACGCAGATCGGTCGAATAGCCAAACATGGAAGCGAGCGGCACCTCCGCCGTGACGATCGCGGCGCCGTTGCGGATGTCCGTTCCGACGACCTGACCGCGGCGCGAGTTGAGATCGCCGATAACGTCGCCCATATACTGATCGGGCGTCGTGACAACGACCTTCATGATGGGCTCAAGCAGCGTCGGACCGGCTTTCTGCGCGGCCTCCTTAAAGGCCATGCTGCCGCAGATCTTGAACGCCATTTCGCTCGAGTCGACCTCATGGTAGCTGCCGTCGAGAAGGGTGACCTTCACGTCGACGACCGGATAACCAGCGAGAACACCGGACGCCATGGCGCCCTGGATGCCCTGATCGACGCTGGGGATATACTCCTTCGGGATAGCGCCGCCGGTGACGGCGTTGATGAACTCGTAACCCTTGCCCGGGTTCGGCTCGATCTGGATCTTGGCCTGCGCAAACTGGCCCTTGCCGCCGGACTGACGCGCATAGCGCATGTCGACCGTAGCGGTGCCGCGGATGGTCTCCTTGTAGGAAACCTGCGGCTTGCCGACGTTTGCCTCGACCTTAAACTCGCGGAGCAGACGATCCACGATAATCTCGAGATGGAGCTCGCCCATGCCGGCGATGATGGTCTGGCCCGTCTCCTCGTCCGTATAGGTCTTGAAGGTGGGGTCTTCCTCGCTCAGCTTGGAGAGCGCGATCGCCATCTTTTCCTGACCGGCTTTGGTCTTGGGCTCGATGGCAACGCGGATAACGGGTTCGGGGAATTCCATCGATTCGAGAACGATGGGATGCTTGTCGTCGCAGAGAGTATCGCCCGTGCGGGTGTTTTTCAAACCCACAATAGCGGCGATCTCACCGGCGTACACAGCGTCGATGTCCTCACGATGGTTCGCGTGCATGTGCAGCAGACGGCCGAGACGCTCGCGCTGGCCGCGGACGGTGTTAATCGCCGTTTCGCCGGCCTTAATGGAGCCGGAGTAAACACGGATGAACGCCAGACGTCCGACGAACGGGTCCGTCATCACCTTGAAGACGAGACCGGCAAAGGGGCCGTTCACGTCCGCGGGGAGAGTGACCTCTTCGTCCGTCTTGGGGTTCACGCCGACAACGGGCGGAACATCCAGCGGAGAGGGCAGGAAATCGACAACGGCATCGAGCAGCTTCTGCACGCCTTTGTTCTTGTACGACGTACCGCAGAGGACGGGAACCATGCTGCCGCTGACGGTCGCCTTGCGGATGACCGAGCGCAGACGGTCGGCGGGGATCTCCTCGCCTTCCAGATACATTTCCGCGATCTCATCGTCAAAGAGAGATACGGCATCGATGAGCTTTTCCCGGTACTCGGCGGCAAGATCCGCCATGTCCTCGGGGATGGGCTCCACGCGCATATCCTTACCCAGATCGTCGTAGAACACGACGGAATCCATATCGATGAGATCGATGATCCCACGGAAGTCGGATTCCTTTCCGATGGGCAGCTGGATGGGCACGGCATTCGTCTTCAGACGGTCATAGATCATGTCCATGACGTTGTAGAAGTCAGCGCCGGTGATATCCATCTTATTGACGTAGATCATGCGCGGAACATTGTAATGGTCCGCCTGACGCCACACCGTTTCCGTCTGGGGCTCGACACCGCCCTTGGCGCAGAGGACGGTCACGCAGCCGTCCAGCACGCGCAGGCAGCGCTCCACCTCGGCGGTGAAGTCGACATGGCCCGGCGTATCGATGATGTTGATGCGCGTATCCTTCCAGAAGCAGGTGGTAGCCGCGCTCGTGATGGTGATACCGCGCTCCTGCTCCTGCACCATCCAGTCCATCGTGGCGTTGCCTTCATGGGTCTCGCCGATTTTGTAGTTGACGCCGGTATAGAAGAGAATACGCTCGGTAGTCGTCGTCTTACCCGCATCAATGTGCGCCATGATGCCGATGTTTCTGGTTTTTTCAAGTGAATATGATCTGGGCATAAATCTCTACCTTTGCTGAAATTACCAACGATAGTGGGCGAAGGCCTTGTTGGACTCGGCCATCTTGTGCGTATCCTCGCGCTTCTTGACGGAGGCGCCGGAGTTGTTCACGGCGTCCATGATCTCGTTGGCGAGACGCTCCTTCATGGTCTTTTCGCTGCGCTTGCGGGAGTAGCCGACCAGCCAGCGGAGACCGAGGGTCTGACGACGCTCCGGACGAACCTCGATAGGCACCTGGTAGGTGGCGCCGCCGACACGGCGGGCCTTGACTTCCAGAGCCGGCATGATGTTGTTGAGAGCTTCGGTAAACACCTCAAGCGGATTGCGATCCAGCTTCTTCTGGATCAGGTCAAAGGCGTCGTAAACCACCTTCTGGGCCACGCCTTTTTTGCCGTCCAGCATAACACCGTTGATGAGCTTGGTCACCAGAACGCTGTTGTATACGGGATCCGGCAAGATTTCTCTTTTGGGAACGTTACCTCTTCTGGGCACTTTGCTTCCCTCCTTCATTATGAAATGATCTCAAAGGTACTCGACGGCAGCGCTCTGCCGCCGCTGTGTCCAAAAGGTTATCATATAAATAAAATATATCAATAACCAACAGGACACTGTTGGGGGTTTCGCTTACTTCTTACCCGCCTTGGGTCTCTTGGCGCCGTACTTGGAGCGGGACTGGCAGCGGCCATTGACGCCCTGGGAATCGAGAGTGCCGCGGATGATGTGGTAACGGACACCGGGCAGGTCCTTGACACGGCCGCCGCGAATCATAACGACGGAGTGCTCCTGCAGGTTGTGGCCGACACCGGGAATGTAGGCGGTCACTTCGTAACCGTTGGTGAGACGGACACGGGCGATCTTACGCAGAGCGGAGTTCGGCTTCTTAGGAGTCGAGGTACGCACAGCGGTGCAGACGCCGCGCTTCTGGGGAGAAGACTGGTCGGTCTCGCGGTTCTTCAGAGTGTTCAGGCCTTTCTGCATGGCAGGAGAGGTGGACTTGTAGGTCACCTGCTCTCTTCCCTTACGGACAAGCTGGTTAAATGTGGGCATGATTTTCCTCCTTTCCTCAAAAAAATGCTCTCGTGCGGGCGTGCGCCCACACGTTTTTTGATTTTAACAGATTGCACAAGAATAGTCAAGAAAATTCTGTAATTTTTCCGAGCAAAAAATTTCACTCCGCAGTCATCAAAGATCAGAAAAATTCCGGAGTGAGGGATCACTCCGGAATTTATTCGGATTAAAGCGCGTTGGTGAGCTTTTTGAGCTCGGAGAGGTCGACGTAGTCGGCTTCATCCTCGATGGACTCGTCCGTCTTCATTTCAAAGTTGCGGTACATGTCCAGACCGGAGCCGGCCGGGATGAGCTTGCCGATGATGACGTTTTCCTTCAGACCGACCAGGTGGTCGACCTTGCCCTTGATGGCGGCCTCGGTGAGTACTTTGGTCGTCTCCTGGAAGGACGCGGCGGACATCCAGCTGTCGGTTGCGAGCGACGCCTTTGTGATGCCGAGCAGGATCGGCGTGCCGGCGGCGAGAGTGAGTCCCTCTTCCCCGGCGTCGATGCGCGCCTGGATCGCCTTGTTGGCATCCTTGAGCTCGTTGACGTCGACGGTGGAGCCGGAGAGCAGATCGGTGCTGCCGGCATCCTCGATGCGGACCTTGCGCATCATCTGGCGGACAATGACTTCGATGTGCTTGTTGTTGATATCGACGCCCTGCTGACGGTACACCTTCTGGACTTCCTGCACCAGATAGTTGCGCACGCCCGGGCGGCCGAACTCGTCGTCGTTCACGCCGCGGATGCGGAGCACATCGTGCGGGCTGAGCGCGCCGCGGGTCAGCTCCTGTCCCTGTTCGATATGGTCGCCGTTCTGCACGATGATGCCGGCGCCAACGGGGACCTGATACACACGGGTCTCGCCCTGCTCGGCGTTGGTGACGGTGAGCGCCATCATGTTCTTGCGGGCTTCCTCGATCGTGAGCGTGCCGCTGATCTCGCTGAGCACGGCCATTTTCTTGGGCTTGCGCGCCTCGAAAAGCTCTTCGACTCGCGGCAGACCCTGCGTGATGTCGTCACCGGCGACGCCGCCGCTGTGGAACGTACGCATGGTCAGCTGCGTGCCGGGCTCGCCGATGGACTGCGCGGCGATGACGCCGACGGCTTCGCCGGAATTGACCGGCTTGCCGGTGGCAAGGTTCATGCCGTAGCAGCGGGCGCATACGCCGCAGCGCGATTCGCAGGAGAGAACGCTGCGAACCTCAACGCTCGCAACGCCGTGGGCGGCGAGGAATTTCGCATCGCCGGACATGAGCAGGTGATCGGTATCGAACAGCACCTCGCCGGTTTTGGGATCGACGACGGGCTTGGCCGGGAAGCGGCCGTGGATGTTCTCGCCGAAGGAGTGGATATACTCGTCGTACTTCGGATCCTCGGGATCGAGCGTAAACACGGCGTAGCCGCGGCTGTCGATCGCCGTGGCGGGCACGCCCTCGGTCGTGCCGCAGTCCGGCTCGCGGATGATGACGTCCTGGCTGACATCGACCATTCGGCGGGTCAGATAACCGGAGTCAGCGGTACGAAGCGCCGTATCGGCCATGCCCTTTCGGGCGCCGCGGGTAGAGATGAAGTACTCGAGAACGCTCAGGCCTTCACGGAAGTTCGCCTTGATGGGGATCTCGATGGTCTTACCGGCGGTGTTCGCCATCAGGCCGCGCATACCAGCGAGCTGACGGATCTGGTTGGCGCTGCCTCGGGCGCCGGACGTCGCCATGATGTTGATGGGGTTGAACTCGTCGAGGTTGTCCATCAGGGCCTTGGCGACTTCGCCGGTCGTTCTTTCCCACTCGGCGACGACCATGCGGTAGCGTTCGTCGTTGGTGATAAGACCGCGCCTGTACTGCTTTTCGATCGCGAGGACCTTCTTCTCGGTCTCGGCGATCTTTTCCTTTTTCGCCTCGGGGACGACCATGTCCGCGATGGAGATGGTCATGCCGCTGCGGGTGGAGAACTTGTAGCCCTGCGCCTTGATGCTGTCGAGCACTTCGGCGGAAATGGTGAAGCCGTGCTTCTGGATGCAGCGGTCGATGATTTCGCCGAGCTTTTTCTTATCGACGCGGAAGCCGACCTCGTAATCGAACGCATGCTCGGGATCGGTACGATCCACAAAGCCGAGATCCTGCGGGATGGGCTCGTTGAAGATGATGCGGCCGACGGTCGTTTCGACGGTCTTGTACTTTTCCACGCCATCGATGGTCTTGGTCACGCGGACCTTGATGGGGCTGTGGAGCGTGACGGCGCCCGCCTGATACGCCATGAGCGCTTCCTCGGGGGTGCTGAACGCCATGCCGGTGCCCTCTTCCTCGCGCACATAGGTGAGGTAGTAGGAGCCGAGGACCATGTCCTGCGTCGGGATGGAGTGCGGGTGGCCGTCCTGCGGGCGCAGGAGGTTGTTGACCGAGAGCATGAGAATGCGGGCTTCCGCCTGCGCCTCAGCGCTCAGAGGAACGTGGATCGCCATCTGGTCGCCGTCAAAGTCAGCGTTGTATGCGGTGCAGGCCAGCGGGTGCAGCTTGAGAGCGCGGCCCTCAACGAGCACCGGCTCGAACGCCTGAATGCCCAGACGGTGCAGCGTCGGCGCGCGGTTGAGCAGAACCGGGTGCTCCTTGATGACAACATCGAGAGCGTCCCAGACCTCGGGCTTCTGACGGTCCACCATTTTCTTGGCGGATTTGATGTTGTTGGCAACGCCGTCCTCGACGAGCTTCTTCATCACGAACGGGCGGAAGAGCTCGATGGCCATTTCCTTCGGCACGCCGCACTGGTACATCTTGAGTTCCGGTCCGACGACGATAACGCTTCGGCCGGAGTAGTCAACACGCTTGCCGAGCAGGTTCTGG
>DPHR01000016.1:0-217 GCA_003522945.1 Clostridiales bacterium
AGTGCCGTCCAGCACTGCCGCCCCCGCTGCGGACGCTGTCCCCGCGGCAGACGCCCCGTCGGATACCGAAGCGGACGCCGTCTCTCCGGGCGAGTCGGACAAGTCCTCCCCCGCTGCGCTCGACGAGGGCGGTGAGTATACCTCGGCGGAGGATGTGGCGCTCTATCTGCATCTCTATGCTCATCTGCCGCAGAACTTCATCACCAAGAAAGATGCC
>DPHR01000016.1:343-3847 GCA_003522945.1 Clostridiales bacterium
ACTTCATCACCAAGAAAGATGCCCGTGCGCTCGGCTGGAACGGCGGCGGGCTGGACGATTACGCCGACGGCAAATGCATCGGCGGCGACCGGTTCGGAAACTACGAAGGACTTCTGCCGGACGCGCCCGGGCGGGAGTACCATGAGTGCGATATCGACACACTGCACGCCGTCTCGCGCGGGGCGAAGCGCATCGTATACTCCAATGACGGGCTTATCTATTATACCGAGGATCACTACGAGAGCTTTATATTGCTTTATGGCGAAGAATGATGTTCTTTTGAACTAATCTTTCTATATTTTATCTATTTCATTTCCGCTTTCGTGTGCTATAATACGATTTGGTTTTTAAATGTCTTCTTATGTAATGTGAGGAAAATACATGGATCAACCTATTGTGCAGGGGCTGCTCACCTTTCTCGGCGGTGCCGTCGTTGCCGGTCTCAACGCCCTGCTCTCCGCCCGGCTGCTGGACAAAAAGCCTGCGGCTTTCGCTTCGTTCTCCGCAGTACGGCAGCTGTTCAATGTTGCCTATCTTGTTCTGGTTTTCTTTGGTTCGCGCGCTCTCGGCTGGGACGTTACGGCGCCGCTCGTCGGCGCGGCGCTCGGCCTGACCGCTCTTTCCATGGTTTTTGCCATGCTTCTGGCACGGCGCAACGATAAAAAGTCCAAATCCGCCGCGGCGGATAAGAAGGGAGAAGATCTCAATGGGTGAATCCCGTGTTGTGATCCCGATTTTCGGAATTCTGGATGTGACCGGCGAGGTGATCGGCATGTGGGTCGTTCTGGCCGCCGTCGCCGTGATCTCGCTGCTCGCCACGCGCCATATGCGCGAGCGGCCCGGCAAATTTCAGAATGTGATCGAGACGGGCGTTGAATATCTCGACAACTATTTTGCCGGTATTCTCGGAAAAAAAGAGTCCCGAAAACACTTTCTGTTTCTCGGCTCGCTCTTCATTTTCATCATTTTCGGCAACTACACCGGGCTCATCCCCGGCGCCGGTCTGACGGACTACTGGAAAGCGCCGACCTCGTCGCTTTCGGTAACGCTTGGTCTTGGCATCATCACGTTTTTCTACCTGCAGGGTTCAAGCATCCATGCGCACGGCTTTCTCGGCTATCTCAAGCGCTTTATTTCCCCCATCGCGATCATGCTGCCGCTGCTCCTTCTGGATGAGTTCATCAAGCCCGCGTCGCTGGCGCTGCGTCTGTTCGGCAACATCTTCGGCGAAGAGACCGTCACGGAACAGCTCTATGAGATTTTGCCCATCGGTGCGCCGATCGTGATGATGGTGCTCTCGCTGCTCTTCTGCGCGCTGCAGGCCATCGTTTTCACGACGCTCGTTTCCATTTATCTGCAGGAGGCCACCGAATAACGGCGCGTCTCTTAAAAGCAAAAGAATAAAGAATATTTTTGTAAGGAGATACACTACCATGACCGATTCCGCCATCATTGCTATTGCCGCCGCCATTTCCATCGCCTTCAGCACCATAGGTCCCGCTATGGGACAGGGCAAGACCGCCGCCGCCGCCATGGAGAGCATTGCCCGCCAGCCTGACGCCGCCGGCGATATCCGCTCCTCGCTCATCATCTCGATGGCCATGATGGAGGCTCTCACCATTTACGGCCTGCTGATCGCCTTTATGCTCGTCGCCAAGGTCTGAGAGGCGCGCAGCTATGACGATCGAACCATCTCTCATCGTATGGACGGTTCTATGCTTTCTCGCGCTGGTGCTCATTCTGAAAAAACTGCTCTTTCAGCCGATGCTGACCTTTATGGATGCGCGCAATGCGAAGATCGAGGCCGCGCGTAAGGCGAAGGAGGACGCACGCACGGAATACGAAGCGGAAGCGCGCCGCCTTGCGGACGAGCGAGCTGCGCAGGAAGCGCAGCTTCGTCAGTCCGGCGCGGAGGCGCTCGAGCAAGCGCAGGAGGAACTGCACCGCGAAACAACGCAAAAGCGCGCCGAGGCCGCGCAGCGGCTCGCAGAAAACCGTACCGCGCTCGCCGAAGAATCCGAGCGCATCACCCGCGAGCTGGAACCGCAGCTCTCCGGTCTGGCGCTTGATCTCGTGAACCATCTGCAGCACTGGCAGGACGATCGCCACTCCGCCGTGGACGCGGAGACGATCGCGGCGCCGTATGCCGACATAGAGCATCTCACCGCCGGTGAGCATACGAATGCTACTACGAACAGGACGAAATGATTATGCGTTTTGTATATGCCGTTATCAATCTTCTGATCCTTGCGGGGCTCATTTATCTCGTCGGACGAAAATCCATCGTGAAGATCTTCCGCTCCCGCCGGGAGAAGATCGCGCGCGAACTGGACGAAGCGGAAACGCCGTTCGCTCCCGAGCCGCTGCCGGAGATGCCCGCGCCGGACGACACGGCGCTCAAGTCCGAGCTGGCCGCGGCGGAAAAGGACGGAAAGGCCGCTCTTGCAGAGCTCGATACGCAGTATGAGGCGGATGCCGCCGACCAGCGCCGCGAAATGCTCTTCACGACCCGCGCGCAGATCATTGAGCAGGTCCTCTCTCTCGCCGAGCAGCACATGCGCTCGGCGGAATATCAGGCTTCCAAGCTTGCCCGCCAGAACGCGGCAGTCGAGCAGATCCTCGCGCAGATCCATCTGACGCCCGGCGATGTTTCCTACATCTCCCGCAAGGGCGTGCTGTATGTGACGCTCACCTCCGCCGCCGTGCTTCCCGACGAGACCGTTGAGAAGGTGCGCAAGCGTGCTGAAGCGCTCGTCGCCGCCGCCGGAGGGAAGATCTCCTACTGGGTGCGGCAAAAAGAAGAGCTGATCGGCGGGCTGCAGCTCCGCATCGGCGATACGATCTACGATTACACCATCTCCAACAAGCTCTACCGTCTCGGCAAAGCGCTCAACGACCGGCCTCTCACGGAAACGGACGCGGATTCCATCCGCGCCGGTATGCTCGACGCCGTGCGCCACATGAAGCTCGGCATCGACGTGTTCCAGGTCGGCCGCGTGCTCAGCGTGTCGGACGGCATCTGCTGGATGGACGGTCTCGCCGACATCATGTACGGCGAGCTGGTCGAGTTCGTCAACGGCGAGCGCGGCATGGTCATGGACATTCAGGCCGACCGCGTCGGCTGCATCATCTTTGGCCGCTACGACCATGTAGACAGCTACAGCCGCGTGCGCCGTCTGAACAAGATGGCAAGCGTTCCCGTCGGCGAGGCGATGCTCGGCCGCGTTGTGGACGCGCTCGGCAAGCCCATCGACGGCCGGGGCCGCATCTGGAGCACCGAGACCCGGCCCATCGAATTCCAGGCGCCCGCCATTCCCGACCGGCAGTCGGTCTCCGTGCCGCTGCACACCGGCATCAAGGCGATCGACGCGCTCGTGCCCATCGGCCGCGGCCAGCGTGAGCTCATCATCGGCGACCGTCAGACCGGCAAAACCGCTATCGCTATCGACGCCATTCTCGCCCAGAAGGGGCAGAATGTGCTCTGCATCTATGTTGCCATCGGCC
>DPHR01000016.1:4006-4212 GCA_003522945.1 Clostridiales bacterium
TATGTTGCCATCGGCCAGAAGCGCGCCACCGTTGCGGAGATCGCCGCGCGGCTGGAAGCCTCCGGTGCGATGGAGTATACGACGATCGTGTGCGCCACGGCGTCCGATTCCGCGTCGCTTCAGTACATCGCGCCGTTTGCCGGCGCGGCGATGAGCGAGTATTTCATGTACAAGGGCCGCGACGTGCTGATCGTGTACGACGATCT
>DPHR01000161.1:0-10299 GCA_003522945.1 Clostridiales bacterium
CTCGGTGTTGCCGGTGCCGCTCCAGTAAATAACAGCTGCTTTTTTCATAACAGAATCTTCCTTTCCGGCACATCACACCGCGACGGCGAGCTCGGCGATACCGCAGCCGGCTTCGTACCGTTCGCAATAGATGTCCGTGCATTTTTTATATTTGGCAAAAAGCTCTTTCGCTTTCTTCTCGTCGCCGTAGACCTTCCACAGGCCGCTGAGCTTGTAGTTGGCGGCGCGATTTTCGATAAAGCCCTTTACATCCTCGGGGGGATAGCTGAGAAACAGCCCGATCTCGTGCGGGAACTCTTCGCCGCTGCGCAGCTTGCGCGTGAGCGCTGCAAGACATTTTCCGCAGCTTTCGCAGGGGTAACCCTCCTGCCGGAGCAGCTCGGCGGCTTCACTGTTTTGCAGATCGCGGGAAAGCTCCGCTGGGCGGAACAGATAAAGGAGAACGTTCTTTTCGGAATAACGCAGCGGCAGCAGGCAGAGCCCTTTTGGAGCAAAGCAGCGGTTAAGCTGCCGCAAAGATTCTTCCACGCTTTTGCGGGAAGTATACGCACAGGTGAACAGGCTTCCCGTCTTGATCCCCGCCAGTGTGGGTGCGCCCAGTCGGACGATCACTTCTTCAGACATTCGTGAGTCCTCCTTCCGGGCCGCACCGCACAAAGGGGTGAGAGATAATGTGACATGGTGGAAAAGCATACATTCGGGGAAGCGTTTCCCTGTTTGCATGGTTATCATACGCTAACCGCAATGCCGCATCCGCTCCAAAATGAGCGAACGCGGCTCCAAAATGTTGTTTTTGTGTTGGAATTCGGATCAGACCGGCGCGCAGCTGTCGGCGGTCGCGCCGCTGCGGTAGGCGTTGGGGGATACGCCGATGACGCTGCGGAACGCGCGGGCAAATTTGCTGGCGTTGTCGTATCCGAACTGCCCGGCAATATCGAGCACCGTCCGGTCGGTGGAACGGAGAAGCTCCGCCGCGGCGTGCATTTTCTGAGCGCGCAGAAACGCCGCCGGAGACATGCCGTAAACGCCCTGGAAGCTCTGCAATATCTGCGTGGCCGAGGCGTGGAACTTTGCGGAGAGCTCCGCCGTTGTGGGGCGCTCCTCCGTGGCGGAGAGCAGATACTCGCTCACGGCGGAGGCAAGACGCACCTGCGCGCCGGAATAGGCCGGGCGCCGCCGCTCGGTCGGTAGCGCGCTGAGGAAGAGCAGTAGCTCCAAAACCTTCACTTTAAAATACCCCTTGCGGATCTCCTCCGGCACGGAGTACAGCTCCGAAAAAATATGCTCCACGCTCGCGGACGAGCGGGCGGCAAAGTAGCCGCCGTTCGCGCAGAACTTTTCCATCAGCGCCGCCGGGCGGACGTTCACGTCCGAGAGCAGGCACGAAAGACACTCCGGCGCCTGCGCCGGATCGATCGTTACGGTGATGCCGTGGTAATGCCCGGTGGGGAAGCGCGCGGCCTCGTCGGAGGCGTCGCTGCGTGAAACGGCCAGGTCCCCCGGCGCGAGAAAATAATATTCGTTCCCCAGCTGCTGTTCGAGCCGTCCCTCGCGGCAGTGGCTGATGCGCATGAGTGAGATCCCCGGTGTGTGTTCAAGCCGGCACTCGTGCGCGTGTATGTCGCAGTACGCGATCTCTATGCCCGGAAATACCGGATAGGCAGTCACAACGGCCTCGCCGTCCGCGCTCTCCGGATGCCGGACGAACCGCCCATCCGCCTCCGCCGCGGCGCAGCCGGTGCAGGCGTTCTTTTTCTCTTTCATGGGTTTCAATACATCTCCTGTTAGCTGATGCTAACCATAAAATAGCACGATTGGACTGAAAATGCAAGAGCGGCGTCTTGACGGCGGGCGGCGCGGCAGATATTTCGCCGCTTTCTCCTGTATTTCCTTGACTTTTTTACAGCAAAGCTTTAAAATAATGAAACTTTGTGAAAACAGGAAAACAAGCAGGTTTTCCGGTCGAGAGGGAATCGATGAAGAAAAAGAATGTAAAGAGCTTTTCGACCCGCTGGGGGTTCATCCTCGCGTCGGTCGGCTCGGCCGTCGGCATGGCGAACGTCTGGGGCTTTCCGAATAAAATGGGCAGCAATGGCGGAGGCGCATTTCTGCTCATTTATATTCTGTTTGTGCTGATCTTCAGCTATGTCGGCCTCCCGGCGGAGTTCGCCATGGGCCGCCGCGCCGCCACCGGCACGCTCGGCGCTTACGAAAACGCCTGGGCCACCCGCGGCAAAGGGGCAGGGAAGACGGGCGCGGTGCTCGGCTGGCTGCCGCTCGCGGGCTCGCTCTGCATCGCGATCGGATACGCCGTTATCGTGACTTATGTTCTCAAGGCACTCGTGGATTCCGTTGCCGGTACGCTTATGACCGCGGATGCCGCGGCGTGGTTTTCGGACTTTTCCTCGCGGGACTTTTCCGTGATCCCGTATCATATCATTGTCGTCGCCGGAACGCTTTTGACGCTCTTCCTCGGCGCGCACAGCATCGAAAAGACGAACCGGATCATGATGCCGGTATTCTTCCTCATCTTTGTCGTCCTCGCGGTGCGCGTGGCGTTTCTGCCGGGCGCGGCGGAGGGATACAAGTTCATGTTCACGCCGCGCTGGGAGATGCTCTGCGACCCGATGATCTGGATCTGGGCGATGGGACAGGCGTTTTTCTCCCTGTCCGTCACGGGCAGCGGCATGATCGTTTACGGCGCGTACCTCTCGAAAGAAGAGGACGTTGTCGGCGTGGCGCAGCACACCGCGCTCTTTGACACGATCGCCGCCGTGGTCGCGGCGCTCGTCATCATCCCCGCGTGCTTCTCCTACGGGCTGGACGTCGGCGCGGGCCCGAGCCTCCTTTTTGTGACGCTCCCGACCATTTTGCAGGACATTCCGCTCGGCCGTCTTTTTGCGATCATTCTCTATGTTGCCATGATCTTCGCGGGCGTCAGCTCGCTGCAGAACATGTTTGAAGCGGTGGCGGAATCGCTGCTGCACAAATTCCCGAAGCTCAGCCGCAAGGCGGTGCTCGCGCTGCTCGGCGTCATCTGCCTCGGCTGCGGCATCGGCATGGAGACGATCTCCAAATGGGGCCCGTGGATGGATCTCGTGTCCATTTACATCATCCCTATCGGCGCGACACTCGGCGCGGTCTCGTGGTTCTATGTGATGAAAAAGGACGAGCTTCTCTCCGCCATCAACACCGGAGCGGGCCGCGAGCGCGGCGCGGTCTGGTACGCCGTCGGGCGGTACGTGTATGTTCCCCTTGCCGTGATCCTCTGCTGCGTGGCGCTCTTCCGCCAAGTGGCGTTCTGATGCGGCCTTTTTTGTAAATAAATGGGGACTTTCTTGTAAATTTTGGTGTATTTCTCAAAAACACTTGCGCGTAACAAGTATATAGATTATACTAAACTCAAAAGAGAAGAACTCTGCACGGCGACTTACGCCGAAAAAACAATTGAAAATGTCGGCAAATGGCAAATGTTATATTTTTTATATATAATAATTTGCGGAATAGGGTGCAATTCCCTGCGAGTCGGTCACTGTGATGCCGTCCGAAGTACCGGAACGGATAAGTCAGATACGCAAAGCCCGTTTGCCGAGACACCTGCCTGTACCGGGTCTGTCTCACACATCACAGAGGGATTTCTCCATATATGTCTGTTTTGCGTCTGTACGGCTTCGGCGGTACGGACGCTTTTGTTTTATTCGGCAGTGCCGGCCCGCGCGAAAAAAATAAAAAGGAGAAATGAGAATGAAGAAAAAAACACAGCTCCTCAGCCTGCTTCTGGTTTTGACAATGCTTCTGGCATTCGTTCCGGCCAGCGCGCAGGCGGCGGACGAGACGCCGTATGATCTCCGTGTTCTGACCTTTGAGGACGCGGATTATAAGGGCGGCGCAAACTTTGCCGGCGGCAGCGACTGGACTTCGCTGATCGACGATCCGCAGTACGGCGGCCCGCTGCTTTACGGCAGTAGCGGCGCGGGTGTTACCACGGAAAGCGAAGCATATAAGTGGACCGATGAAAATAACACTATGCTTTCACACGTTTTTCCGTATAACTATGATGCATACTGCTATTGGGGCGGTGGACATGCCATTTCCAACTATGGCACCGGAGACATTGCCGAATACGGCGGTTTTCAAACGCAGCTTACCGTATATAAAAAGGGCGTTTCGGGACTGACGCGCACCGGCGCCGGACATAACGGCTCGGATAACTTTGCCGTGCATTATGGCTATATCGATGGCAGCGCATATAATAAAACCGAAGTTCTGCCAGCTTTTTCCTTTACCGACGGCGTTGAGCGTGTGGTTGACCACATGTATATCACCAATACGACGTACGCGCTCAATTGCTACATCGACGGTAATGGCCTCACCGCAAAGATCGGAGACGGTGACTGGGTCAAGGTCGTTGCAATCGGCTACGACGCCAACGGCAAAAAGACCGGCGAAACGGACATCTACCTCTGCAACGGGCCGGACAATATCGTAATGGACTGGACAAAGTGGGATCTCTCCGTACTCGGAAAAGTTCACAAGGTCGCGTTCAACGTTACCGGTTCGAGTGACAACGGCTACGGTTTCTCCCAGCCGGCGTATTTTGCCTATGACGACGTGGCGGTGCGCTTTGAAAAGCCGGTTTCTGCGACCGGCATCAAAATAAGCTCGTCGAAGCTGGAGCTTTCTGTCGGAGAGACCGCTTCGCTGACCGCGACGCTGACACCGGCGAATACGACAGAAGCTGTTGTGTGGACAAGCTCAAACGATGATGTCGCTGCGGTTGAGAACGGGACTGTCACGGCGAAGAAAGCCGGCTCGGCAACTATCCGGGCGACTTGCGGCAGTGTGAAAGCGGAATGCGCCGTTACAGTAACGGCATTGCCGATCGCTGTTTCGACAGGAGACACTGCTGCGGTAGTGTCAAAGCTCGGTAAGATGCAATATTATGCTGCACTGCCTTACGGCAGCACAGCGACGATCGAGGTGGCCGATGCTGCGTTTTTGTTGGTATCGGATGCCGGTTCTAATTATATCAACGAGGAAGGAGCTAACCCCTTTACTCTGACGGCGGCACAGCTGGAAAAACTTTTTTTGACGGATGTGAGTTCGGTGCCGTTTGCTCCGGAAAAATACAGTAAAATCGCCTATATGTCCATTATGGACGCAGCAAATGACCGTACCTATGATCTCTATCTGGAAATGACGCGCGAAGCTGTTGCAGCTACGAAAGTGATGCTCGACAAGAATGTTTTGACGCTGAAGCCGAATGAAACGGCAAAGCTGACCGCGTCGGTTTCGCCGGAGAATACGACCGACTCTCTGGCGTGGACAACCTCCGATGCGAGTATTGCGACAGTGAAGGACGGCGCGGTTACAGCATTAAAAACCGGCACCGCTACCATTACGGCAGTTTGCGGCAGTGCCAAAGCGGAATGTGCTGTTACGGTGGAAGCATCCACGCCGGTCGATGGCGTAGAACTCAGCAAAAATACCATAACGCTGTTTCCGGACGAGACAGCAGAGCTTACAGCGAGAGTAAGTCCTGCAAACGCAACCGATAAGAGCATAACATGGGAATCCGAAAACGCGGATGTCGCGTCGGTGAAGAATGGTATCATTACGGCTCGAAAGGCCGGCGAAACGATCATTACCGTAAAGACAGCGGATGGCGGCTTTACGGCGAAATGCAGGGTGACCGTAAAGACCGCGGTTGAACCGAAGCTGGAGAGCGGAATTTACCAAATCGGCACGCCCGAAGAGCTTGTGTGGTTCGCGAAGAAGGTCAATGGCGGGGAAAACGCTCTCTCTGCGGTACTGACGTCGGATATAGATCTTTCCGAAATCAACTGGACGCCGATTGGCGGAAATACGGTCAAATTCGGGGGAACCTTTGATGGCGCGGGACATGTCATTCGAAATCTTTCGGTGGATTACGCAACCAAGGCATCCGGCGAGCGCGTGTATCTTGGGCTCTTCGGCTGCGTTGAGGGCACAAAAGATGCGCATGCCGTCATCAAGAACTTTACCGTTTCCGGCAGTGTGACGGCCAAGAGCGATTATTCCGTCTACGGCGGGAACATCGCTGGCGTTGTTGCCGACGGAAAATATCTTGATCTCTCCGGTGTTGTTTCCCGCGTTGCGGTGAACGCGGATGAGAACACCGGCAAGGCCTGCGGCGTCGGCGGGTTTGCCGGCGTGATGGTGGACTGCACCGTGACCGACTGCGGCAATGAGGGAAATGTTTCCGGTGTGAAGAATATCGGCGGCTTCTGCTATGAGCTGTATGCCGGCACTATGACCGGGTGCTACAATACCGGCAGCGTGACGGCAGCTGGCACGTACGTTGGCGGCATTATGGGCTACGCCAAGAAAGCAACGATCCAAAACGTATACAATCGCGGCGCGGTATCCACCACGAAAAATATGGTCGGCGGTCTCGTCGGCGTTATGGAAGCCTCCACGGTGACGAATGCCTACACCGCAGGGACCGTTGCGGTCGTGGAGAGCGGCGGTACGGCTGTAGGTGCGGCCATTGGCTGGGCGGGGAAAGTTTCGAACGTCTACTATCTGGAGGGAACCGCAGAAAAGGGCATCGGCCGTGCGGACGACACGTCGGCTGCGACGGCGGAAGCAAAAACAGCGGATCAGATGCAGGCTCTTCAGGGAGTACTGGGCGGATATTTCAAGGCGGACACCAACGCCGTCAACGGCGGCTATCCGGTGCTGCAATGGCAGCCGGGCGACGTCGTGGAGGCGACTTTGACCGGCATCCAAATTGCCAAAGCCCCCACCAGAACGGAGTACACAGAAGGCGAGAGCTTTGACGCTGCCGGCATGGTTGTCATGGCGGTCTACAGCGACGGGAACGAAAAGGAAATCAGCGATTACACGATTGAAAACGGCGAAGCTCTGACGGCCGGTATGACAAGCGTGACGGTGAAATACGGGGACTTTACGGCAGAACAGCCTGTGACCGTGACAAAGAAAGACGTTAAGGCGGAATACACGCTGACGATGCCGGCGGACAAGACCGTGAACGCGGGCGAGGCCGTGGCCGTCCCCGTGACGCTGAGCCACACGGGAGACGAGACCACGTTCCACGCGGCGGACATGATTTTCACCTACGATACCGATAAGCTGACCTACGTTTCCGTCGATGTCCCGGACAGCAACTGCTCCGTAGACGCGGCCACGGCCGGCACGATCCATGTGCAGGCCTACGGCGAGGCGAAGAACCTCGGCAAGGCGTTCACGCTGAACTTCACGGTCAACGCCTCGGCGACGGGCACCGCGACCGTGACGGCGACGAGCGCGAAGATCGACAAGTCGGCGAACGCCGTTGCGAAGGACGCGCCGGAAGCGCAACTTCTGGATGCGGAAACGATGCTCACGATCAAGGCGGTGCACAACGTCACGCTCGACCCCATCTTCACGGGCGATTTGACCGTAGAGGACGGCGCGGACTACACCTTCACCGAGAAGGACAGCGAGCACTACGATTACTCCGACGTCAAGGCGATGGTGGACGGCAAGGATGTTGAAGTTGTCGATAACGGCGACGGCACCTATACCGTCAAGAACGTCACCGGCGATCTTACCGTGACCGGTAAGAGAACGCCGAAGACCTATTCCGTAAAGGTGGAAGGCACCGGCGCAGAGGATGTGACGGCGGCGTCGAGCGCAATCTACGGCGAGGACTTCAAGTTCACCCTCGACAGGAAGGACGGCTTCCAGTACACGGTCGCCGTGAAGGTCGGCGACAAGAGTGTTACGCCCGATACGACGGATAACCTCTCCTACACCATCCCCGGCGCGGACGTGACCGGAAACATCGTCATCACCGTGACGAAGGACGCCATTCAGGTGGAGAAGACCACGGTCAACTTTGAGGGCAGCGGCGCGGGCGACGTCAATGGCGGCACGTCCCAGGATACGCCGACCGGCGCGGACTTCACGTTCACCGTGAACGAGGACGCGAAGTACAACTACACTGTGAAGCTCGGCGATGAGGTGCTCACCGGCACGAATGGCAGCTACACGATCCCCGGCGCCAAGGTCGTCTCCGGTACGATCACCGTGACGGTCGAAAAGACGGTCAGCACGCAGGGCGTGAAGGTGCAGAAGTACGTGAAGCTGGAGAACCAGCAGTCCGTCTGGCTCGTGACCGTGGAAGCGGATCCCGGCGCGAACAATGTGTACACCTACGGCGGAGAGAGAATGTTCAAGACCACGAAGTACGGCACGAACGGAACGTATGCGTATCTCGTGATCGCGCCGACGCTCTCCGTGGAAGACGCCGCAGCGCAGCTCAGCATCACGGCGGGCGAAGCGGCCGGAACGGTCAGCTACGGCGGTGACGTGAACGGATCGGGCGTCGTAGACATCAACGACGCGCAGCTCGTGTACGATATGTACAACGCGCACTATGCGTCCTTCAGCGATGTGGCGATGTACAAGTTCCTCTGCGCGGACATTGCGGACGACACGCCGGAAGGCTCGACGCTCCTGAACGTCAGCGACGCGGTGGCGGTCATCAGCAAAATCAACCAGCAGTAATTTTCCCCATTCCCGCAAGCCTCCCCCATCCGGGGGAGGCCTGTGGAGGATAATTTGCAGTGAAATCACAGCGGCGTGCCGTTCGGGACGCCGCTGTGATTTTGTTAAATATTTTCTTTCGGTTGAAATAACGCCGCTTTCCATGTAAAATGAAAGGAGTAATTTCTTTCCGGAGGAACGCCATGATCAGCCTTTGCAGCGATTGGGAATTCACCCGCGAGTGGAGCGCCGGCTTTGCCCACGGCGAGGGACGCTTTCCGCTTGTCGATCTCCCGCACACGGCAGGGGAAGTGCCGCTGCACTATGCAAAGCCGGAGGACTATGCCGGCATCTGCGGTTACCGGCGGGGCCTCTCCGTGCCGCTCGAGTATCGCGGCAAGCGCCTCTTTCTGCAGTTTGACGGCGCGGCGCATTTTGCCGAGGTATATTTGAACGGCGAGAAGCTCGCCGAGCATGCCTGCGGCTACACGGCCTTTCGCGTGGAGATCACGTCCGCCGTGCGCTACGGCATGGAAAACCGCCTCGCCGTGCGGCTCGACACGACCGAAAATCCCGCCGTGCCGCCGTTCGGCTTCGTGCTGGACTATCTCGCTTACGGCGGGCTGTACCGCGAGGTATGGCTCGATGTCCGCGGCGCGGACGTGATCGAGGACGTGTTCGTCACAACGCCGACGCTTACGCGCGCCGAGATCGCCCTTACCGTCTCCGGCAGCGGCGCCTGCCGGCGCGTCACGCTGCTCGACGCCGCGGGCGCGGTCTGCGCCATGGCGGAGGGTGACGATAATAAATATTATGTAAACTACTCAAACGCCCGTCCGTGGACGCTGGACGAGCCGAATCTCTACTCGATCCGCGCCGAGCTGCTTGACGCGAGCGGCGCCGTGACCGACGAAAAGACGGTCCGCTTCGGCTTTCGCACGGCGGAATTTTGCCGCAGCGGGTTTTATCTCAACGGCGAGCGCGTGTTCCTCCGCGGCCTGAACCGTCACCAGTGCTATCCCTACATGGGCTACGCCGCGCCCGAAGCGCTCCAGCGCGAGGACGCGCGGATATTGAAGGAAGAGCTCTGCTGCACGGCGGTGCGCACGTCGCACTATCCGCAGAGCCGGCACTTTATCGATGCGTGCGACGAGCTGGGGCTGCTCGTGTTCACCGAGCTTCCCGGCTGGCAGCACATCGGCGACGCGGCGTGGAAGCGCCGGTCGGTGGAAAATGTGCGCGAGATGGTGACGCAGTACCGCAATCATCCGTCCATCGTCCTCTGGGGCGTTCGCATCAACGAAAGTCTGGACGACGATGATTTCTACCGCGAGACGAATGCCCTGGCACATTCGCTCGACCCCTCCCGTCAGACCTCCGGCGTGCGCTATCTTGAAAAGAGCCATCTTTTGGAGGACGTATACGCGTATAACGACTTTTCGCACGACGGCACGGCACCCGGTGCAAAGAAGCGCAGCGCCGTGACGCCGGATATGGATAAGCCCTATCTCATTTCCGAGTGCAACGGCCACATGTTCCCGACGAAGTCCTTCGACCCGTGGGAAAAGCGGCAGGAGCACGCGCTGCGCCATGCGCGCGTGCAGAATGCCGCCGCGTCCGACGGCGAGATCTCCGGCTGCTTCGGCTGGGTGATGTTTGATTATCCGACGCACAAGGACTTCGGCTCGGGCGACCGCGTGTGCTACCACGGCGTGATGGACGCCTTCCGCAACCCGAAGCTCGCCGCGGCGCTCTATGCCTCGCAGG
>DPHR01000161.1:10455-10702 GCA_003522945.1 Clostridiales bacterium
CCGCGGCGCTCTATGCCTCGCAGGGGGACAAGACGCCGGTGCTCGAGATCGGCTCGCCGATGGATATCGGCGATTATCCCGCGGGAAATATCGGTGATATCTGGGCGTTTACGAACGCCGAGGAGGTCGCGCTTTATAAGAACGACCGGTTCGTCGCCTCGTTCCGCACAAAGGGCTGGGACGGTCTGCCGCACGGCCCTGTGGCGATCGACGATACGATCGGCGAGCTGCTCGAAACGCAGGAGCA
>DPHR01000127.1:0-7434 GCA_003522945.1 Clostridiales bacterium
CTGGGGCAACCAGCATTTTGCCACGCCGACGCGGCAGGTGCCGCGCTTTGCCAAGCCCGGCATGCCCGGCGAGAGCCACGAGCTCATTCTGGAGCTCAAGCTGCTCGCGGACGTCGGTCTTGTAGGCTTCCCGAATGTCGGCAAATCCACGCTGCTTGCGAGCGTTTCCCGCGCGCGGCCGAAGATCGCGGACTATCACTTCACGACCCTCTCCCCCAATCTCGGCGTCGTTTACGTGGCCGAGGGCGCTTCCTTCGTGCTGGCGGACATTCCCGGCATCATCGAAGGCGCGAGCGAGGGCGCGGGTCTCGGCCACGATTTTCTCCGCCACATCGACCGCTGCCGCCTGCTCATTCACGTTGTGGACGTATCCGGCAGCGAGGGGCGCGACCCCATCGAGGATTTTGAGACGATCAACCGCGAGCTTGCGGACTACTCCCCTGCGCTCGCGTCGCGTCCGCAGATCGTCGCGGCGAACAAGTGCGACCTGCTCGGAGACGACCGCGAGCCGATCGAACGGCTGAAAAAGCACGTCGAGGCGCAGGGCTATGAGTTCTTTGAGCTCTCCGCCGCCACGACCGCCGGAACGAAAGAGCTTATGCAGCGCGCTGCTGCCATGCTCTCCACGCTCCCGCCGATCGCGGTGTACGAGCCGGACTACGTTCCGCCCGCGCCGGATCTCGGCTCGCCCGAGGATGTGGAGATCGAAGAGGACGACGGCGTCTGGTACGTCTCCGGCCCGTGGATGGACCGGCTCGTTTCGACCGTCAACTTCACCGACTACGAAAGCCGGATGTATTTCGACAAGTCGCTGCGTGACGCCGGGGTCTACGAGCGCATGGAGGCGCTCGGCATCCGCGACGGCGACACCATTTCCATTTGCGGCATGACGTTTGAGTATAAATCCTGAATGATTATTCACAAACCCTCTTCCCGAACGGGAGAGGGTTTTGTGTTTTTTCGCCGATTCTGTCTTTGCGGTGTTAAAGTGTATTGACAGGTCAAAACCGTAGGGATATAATGCAGACAACTTGATTCCAGTGGGAAGGAGCTCAGCCGATGCGCCGTACGTTCGCCAGCATGATGACCGAGATGTGCATGAACATGATGATGTGCATGCGCAGCTTTGCTGCGCGTTCCGATGGCCATTTGCTGACTGCTTTTCAGGGATAAAAAGGCGCAGTTCGGGAAAACCGGAACTGCGGTTTTGTGAAGCGGGATGCCAAAATGGCAGCCTGCTTTTTTGTTTGTTAGGAGGGTTCGCTTTTGATTGAGCTTCAGAATGTGACCAAGGACTTCGGCGAGGGCGAAGGGCAGATCCACGCCGTGCATGACATTTCCCTCACGATCGAGGACGGAGAAATATTCGGCATCATCGGTCTTTCCGGCGCGGGCAAATCCACGCTCGTCCGGTGCATCAACCTGCTGGAGCGTCCGACCTCCGGCTCCGTGATCGTAGACGGCAAAGATCTCACCAAGCTCCCCCAGAAGGAGCTGCTGCTCATCCGCCGCTCGATCGGGATGATCTTCCAGGGCTTCAATCTTCTCGCGCAGCGCACCGTTCTCCAGAACGTGTGCTACCCGCTGGAGATCGCCGGATGGAAGAAAAAGGAGTCTGTGGAGCGCGCTATGGAGCTTCTCTCCGTCGTCGGTCTCGCCGACCGCGCCAAGGCGTATCCCTCGCAGCTCTCCGGCGGACAGAAGCAGCGCGTAGCCATCGCCCGCGCGCTGGCAACGAAGCCCCGCTACCTTCTCTGCGACGAGGCGACGAGCGCGCTTGACCCCACGACAACGCAGTCGATCCTCTCGCTTCTCAAGGAGATCAACCGCACGATGGGCGTCACCGTGATCGTCATCACGCATGAGATGCGCGTCATTGACCAGATCTGCGACCGCGTGGCCGTCATCGACCGCGGCCAGATCGCCGAGCTCGGCGCGGTGAGCCAGGTGTTCACCAATCCGCAGTCCAAGATCGCCCGCGAGCTGATCCTCCCCGGTGTCAGCATCGCCCCGGTATTCACCCCCGGCGGAAAACGAATCCGCCTCGCCTTCAACGGCGAAACGACGCGGCACCCGGTCGTTGCCAGTCTCATTATGGAGTGCCAGGCCCCGGTCAACATCGTATCCGCGGACATCCGCGAGATCGACGGCAAAATTTATGGGCAGACGATCCTGGAGCTTCCCGCCGACGAAGCGAGCGCCGAGCGCGCCCGCGCGTGGCTGAAGCAGGACGGCGTCTCCTTTGAGGAGGTGTGATGGGATGTTCTCCGATATGTTTGTAAAG
The DNA here is from genome assembly GCA_003522945.1 of Clostridiales bacterium. Classification (GTDB taxonomy): domain Bacteria; phylum Bacillota; class Clostridia; order Oscillospirales; family Oscillospiraceae; genus Apopatocola. Next base: position 2,285 of record DPHR01000127.1, read on the forward strand.
CTCTGGCAGCAGAATCTGTTTCTGCTCGGCGTGTGGCAGACGATCTATCTTACCGTGATCTCCACGGTGTTTGCCTATGTTCTCGGTCTGCCGCTGGGTCTGCTCCTTTGCGTGAGCGATAAGGACGGCATCCATCCGATGCCGGTGCTCAATAAAATTCTCAGCATTCTCATCAACGCCTTCCGCAGCGTGCCGTTCATCATTCTCATGGTGGCCATGCTGCCGGTGGCAAAGTTCATCGTCGGCACATCGCTCGGCAACAAGGCCGTGATCGTAACGCTCGTGATCGCTGCCGCGCCGTACGTGGCGCGCATGGTCGAGTCCTCCATCAAGGAGGTCGATAAGGGCGTGATCGAAGCCGCCGAAGCGATGGGCACGCCGCGATTCCAGATCATCACCAAGGTGCTCGTCCCGGAAGCGAAGCCCTCGCTCATCACGGGCGCGGTCATCTCGATGGTCACGGTGCTCGGCTACTCCGCCATGGCCGCCACGATCGGCGGCACCGGTCTCGGCCAGATCGCCATTGTTTACGGTCACCAGCGCTTCAATCAGGATATCATCTGGTTCGCCGCGCTGCTATGCATCATCATTGTTCAGGTCATTCAGGAAGTCGGAATGTACATTGTCCGCAAGACGGACAAACGCACCTCCGCCTGATGATATAAAAAGTTTCACCCACCGAATCCAAAGAAAAGGAGAAAAATCAAAATGAAAAAGATTCTTTCTGTCGTCCTCGCTCTCGCGCTGCTGCTCGCGCTGGCCGCCTGCGGTACCGCCTCCACCCCGTCCGCCACGGAAGCCCCCGCCGCTACCGAGGCTCCCGCTTCTGAAGCTCCGACCGAAGCCCCTGCCGAAGAGCCCGCCGCGAAAGAGACCATCACCGTCGGCGCTTCCTCTACCCCGCACGCCGAGATCCTTGAGCAGATCAAGCCCCTCCTCGCCGAGGAAGGCTACGATCTCAAGATCGTTGTTTTCGATGATTACGTTCTGCCCAACACCGCTCTTGAAGACGGCGAGCTTGACGCCAACTACTTCCAGCACACCCCGTACCTGAACAGCTTCAACGCCAGCAACGGCACGCACCTCGTCTCCGCCGGTCTCATCCACTATGAGCCGTTCGGTCTCTTCGGCAACGGCGTTTCCTCTCTTGACGAAGTCGCCGAGGGCGCTACCATTCTGATCCCCGCCGACGACAGCAACGAGACCCGCGCGCTGCTCCTCCTCGCTCAGGAAGGTCTCATCACCCTGCCGGAGGATGCCTCCGCGGAAAAGGGCGTCAGCCATCTCGATATCGTTGACGCGAAGGGCTACAACGTCGTTCCCGTGCAGGCCGACATGGTCCCGACTCAGCTCGCCAACAGCGATGCCGGTACGCTCGCCGTTATCAACGGCAACTACGCGCTGGCCGCCGGTCTGAAGGTTGCCGACGCTCTCGCCATCGAGGACGCCTCCGGCGACGCCGCCCAGACCTACGCCAATGTCGTCGCCGTCCGCGAGGCCGACAAGGACAGCGCCAAGACGGTCGCTCTCGTCAAGGCTCTCCAGTCTGAGACCGTGAAGAACTTCATCGCCGAGACCTACAACGGCGCTGTCGTCGCCATCTTCTGATTTTCCTTAATATGCCAAAAGCGCCGGAGCTCAAGCTCCGGCGCTTTTTTCATGCTCAACAAACTGGAAGTTATCTGCATAAATTTTCAGGTCGATGTCCTATTCCATGTTCGTAATTAGTTAATTGTCTTCGGAGAAAATCCGCCATAATTTCATCGCCTATGTTTATCCATGCCTCTATCTGTATTTCCATTAAAGCCTTCGTAACTCTCATCGGAAGTTCGTCTAAATTGCTAATAGCCAACCACGGAAAGGCTCGATATTTTTGAGTATCACCAATTATAAACAAATAACCTATCAACTGTTCTTTTCTGAAAACAAAATAGAATTGCGGCATCTCTCCAGCGATGGATTTGTCCATAATCTTTTTCATCGTCTTTTCTTTTCCATATGCAGGATAAAAGCCTATGCTTTTTAAATCTCTCAAAGATTTTTCTTTTTGTTCTTCTGACATATCCAAATAATTAAGGATTTGTTCCTCCATACCACTTACCTCCGTAAATTCCGATTTGTCTTTTCATGCCATGCCATACCATGCACTGCCACAGTATCAGCCACAGCAGTTCAACCGCTGCGGCTCTTTGGTTCGACTGTCAGTCCTCGTCGTGCCAGCCGTCCCAGACGGGGCGGCCGGTGTAGTGCTTGGGCTCTTCCTCGCCGCGCAGGACGCGCAGCGCTCCGGCGGCGAGCGCCTCGTGCTCAACCTCGCCGGGATAGGTGCTCACCGGCGCGATCCACTCACACTGCTCGCGGATGGTCTGCGTGATGTCTTCAAAGCGGAGAAGGCCGCCGGTAAGGAGGATGCCGTCCACCCTGCCGCCGAGCACCGCCGCCATCGCGCCGATGTACTTGACGATCTGGTATTTCATGCCGTCCCAGACGCGGATGGCTTTTTTGTTCCCCTCTTCGGCCATTTTATGTACGGCGTCGGAGCTGGAGGTGCCAAAGTGGCTCACAAAGCCGCCCGTGCGGGTGCAAAGCTTTTTGACCTCGTCGATGTCCTTATCGCGGACGTATTCGAGAATGTCCGCCGCGGAGACCGAGCCGATGCGCGTCGGCGTATAGGGGCCGTCTCCCCCGGCGGCATCGTTGCAGTCGATGATGCGTCCGTACCGGTGCGCCGATACGGAAATGCCGCCGTCGATGTGGCATACGATAAAGCAGCAGTCCTCGTACTTTTTTCCGAGAACATGCTTTGCGTGGTGCATCGCAACGCCGCGAAGGTTGAGTGCGTGCATATTGGTGTGGCGCGGCACGCCGTCGATGCCGGTCATGCGCGCCATATCGCACAGCTCGTCTACGCACGGCGGATCGACCATGAAGATCCGGCCGCCGAACTCCTTCTGCAGCTCGCGCGCAAGCTGCACGCCGAGATTGGACGGATGCTCCATGCCGCCCTTCCCGGCGGCGGTGTCCTCGATGAGCTTATCGTCGATAACGTATACGCCGCTCGCAACCGGGTAACAGCTGCCGCCGCGGCCGACGATGGCGTCCACGTCCGAAAGGTCGATATGGTTCTCGCTCAGAAAATCCATGATGAGCTTTTTGCGGTACGGGAGCTGCGCGTTTACCGTCGGGAATTGCAGCAGCACCGAGGAATCGTGAAACACATTGGTTTCCAGAATTTTATGTTCGTTCTCGAAAAGCGCCAGCTTCGTCGAGGTCGAGCCGGGATTGATAACAAAAATCTTATACTTTTTCATCACGCGACAGGAGCTCCATGATCTGCGTATAGTATTTCTCCGCGTTTTTCCGGAAGTTCTCTTCCAGCTTCTCCGCCTGTTCTTCCCCGCCGCAGAGCATTTGCAGGTTCAATATCTCACCCATGCCATCCGAAAGAGCAAGATGTACGCGGCAGACGTTGTCCGCCGTTTCGTGCGAGGCGGTGATCATCGCGCGGCGGCGCAGCTCATCCGCGACCGGTTTTATATTTTTTTCCATTTTCTGGCGGACCGTCATCGGCAGACTGCTCTCCACGATCTCGCAGTTTCGCGCGCCGCGCTCGGAAATCTTGTAGAGGTTTCCTTCCTGCTCCACCTGATGGGAATCGACCAGCTCCGCGAGACACTCGGAGTATTCAAAATACCCCGTGTTGCCCTCGGAAAGGGCGAGATCCGTGAGCGTTTCCCGCGTCACGGCATCCGGCAGACGGCGCAGAATGAACAGAATGAGAATCTTTATATCCAGCTTTTCCTGAAAGTTCTGATATCCTTCCATCGGAATCTCTCCTCATATTTATATATAGCAAGTTTATCACTTTTTCCAAAGGGCGTCAATCGGCACATTGGGGCGGCGCGCGCATAGACTGTACTGAACTTTGTTAAAGGAGGAATTCCGATATGGCAGACAGGGTCGTACCCGGTCCGGTGGACAGCAGCGCATGCGTTCGCGAGGCTGTTTGTATCCATACGAAGAAAATATACTCCAGCTGCCGGGATAAGGACTGCGTAGAGGATCTGCGGGTGTTTCCGACGCGGACGTCGCAGGGCTACATAGAAAACGCCTTCAGCATCCGCCCGAAAAGCGCCGAGCTGCTCTATGCCGGGGTAAACGTCGAGGAGATCACGTTCAACCGCGGGTACTATACGGTAGACGTCACCTATTTTTACCGCGTCACCGGCGAATGCGTCCCGAACGCAAAAACCGTCACCGGTCTCTGTGTATTCAATAAACGCGTCATTCTCTTCGGCAGCGAGGGGAGCGTCAAGGTCTACACCTCCGACGGCGAGATCACCACGCAGGCCGATCAGCCCGTCGGCGTTGTAGAGGCGGTCGATCCGATCGCGCTTTCGATGCAGATCACCGAGAAGGACTGCGCCACGCCGCTTGACCGCATCCCGGAGGTACCGGCCAACATTCTCGCCGCGTTTCCGGAGGAGCTTGTGCTCACCGACTCCAACCGGCTCTGGTACGCGACGCTCGGCCAGTTTTCTCTCATCCGGCTCGAGCGCGACAGTCAGCTCGTCATCCCGGTCTACAACTACTGCTTCCCGGAAAACGAGTGCGTCGGCACGACGGACGACGATCCGTGCACGCTCTTCGGGCGCATCCGCTTCCCGGTGGAGGAATTTTATCCGCCCGACAATCTCTCGACGTGCGACAGCTACCGGAGCCTGCTCCAGTAACCTTTTATTATGCGCGAAAGCGCCGGAACTTTGTTCGTTCCGGCGCTTTTCGTCATCTTATCCGCGAACCCGGCGGATGACCTCGGCGCAGTGCGCCTCGTCGTACAAAACCGGAACGGGATATGTCGGGTTTGCCTCGCGCAGCGCCCAGGCGACCATCTGCGGGATATCTTCCTCGCGGATCACGTCCAGATGCCCGGGAATGCCCATGCGCGCGTTCATGGCGCGGATCGCGGCAATGAACGCCGTGCTCTTCTCATGCGCGGTGCCGGTCGTTTTCGTGCCGGTGATCTCGGCAAGGCGGGCAAGCTTTTCCTCCGCCGCTGTGCCGTAATCCTCCAAAACGATGGGGAGAATGACAGCGTTTGCCAGTCCGTGCGCCGTATTATACAGCCCGCCGAGCGTGTGGGCGATGGC
>DPHR01000127.1:7583-7971 GCA_003522945.1 Clostridiales bacterium
CCCGCCGAGCGTGTGGGCGATGGCATGGACGTTGCCGACGCCCGCGCGGGTGAAGGCGACGCCCGCCTTGAACGAAGCAAGCAGCATTTCCTGCCGCGCTTCAAGATCGTGTCCGTTCACATATGCCCGTTCCAGATACCGGAAGATCGCCGCTGTCGCCTCTTCCGCGCAGCGGCTGGTCTCCTTCGTTGTGCTGTGGACGCTGACGTATGCCTCCACCGCGTGCGTAAGCGCGTCCATGCCGGTCTGCGCCGTTGTCGCCGGAGGAAGATCCTCGGTGAGCACGGCGTCGAGCACGGCGAAGCGCGGCACGAGGCAGAGATCCATGATGGCGTGCTTGTGGTGCGTTTTTTCGTTGGTGATAACGGCGGCGATCGTCGTCTCCGAG
>DPHR01000127.1:8163-13887 GCA_003522945.1 Clostridiales bacterium
CCGAGCCGGAACCGGCCGTTGTCGGCACGGCGATGAACGGCGGGAGAGCGTGCATGACCTTGAAAAGTCCCGTCATCTGCTCCACGGTACGGTTGGGGCGCACGATGCGCGCCGCGGCAGCCTTGGCCGTGTCCATCGGCGAGCCGCCGCCCACGGCAAGGAAGCCGTCGCAGCCCTCGGCGAGATACCGTTCCCGCACCTGCTCGATGATGGAGATCGTGGGATTGGCGCGCACGGCGTCAAAGTGGACGGCGGAAATGCCCGCCGCTTCGATCTGCGCGCGGATCGGCGGGACGAGCACCGCGCCCGTGTGTTTGCCGGAGACGATCATCACCTTTTTCACGCCGCAGCCGCGCAGCAGCTCCGGGATCCTCGCCATGCTGCCCGCGCCGCTGACGATCTCCGGCTTGCGCCAGGGTAAAACGCGCGAGCCGAGGTCAAATACGGTCTGGTAGGCCCGGCAGTAGAATCGTTTCATCGGTTTCATGCCGGTCATCCTCTTTCGTATGATTTTTTAAGCGCGTGGAGCGAGGCTGTGGCCGCGCGGCGCGCGCCGAGATCACGGAGCATGGCGCAGATACGCTCGCCGCGCTGCGCAAGATCGCTGGTGTCCGCCTGATTGATAAAGAAGATCGGGGCAAAGCGTCCGTACCCTGCCCAGAGAAGCTCCGCCATCTGTTTTTCGGTGAGCGAATCCCCGGAAAGATCCACGGTGTTCTTTGCCAGCGCGTACCGGTGGACGATCTCCTCCGGCTTTTTTCCGAGCGCGGAGAGTCCTGCCACAACGATGGTATGCGTCGTTTCCGGGCGGATCACCGGCTCCCGCGTCGCCGGGAATTTCACCGGCAGACGGCGCGCGCCGTCTGCCTCAATGATAACGGCGGACGCCTCGCGGCAGAGAAAGCGCATCGCATCCTCCCCCGGCGCGCCGAATTTCCGCTCTTCCGAAAGAAATGTCCCGGACGAGGCGATCTTCCCTTCGCGCCACGCCGCGCGGCACTCCTCCGCCGAAAACGGGACGGAGAGGACAACGTCCGCATCGGACGGCGTCATGATGTGCGTTGTGGTAAAAAGAGCCGTCGGCAGAATGGCTTTCGTTTCACGCGCAAGCGCGTACATCAGTGTCGTCTTTCCGCCGCCGCCGCAGAGAGAAACAACGTGCTTCTCCCGCTCCGGCAGGCCGAGCAGTTCATGCAGTACCATGCAGCCTTCTCCCTCCTATCTTATTTCGCCTTCGGCAGGCTCCAGCGGTAATGCGCCGCAAGCAGGCGCAGCGTGAGCGTAACGGCGGCGCCGATGAGCATGGCGGGCATCTGCCCGATGTTCCAGAGCAGGAGGCACGCCACGGCGCCGAGGAGGGACGCAGTCGCGTAAAAATGCTTGACGAAAATGTACGGAGGCGATCCGGCGAACACATCGCGCATCACGCCGCCGCCGCAGCCGGTGACAACCCCGACAAAAATGGCAAGGAACGCATTCAGCTCGCCCGTAGCTATGTACGCCGTCTGCACGCCGATCACGGTGAATATGCCGAGACCGATGGCGTCAAAGAGCAGAAGCGCCGTGTCGTAAAGCTTCTCGTTCCAGTGCAGCAGCCGCCGTACCGGGGGCAGGAAAACAAGCATGGAAACGGCGATCGACGTGAGCGCGTACCCCGGCGACTGGAACGCCGCGGGCGGCGTGATACCGAGAATGAGATCGCGCAGTATACCGCCGCCGACCGCGGTCGTCATGCCGAGGATCGCCACGCCGAAAATGTCCATCTTCTTCGATATGGCGACGACCGCGCCGGAAACGGCAAAGGCGATCGTGCCGAGGATCTCAAAGGCAACAAAAAGGGTCATGTTCTCCTGCCTCCTAATTGGCTACAGAATGATGCACCGCCGGGCTGGTGAGATCCAGCGCGCGGAAGGAATACCCGTTTTTGATCCCCCAGGAGAGGATCTCCTCCACGGCGTCAACGCTGAAGGCGTTGGTGTCGTGCTGCAATACAACGGAATAGTCGTGCTTCGGCACGCTTTCCTTGAAGTTTTCGATGACCGTATAGCGCGTGGCGTCGGACGCTGTGTCCGCCGCGGAAACGTTCCAGTCAAAATAAGCGTAGCCCATGTCGTTCAGATCGTTCGTAAGACGCGTCATGATGCCGGGGTTAAAATGGCTCACGGTGTTCGAGCTGCCGCCGGGGAAGCGGACGAGCTTCGCATATTCGCCCGTCTGCTCAAATATGATCTCCTGCATCCGGCAGAAATCGGCAAAATACGCCTCTTCACTCTGATAGATGGCGTTATAGTCGTGCGTTGCGCTGTGAATGCCGACGGAGTGGCCGCGTCGGGCGATCTCGCCGATGCACCAGGTGTAATCCTCATTGCAGTTCGTCACGAAAAACGTCGCCTTGACGCCATAAGCATCCAGAATATCCAAAAGATGCTCCGTATTGGCGGAAGGCCCGTCGTCAAACGTGAGATAGACCGTTCCCGCCTCCGGCGTGACCGTATCGGGCCGGTCCGCCGCCGTGACGATCACGCGGCGCGTGATGGTCGCTGTCATGCCGTCGCTGTCCGTGACGGAATAGGTGACGCTCCCCTCGCCGGTGTGGAAGGCGTTTACGTCCGCGGCGCATTCGATCTTCGCGGTGATATCACCGTCGCGGTCATCGATGGCCGTGCAGCCGGGATCTTCGTATCCGCCCGGCTGTGCCGGATAAAAGAGCGGATCGTCGCCGATGAGCGTGAGAACGGGCGCGGCGTTCGGCGCGGCTGTCGGCTCCGCCGTAGGGACGGGTGTTCCTGCCGGCGCCGCGGTCGCGCCCGCCATGGCAGGCATTGTATCTCTATGGTTTACATAATATAAACCCAGTCCGCAGAACGCGGCAAGCGCACAGCCCGCAGCGATGAGCGCCAGACCAAGCTTTTGATGTTTCTCCATATCTGTTCCTTTACTTCTCCCCAGCGTTTTCCGCAGCGCGGCGCAGCGTCTCCGCCACGGCGTCGGAGCGCTCGCGGCGGTTGAGCCGCCGGAGCGTTTCGCGGATCTCTTCCCCGGCCTGCATCACTTCCGTGTGGAAGCTGTCGGCCGAGAGGCGCAGCGCGCCCTGACCAAGGGCAATGAGCTGTTCCATGCCGTCAGAGGTCGCAACGCGCACGCGGTGGTCTTTGGCGATCTCATGCGAGGTTTTTTCGATATAAGCGTCCGCCGTTTCCGCTTCCCTCGTATAGACAACGTGGATATTATTATATGCCACGATCTCTTCCTTGTGAAACGGGACGCGGTAGGCATCAAATACCAGAATGACGCGGCACTGGCGCACGCCCTGATAGTTGCAGAGAAGATCCATCAGAAGCTGGCGCGCCGCATCGAGATGGTCGGCGGCAACGGCTTTGAGCTCGTCCCATGCAAAGATTATATTGTACCCGTCTACGAGCAAATATTCCGGCCCGGCGGGGATCGGCTTTGCTTTCGGCTGCAGGACCGGTTTTTCACGCTCAGAACGAGGCACGAACGCGCGGTTTTGCTTCACCGCGCCGTAGGTTCGCTCATAAATGGCCTGCAGTTCCTTATCGAGCGCCGCGCCCGTGCGGGGCGCGGACGGGCCGCGCGGCACGCTCTCCTGTGCGGGCGTGGTTTCCTTCTCCGCCCGGAGGCAGCTTTCCAGATGCATATGCTGCTCGACCTCGTCCCAGCGGACGGTATAGCCCGCGCCGTGGGAGCAGAAAACGGAATCCGCCGTATTGGCAACATCGCGCTCCGGATCGTATCCGATCTCTTCTACGACGCGCTGCGTATCGCGGCAGGGTTCATAGCCGCGCAGCGAGAGCGAAACGCGCCCCTGCCCGCGGGAATACGCCGTCACCTCGCGCGGGTAATTCGCGCACTCGGCCACCGGCGCGGCAGCCGTAAGGACGGAAACACCGTTTTCCGTTTCCGGCGGATCGAACCTGCCGCCCATGCGCTGAATGTCAGCCATGGCGCGGCCGACACACTCGTTCGGCAGCTCCAGCCGGAGATCGTACCACGGCTCGAGAAGGATGCTCTCGGCACGCATGAGACCCTGCCGCACGGCGCGGTAGGTTGCCTGGCGGAAGTCGCCGCCCTCGGTATGCTTCAGGTGCGCCCGCCCCGCGGCGAGCGTGATCTTCATATCGGTGATCGGTGAGCGGGTCAACACACCGCGGTGCTCTTTTTCCGCGAGATGCGTCAAAATGAGGCGCTGCCAGTTGAGATCGAGCGCATCGGTCGAGCATTTGCTCGCAAAGACGAGGCCACTCCCGCGCTCGAGCGGTTCGAGCAGGAGGTGGACCTCGGCATAGTGGCGCAGCGGCTCATAATGGCCGACGCCCTCCACGGGTGCGGCGATCGTTTCACGGTAGAGGATACCGCCCTCGCCGAACGTGATCTCCAGCCCGAAGCGGCTGCGGCAGAGACGCTCGAGTATCTCCAGCTGCACCTCGCCCATGAGCTGCACGCGGATCTCCCGCGCGGCCTCATCGTACACGACATGCAGCAGCGGGTCCTCTTCCTCCAGCAGGCGCAGCTTTTCGAGCACCGTGTGCGGATCGGCCTTCTCCGCGTGGACGCGGTAAGTGAATACCGGCTCGAGCAGCGCAGCGCTCTTTCCTTTTTCCGCGCCGAGCGCGTCGCCGCTGTGCGCGGCGGTCAGCCCGGTTACGGCGCATACCGTTCCTGCTTTCGCCGCATCGGTCAGCTCGTATTTTTCCCCGGAGTAGAGACGGATCTGGTGGATCTTCTCCTCGGTCTCGCCGTTCTCCGTCGGAACCTTTACCGCAGCGCGGGCGCGAAGCTCTCCGCCCGTAACACGCAGCCACGTGAGCCGAGCGCCCTGCGCGTCGCGGCTGATTTTATAAACCCGCGCGCCGAAGGCGTCCCCGGCGGGCTTGACCGGCGCATAGAGTGCGAGCGTATCGAGCAGCTTTTCCACGCCGTCGAGCCGAAGCGCTGCGCCGAACAAACACGGGAAGAGCTTTTCCTCCGCGATCAGACGGCGGACTTCCTCCGGCGGGATGGTCCCGGCGGAAAGGAAGCTCTCGAGCGCCGCTTCGCTCTCGGCCGCAGCCTGTTCCATCCAGTCCGTGCCGGAAAAGTCCGCGCACTCCGGTGAGAGAAGGGAGCGCAGCTCCTGCATGCGCGCAGCGCGGTTCACGCCGGGGAGATCGGTTTTATTTATAAAAAGAAAAGTCGGCACATGGTTCCGGCGCAGCAGCCGCCAGAGCGTGCGCGTGTGGCCCTGCACACCGTCCGTGCCGCTCACAACGAGGATCGCCGCATCGAGTACCGGGAGCGTGCGCTCCGTTTCGCCGGAAAAGTCCACATGGCCCGGCGTATCGAGAAGGGTTACGGCGCGGTTTTTCCATGTGAGCCGCGCCTGCTTGGAAAAGATCGTGATGCCGCGCTCGCGCTCCTGCGGGTCAGTGTCGAGAAAAGCGTCCGCATGGTCGACGCGGCCCAGACGCCGAAGCGCGCCGGAGGTATAGAGAAGCGCCTCGGAGAGCGTCGTTTTCCCGGCGTCCACGTGCGCAAGAATGCCGATGCACAAAGGGGACATTTCCGTATTTGATTTTTCCGCCATACAGTGTTCCCCTTTCTCTTATTTCAGCGTCGTATTATAGCACGAAAGGCAGGATTCTCCAATAGGTTTATTGAGCGTGTCAAAAAAGTATTTTTGACACGCTCTCAAACGAGACCCACTTCGTTGGGCTCTCGTTTGAA
>DPHR01000157.1:0-246 GCA_003522945.1 Clostridiales bacterium
CGGCGGGTCGCTGCGGTAGGTATTAGCCGGGCGCGTGGTATATGCCGGGCGCGGCGCGTTCGCTGCGGGCTGAGCCGGGCGCGGCGTATAAGCCGGGCGCGGGGCGCTCGGCTGAGCCTGCTTGATGGAGAGATTGATCTTACCTGCCTCGTTGACACTGAGGATCTTTACCTTGACGGCGTCACCGACCTTCAGATAGTCGTTGACATCGTTGACGTAGGCGTTGGCGATCTCCGAAATATGTAC
>DPHR01000157.1:365-7459 GCA_003522945.1 Clostridiales bacterium
CCTTAACGTCCTGCCCCTCCTGCAGGAAATCATGGACATCGTTGACATAGGTATTGGCGATCTCCGAAATATGTACAAGACCGCTCTTGCCGCCGGGAAGCAGTACGAACGCTCCGAATTTGGTGATGCCTGTGACTTTGCCTTCCTGAATCGCTCCGATTTCCAGCTCCATGGGGTTCCCTTTCTCTTTTCTTTCAATTTATTGATATATCCTGTCATCCGGCAGGACAAGACCAAGCCGTTCCCGCGCAAGCTCTGCGATGCGATCCGCGTCGCCGCTGCGCTCGATCCGCTCGCGCAATGCCGCGTTGCTCTGCTCCAGCGCCTCGCAGCGCTCCCGTGTCTCTCGCAGAAGAAGCTCCGCTTCCTCCACGCGGATCGCCGTTGTGACATACCGCGCCGCGGCATACACAAGCAGAATGGATAGAATACAGCCAAAAAGAAACTTTATGCTTTTGCTCATCGATTCTCTCCGCCGTTTTCCCTGCCGCGGCAGCTCTATAACGACAGGGGAAACTTGCGCATTATTGTAAACGATAGATCCGATTTTGCATAGATATTTTTTCAAATTTTTTCATCTTTTTTTCGCGATTTTTTCCGCTCATTTTCTTTTCTGCACCGCCGTTCTTCCCTATGCTCGCGTTTCCGCTCCGCAAGGCGGCGCACCGGGCGCCGGAGCGGGGTCAGAAGGTACGTGCAAAGGGCGCATCCGGCGATCGCCGCCGTGAGAAAACGGGGCCGCACGCCGCCGCTGCACCACTGCCCGGCAGCAAATACCGCGAGTCCCGCCAGCGCATAAAAGATCACGTCCCACAGTGCTGCGAGCCGGTAAAAAACCTGCCGGAGGATGTATACCGGAAACCGCATAGCGCCGAGCGCCGCGCCGGTCACAAAGGCAAATGCCAGCTCAAAAAGCTGCCGAGCCGTCGATTCGCTCATTTATCCGAAGAGCCTCGCCCAGAAGCCGCGCCGCACCGGGACGTCGGCATACGAGAGATCCGAAATATCCCCCACAACGAGAAGATCGCCGGAGTCCACCGAGAGCGTCTCCACCCGAAGATTGCTCCCATGCACCGTGAGAGCGCCAAGCTCCGTCTGCATCTGCACGATGCTCTCGTCAAAACCGCTGACCTCTTCCACGCCGGAAACGCTCAGGCGGCTCCGGTTTTCCAGTATGATGTTCTGTGCTTTTCTCCGCTCGGTCTCTCCCGCCATACGATCACCCCGGCACAAGCCTATGCCGCGGCGGGGTCAAGTATGCTTTGTCTTGACAGCACGGGCGCGGAATGGTACTTTATGAGGGTATACCACCATGCCGGTGTGGCGGAATTGGCAGACGCACGGGACTTAAAATCCCGAGACGAAAGTCGTACGGGTTCGATCCCCGTCACCGGTACCACGTCAGAAGGAGCAAACACCGTTCCGTTTCCGCCTTGCGGCGAAAACTGCACTATGTTAGCTCCTTCTTCCTTTCCAAATCGAACCCGCTTCGCTGGGCTTCGATTTGGTTACCGCTTTTTTAATAATTCCACCAAATTTCAAAAAATGGAGGTGTCAGACTTGGCACGGGTAAAGGTGCTTGGACGCTATCAAAAGTTCCTCCTGCTTCTCATGGCGGTTATGATCCTGGCCTTTACGGTCATCTATCCCATCGTTACGGCGCGCTCAGGTTTTCTTTATGAGGGCACCATTCTCGTGCCGTCGGAAGAGGATGGCGGCACCGTTTATTCCGGGAAGATATACGGAACCGCCGCGACCTTCACCGTATCTGCGGACAAAACCGTCATCTTTCAGTATGGCAACACCGTTTACGGCCCCTATACCGTCAAAGAGGATCCCACCGCCATTCCGAAGGACAGCGACCTGCAAACACAGATGACCGGCATTGAGCTGCGCTGCGGCGGCGAGATTGTGTTCCGCGGCGGCGTGGTCAACAGCGGCGACTGGCGTATGCTCTATAATGAGGACGGGAGCTTTGATCCGCTCCGCATCACCGCCACAATGAGCGACGGTACCGTTGTAGACGGGAACGGAAACCGGATCGATCCGATGGAGCCCTCCGTTTCAACGATCCTCGATCTGATGGACGGCCCCGCGCTGACCCATAAGGGAACGTGGCTCGGTTGGTTCGGCGGCGTGCTGATCTGCGTTATCGCGGCGCTCGCCATGCTGTTTGCCGATGAGCTCTTCCGCTGGAACGCTTCGTTCCTTGTCCGCAACGCCGAGGAAGCCGAGCCGTCCGACTGGGAGATCGCCGGGCGGTATATCACGTGGACGGCGCTGCCGGTCATGGCGGCGGTGATCTTCATTCTCGGATTATTAAAGTAATATGCAATGGAGCAGCCCGGACGTTTGTTCGGGCTGCTCCACGTTATTTTTTCCCGTCAAAGGAAAGTATTTATAATTCTCTGATATACATCTCTTCCACCGCGCCGGAGGTAAGTTTTTCCCGGTCAGCACGTCCGCCATCGTCCGCGCCGGGGCTCTTTCCTGCACGGAGTTTGGCTTCCGTCTCACCAATCGGAATCGTCCCGCTCCTCATCTCCGCCATCGAATTCTGCATCGAAGTCCGGCTGATCTGCCGCGCGGGGCTCCAGCGTGAGCGTGCCGGTCGTTTTGTCGTTAACAGCAAGGGACAAAAGCACATCCTTTGCAACGGCGGCAAAGTAGCCGGCAGCAGCATATTCACCCGCATAGTTTTCCTCAATGCGGTCGAGCATTTCGCGCAGCTGCAGCATGGCGGCGACCTCGTGCTTGCAGTTTCCGACGCAGTAGCAGGAGCACGTCAGCGCGTAGATCATGCCGTCCGAATACACGAACTCCACGTCATACGGCTCCGTTCCCTCGACAAGCGCGTACCCCTTCATTCCGTCCAGACAGAGATAGCGCACACGGTTTTCCGCATAGTACGCATACCCGCGCTCCGCGACCGCCACATCGACGCGCATCCGGTGCAGCTCCCGCAGCGGGAAGGTGCTGTCGTCCGAGCCGCAGGCATACTCCGTGTCCGGCTTCGACGGCGCTTTATACCAGCTCATCACCTTCCGGCGCGGAAGCGCCGCGCGGTCGAACGTCAGAACGTGCGACCCGGCGAGGGTAAACCGGCCGGACACATTGGTATCCGCCACGCCGATCACGCGCTTATAGTCCGCCAGATTGATGCGGAAGTTGTAGTTGACATCCACGACGCGCCCGCGCTTTCCCTCGAGCTTGCCGTCTACGTACACCAGATCGCCGCAGTGGAGATCGAACCGGTCGTTATAGTAGGCAAGCGTCATATTACGCTGCGGGAATTGCACGCGCACCACCGACCGCCGCGGCTCGTGCTCTTCCGCAACGTCCGGAGGCACCGGAGCGGACATCTTTTCCTTTTCCTCCGATACAGAAAAACCGATCTTGAATGCCATATCGCTCTTCCTTTCCAGTTTTATCTCTCTTATGGTTGTATATTACTGCATCGAGTGTCCTATAATCAGGACTTCCGCAAAAATATAAAAAGTAAAATGTAAAAGGCGCTTGACATTTCATTTTGCCGTGCTATACTGCTCATGTAAAGCAAGCTTTACTTTTTAACATTGAGGTGACCCGATGAAGAACCGTATTGAAGAGCGGCGCAAGGCGCAGGGCATGACGCAGCAGCAGCTGGCCGCATTGCTCGGCGTTTCGCGCCAGACGATCATTTCGCTGGAGAGCGGAAAGTACAACCCCTCGATATTGCTGGCGCACAAGATCGCGCAGACGTTCGGGGTGCACATTGAGGATATTTTTCTGTTTGAGGAGGATGAAGCATGAAGCTCAAGGAGCAGAAGAAGCTCGGTATTTTATATCTTGTTCTCGGCGCGGCATTGTTTCTTGTCGGACTGCTGACAGACGCCGGCGAAAAAACGAACTGGCTTTCCTCGTTCGGCAGCGCCATTGCCGTTGTCGGCGCGGCGCGGCTGCTGCGCGTGTACCGGCTCACCCGTGACCCGGACAAAGCGGCGGACTATGACGCCTCGCTGACCGACGAGCGCGCGGCGTATGTGGCAAACAAGGCGCGTTCTATGGCGCTTTACATCTGCATTTACGTACAGCTCGCCGCAGCTCTCGCCGCTATTTTGATCTTTAAACAAACTCTGGTCGGACAGGTGCTCTGCGCGCTCACGTGCCTGCAGACGCTCGTCTATACCGGCTGCTTCTGGTACTACAACCGGAAATACTGAAAGGAAATCCCATGAACGCATTGGAAATTAAGGATCTGTCCAAATCCTTCGGCAGCTTTTCGCTGCAAAACCTGACGCTGACCGTGCCGATGGGCACGGCGCTCGGGCTTATCGGCGAAAACGGCGCGGGCAAGTCCACGACGATCTCGCTTATTCTCGGGCAGCTTCGGCGCGACAGCGGAGAGATCCGCATTCTCGGGCAAGACACAGACAGCGACAGCGTCTCCGTCCGCGAGGACATCGGCGTAGTATTCGACGAGAGCTGCTTCCCGGACGGGCTGAACGCCCGGCAGGTGGACAAAGTGGAGCGCTGCATCTATAAAAATTGGGACAGCGGCGCATTTTATGAGCATGTCCGGCGCTTTGATCTGCCGGAAACAAAGCCATTCAAAGAATATTCCCGCGGGATGAAAATGAAGCTCGCGCTTGCCGTGGCGCTCTCACACAAAGCAAAGCTCCTGCTGCTTGACGAGGCGACGGGCGGGCTTGACCCGCTCGCCCGCGACGAGCTGATCGGCGAGCTCTCCCGCTTTATCTCAGACGGCGAGCACGCGATACTGCTCTCCTCGCATATCGTGAGCGATATAGAAAAGCTCTGCGGCCGTGTGGCGTTTCTGCATAAGGGTCGGCTGATCCTGAGTGAGGAAAAGGAAGCCCTTCTCGCGGCGCATCCCGGCCAAACGCTCGAAGAGATCATTCTGGACATCACGAGAAAGGAGCGGGCGTTATGAAGATCCGCGGACTTTTGCTCAAGGACATATTTGAGCTGTGGGCGCAGTGCCGGGTGCAGCTCGTTCTGACGGGCGTGTACCTGCTCCTGCCGCTCTTTACAAGCGTCGGCATGATGCTGCTTGCGATGATGCCGGTCTATGCGCTCGGCTATGACGAACGCTGCCGGTGGGAACGGTACGCGCTCGCCATGCCGGTGCGGAAGAGCGACCTCTTCTGGAGCCGGTTTCTGCTGGGTGTGATCGCCATCGCGCTCGGCGCGGCAGTGCAGGCGCTTGCCGCCCTTCTTGCCGGGCGGGGCGAGCTTCTCTCCTCTCTCGCCGTTACGGCACCATCGGCCGTCGTCTATCTTCTCATCACGCTTCCGCTGATGATGAAGCTCGGCGTGGAAAAGGGTCGGTTTCTTCTTCTGCTGCTGACCATGGCGTTCATGCTGCTGTCCGGAGCAGCCGCGTAAGACAAACCGGCGTATCTGTTGTTGAATTTTCCGCGCCGCGCGTGTATGATATAGTAAAGAAATTTATCCTTCTGCGGAGAAGCCCATGAAGAACTTTTTTAAAGTCGTATTTTCCCGCGCCGTATTCACCGGCGCATTCATTGCGCTGCAGTTTGCCGCTGTCTATCTTGCCATCACCCGGTTCAACGAGCACTTTGCCATCTTTTACGGTGTCTGCCTCGTTCTCTCCGCTGTTGTTGTCGTCTATCTTGTCAGCCGCGACGGCAACCCCGCGTACAAGATTGCTTGGATCATTCCGATCCTTGCGCTGCCGGTGTTCGGCGTGCTGCTCTATCTCGTATTCGGGAAAAACCAGCTCTCGCTGAAGGAAAAGGCGCGCATGTCATCCGTGGCCGAGCAGTATGAAAAGGCGATGCGCAGCGTTCCGGCGGCGGAACCGACGCTGCCTGAGCACACGGACGCGAAGCGCGTTTCCGACTATCTGCACCGGGCCGCCGGCGCGCCGGTATTCACGCATACCGAAACAACGTATCTGCCGGTCGGCGAGGTCTATTTCGACACGCTTCTGGCGGAGCTGGAAAAGGCGGAGAAGTTCATTTTCATGGAATACTACATCATCGCCCCCGGCACGATGTGGAACGCCATTCACGAGGTGCTGCGCCGCAAGGCGGAAAGCGGCGTGGATGTGCGCGTGATGTACGACGATTTCGGCTGCATGTACAAGCTGCCGGAGGGCTATGAAGACACGCTTGAGGCCGAGGGCATCCGCTGCTGCGTGTTCAACCGGTTTATCCCCATTCTCTCGCCGCGGTTCAACAACCGCGACCACCGCAAGATCTGTGTGATCGACGGGAATGTCGGCTTCACGGGCGGGATCAACTTCTCGGACGCCTATATCAACGTGGTGCAGCGCTGCGGCCACTGGCTCGACGCGGGCGTCATGCTGCGCGGCGAGGGCGTGTACGCGCTCACGGCGATGTTTCTCTCCATGTGGGACTACACGCGCGGCGTAACGGAGGATTTCACCCGCTACGCGCCGGACGCGGCGCTCTGCGAGAGCATCACCGCCCCCGGCTGGGTGCAGCCGTTCGGCGATACGCCGCTCGACAACGAGCCGGTCGGCGAAACGGTGTACATGCATCTCATCAACCGCGCCAAGGACTATGTGTATATCAACACCCCCTATCTCATCATCGATAACGAGATGATCACCGCGCTGACCGCCGCGGCCAAGTCCGGCGTGGATGTGCGCATCGTCACCCCCGCAATCAGCGACAGCGCCCTTGTGCATGAAATGACCCGCTCCTACTACGAAACGCTCATTCTCGCGGGTGTGAAGATCTATGAGTACACCCCCGGCATGGTGCACGCCAAAACGTTCATCGCCGATGACCGCAGCGCCGTGGTCGGAACGATCAATCTCGATTACCGCAGTCTGTATCTCCACTTTGAGTGCGGCGTATGGATGTGTGATACACCCGCCATCGCGGACATGAAGGCGGAATATCTTTCCGAGCTGGAACGGAGCGCGCCCATCACGGAGGAGCTGTGTCTGCAGCAGCGCCGCGGTCGGCGGCTGATCCGCGCCGTGCTGCGCACGCTCGCGCCGCTGTTTTAAAAGGATGCTATCCGATTTATCCGGCTTTCCGTTGGAAAGCCGGATTGAGCGTGTCAAAAAAATGTTTTTGACACGCTCTCAAACGAGA
>DPHR01000157.1:7760-8472 GCA_003522945.1 Clostridiales bacterium
TCTGCGAGGCTTTTTCGACAGACTAAATCCGGCTTTCCGTTGGAAAGCCGGATTTTTTCCTGCAAAAATCACTCTTGCAAAGTATATCCCCGGTTTGATATACTTGCTTGTCCGAAAATAGAAGCAGGAAAGGAATAAGCATTTATTATGTGGTTTTGGTTTGCACTCATCGCTCTGCTCTGCTGGAGCGGCTCCGATCTTTTCTCCAAAATTGGCTGTCAGGACAGCAACGACAAATACAGCCATCTCAAAATGGTCATGGCCGTCGGTATCGTTATGGGTCTGCACGCTGCCTATGAGATCTTCATCGGGAAGGTCGGCATCACATGGGAGATCATTCTCATGTATTTGCCCGTTTCGATGCTCTACATTCTCTCCATGGCCATCGGCTATCTAGGTCTCCGGTACATAGAGCTCTCCATCTCCTCCCCCATCTGCAACAGCTCCGGCGCGATCGTAGCGGTGCTCACGCTCATCACCGTCGGCATCGGCGACGATCTGCCGCCGCTCGCGCTCGTGGCTGTGGCGCTCGTGTGCATCGGCGTGATCGCGCTCGGCATCACGGAGTCCAACGAGGACGAGGAGCTGCGCCGCGCCCGGCAGGACGAGTCTAACCGGCATTACGCCAAAAGCTGGCTCGCCATCGCGCTGCCGGTGATCTACTGCCTGCTCGACGCGCTCGGCACCTTTGCCGACAGCCGCGTGCTCGAAA
>DPHR01000157.1:8657-8968 GCA_003522945.1 Clostridiales bacterium
TTGCCGACAGCCGCGTGCTCGAAAAGCTCGGCGAAGAGCTGGCAGACGCCTGCAACGTTGCCTATGAGCTCACCTTCCTCGTGATGGGCATTGCGTGCGCGGTCTATGTCCTCGGCATCAAGAAGCAGCGCCTCATCCCGAAGCAGGAGGGGCCAAAGTATCTCGGCGCCGTGTGCGAGACGATCGGCCAGTTCTTCTATATCTATGCGCTGGCCGACACCGAGCATGTTGCCTTTGCCGCGCCCATCATTTCCTCCTACTGCGTGGCGAGCGTTATCTGGGGGCGTATCTTCCTCAAGGAAAAGCTCTCG
>DPHR01000157.1:9120-9527 GCA_003522945.1 Clostridiales bacterium
ATCTTCCTCAAGGAAAAGCTCTCGAAAAAGCACTATGCATGCATCGCGCTCGTCGTGGCGGGCATCGTCATCATGGGCATCCTCGATATCTGACCATTTTGCTTTACCTTAATAGACAATGCCGGAACTATCCAGTTCCGGCATTGCTTTTTTGTGGAAAACGTCAGTTGCTTTGTCCATTTAAAGTGCTATAATGCAAATCATAAGAGAAAGGCAATTTGCCTTATATAAAGGAGCTAAACACCATGAAAAAAGCACTTGTCCTTCTTCTCGCGCTGGCGATGGTACTCTCCCTCGCCGCCTGCGGAAGCGCACCGGCGTCCACGCCCGCCGAAGAGCCCGCTGCCGCGCCCGCCGCGGCGGAAGGCGAAGTTTATACCGTCGGCATCTGCCAGCTCGTGCAGCAC
>DPHR01000155.1:0-10242 GCA_003522945.1 Clostridiales bacterium
AAAAGGGCAAAAAGCACCGAAAAGACTGGCTGTCCGACGTGTGTGCTCTTGTTAATCGACGCTTCCGCGGGAAGAAACGACTTTTTTCCGTAATGCAAAAAAGGCTTGCATTGCACGGCGCCATTTGCTATAATTTGCGTTGCGCCTTGTATCTCCGAGTATTCGGCCTCAGGGCAGCCTAACATGAGGTGAACGACATGAAAGAAGGAATCCATCCCAATTACCAGCGCACGACCATCCGCTGCGCCTGCGGCGAGGTCATCGAGACCGCTTCCACCAAGAAGGACATCACCGTCGAGATCTGCTCGAAGTGCCACCCCTTCTACACCGGCAAGCAGAAGCTGGTCGACACCAGCGGCCGCGTGGACAAGTTCAACAAGAAGTACGGCCTCAAGTAATTTTTGGGAAAAAGACGGGATGCGCCTCCGGGCAGCGTCCCGTCTTTTTCGTATACAGGAGGAAAGACCATGGCATCCCGTATCCTTCATCTTGCCGCGGCAAAGCTCATTCTGGACGAGCATCCCGTGACGGACGAAAAGCGCTTTCGTCTCGGCTCGATCTTACCGGACGCCGGAGAGCGCGTGAGCGCGCATTTCCGCGTGCGGATCGACGGCGGAACGAAGACGATGATGGCGCTCGGCGGCTTCCGCGCGCGCTTCGCGGACAAAATGGACGATCCGCTCTATCTCGGGTACTATCTCCATCTTGTGCAGGACATCGTGTTCCGCAAGGTATTCTATCTCGACCACGGCTGGAAGGTGGACTCGCCGCAGAAGGTCGAGCGGCTTTACGACGATTACCGCATTCTGAATACCTGGGCCATTGAGAAATTCGCCCTGCGCGAGGATCTTACCGCGCCGGAGGATTTTTCCGCCGAGCCGATCTGCGCTGTTTCCGATTTTGCGCTGCCGGAATTTCTCGCCGAGCTGCATGCGGACTTCACGACGCCGCCCCCGCCGGGCGA
This sequence comes from Clostridiales bacterium, assembly GCA_003522945.1. Classification (GTDB taxonomy): domain Bacteria; phylum Bacillota; class Clostridia; order Oscillospirales; family Oscillospiraceae; genus Apopatocola. The sequence goes on from DPHR01000155.1 coordinate 965, forward strand.
TTGCGTATACTTCACCAAAGCCATTGCGGAGGAATTTCTGACCGCCGCTGTGCCGCTCTGCCGGCGGGAGATCGCGGCGCTGCGCGAAGGGAAAACCGCCGTGGACGAGCGCGCCTGGGCGTGGGAGGCGCGGCAGGAACCAAATTTATCCACTCCGTGTGAACCATCCTGACGCATAGCGCGTCTAATATCCTGCGGAGCGGAAAACCCGGCCGCAGGAGGTTATACAATGAACAAGAAGATGAAATGGCTCGGTATTTTCGCGCTGGCGGCAAGTCTGCTTTTGACGGCCTGCGGCGCGCAGCCCACCGAAGCAGTGCCCACATCGACGCCTGAACCGACCGCCACCGCGGAGCCGACCGCGACGCCTGAGACGACCGCAGCGGCGGAGCCGACGGAAGAACCCACCGCCGAGCCGGTATCGCAGCCGGTGGAGGAACCGTCCGGCATCGTGAACATGGACGAAGAGGGGAAAACGCTCTATGCCGCGCAGCTGGACCGCTACGCCGCGGCGCTCTCCGAGCAGTGGCCGGAGGGACGGTACTTTGAAAACGGCATGAGCGAGATCGCCGGATACTATTACGAGGGCGACGCCCGCGCGAACGTCGGCGTATTTTTCCCTGACCTTGACGGCGACGGCTCGCCGGAGATGGTGATCGGCGCGATCTTGGGCGCGGACACCGATCCGGCCGTTCTGGAGATCTGGACGGTCAAGGACGGCGCACCGGTGATGCTCGTGCAGAGCCACGCGAGAGATAAGTATTATGTGGAATATCTCGCGGACGAAAACGCCTGGCTCATTGCGAACGAGGGTTCGGGCGGCGCGGCGAGCAGCGTGTGGTTTTACTATGCGCTCCAGAACGGAGAGCTTGCTCTCATGCAGGGCGTGACGAGCGAGTCCGGCGCGTGGTACATGACGTACGATACGGACTACGACGTTTCTAATGACACGCCGTCCGATGAGGCGGCCTGTCAGGCAATCATCGATTCCCACACGGAACGCTATACGGCGCTCGACTATACGCCGTATACTGAGCTCCGGCAATAAGAAGAAAAGAAGCCTCCCCCGCACAGTGAACAGCACCCCATTCGTTAGACAAGTATCGTCAAATACTTAGTACTAAGGAATGGGGTGCATTTCTCAATGGGAGAGGCAAGGGCTTTTTTCAATTTCCCCGCAAAGAAGGAATACGCGCATTGCTTTTTCGGGAATTCTATGGTAAAAAAGAGTGTTACAACTTTTTCAAGGGAAGAGACGGGTTATGAAGGATTAAAAATACGGTAGATTTTTCATTTCAAAAATTTACCGGAAGGATGAAATAACATGAGTGACTTACAGCGGGAGATCTCGCGGCGGCGGACGTTTGCGATCATCTCCCACCCGGACGCGGGCAAAACGACATTGACGGAAAAGCTCCTTCTCTACGGAGGGGCGATCCAGCTCGCCGGCTCGGTAAAGGGCAAGGCGGCGGCGCGCCATGCGGTCTCCGACTGGATGGAGCTGGAAAAGCAGCGCGGCATTTCCATCACGTCGTCCGTGCTCCAGTTTGAATATAACGGCTACTGCATCAACATTCTCGACACCCCCGGCCATCAGGACTTCTCCGAGGACACCTACCGCACGCTTATGGCGGCGGACAGCGCCGTCATGGTCATCGACGCGGCCAAGGGCATCGAGCCGCAGACGCGCAAGCTCTTCAAGGTCTGCGCCATGCGGCATATCCCCATCTTCACGTTCATCAACAAGATGGACCGCGAGGCGCGCAGCCCCTACGATCTGCTCGAAGAGCTCGAAAAGGAGTTCGGCATCGGCACGTACCCGATGAACTGGCCGATCGGCTGCGGCGTGGACTTCAAGGGCGTGTACGACCGCGAGAAAAAGGAAGTTCTCGCGTTTACGCAGCGTCACGCGGGCAGCCGCGCCATCCACGCGGCGGAGCTTTCCATGGATAACGAGGCAGGCCTGCGCGAAGCGCTCGGCGAGCGGCTGTACAGTACGCTTTGCGACGATGTGGAGCTTCTCGACGGCGCGGGGTACGAATTTGATCTCGATCTTGTACGCAGCGGCGATCTGAGCCCCGTTTTCTTCGGCTCGGCGCTGATGAACTTCGGCGTGGAGCAGTTTCTGGCGAGCTTTCTCGATCTCACAACGCCTCCGCTCGCGCGCCTTTCCGATGGCGTGCCGGTCGAGCCGACGGACGACCATTTCTCCGCCTTCGTATTCAAGATCCAGGCGAACATGAACAAGGCGCACCGCGACCGCATCGCGTTCATGCGCATCTGCTCGGGCAAGTTTGAGCGCAACGAGGAATACTACCACGTGCAGGGCGGAAAGCCCATCAAGCTCGCGCAGCCGCAGCAGATGATGGCTGAGGAGCGCCAGATCATCGACGAGGCTTACGCCGGAGACATCATCGGCGTGTTCGACCCCGGCATCTACTCCATCGGCGATACGATCTGCTCCAAGGACAAAAAGGTCCGCTTTGAGGGCATCCCGACGTTCGCACCCGAGCACTTCGCCGCCTTTGAGCGCAAGGACACGATGAAGCGCAAGCAGTTCGAGACCGGTATTCGCCAGATCGCGCAGGAGGGCGCCATCCAGATCTTCCACGAGCCGAACACCGGCCTGGAGGAGGTCATCGTCGGCGTCGTCGGCGTGCTGCAGTTCGACGTGCTCGAATACCGTTTGCAGAGCGAATACTCCACCGCCGTGCGCCGCCGCGCGCTGCCGTATGAAAACATCCGCTGGATCGTTAGCGACACCGACCCCGCAACGCTCACGCTCACGCGCGACACCAAGTGGGTGCAGGACTTCAAGGGCAACAACCTCCTGCTCTTCGGCGGCGAGTGGAACATCGCCTACACGCTCAAGCAGAACCCCGGCCTAGAGCTCGCGGAGTTCTCCAAAAACTGATAACCAATGCTCAAATCACCCGTTGGGAAAACTCCCAACGGGTGATTTTAGTCTGTTGCCCCGCCGGATGGCGGGGCGATGTGTATGTCAGAAAAGAGCTCAGTCAGCGTTGATGACGTTGATCTGGCACATGCGCATCGTGGCGAGAGCGGCGTCGTGCGTTGCGGGGGTGACGCCCGCGCAGCACTTTGCGTCCAGCGTGATGGGCATTTCGGGATAGAACGCCTTTTCTATCAGCGCGTTCGATACGACGCAGATGTCGGTGCAGAGACCGACGATCTCCATATGGACGTTCGTCTCGCCGTACTGCGCGACATATTCGCCGATGATCTTTACAAGATCGGTCGAGCCGAAGGTGGGCTTATGGACGATCGTGGCGTTTTCCGGCATAGCGGCCTGCACCGCATCGTCCAGCTGCCAGCCCTCGGTGTCCTGCACGCAGTGGATGAACGGGAGGTTGACGCCCTCCTGCGTTTCAAGATAGGTTTCCTCGTGCGTGTCCTTCGTGGCGATGATCATATCGCCGCGGGCCTTGTATTCGTTGATCTTGGCCACAACGTTCGGGACGATGGCCTGCGCTTCGGGGGTGCCGAGCGCCTGATCGACGAAGTCCTTCTGCATATCGATGACAAGGAGAATGTTCATGGTTTTTCCCTCCGGGTTGGCTGCGGCGGATTCCTCGCAGATTTTCGAGAGCATTTCGGATTGAGCGGGGCGGGCGCTTCCGGGGCGGGCGGTGAGAGGGACGCTGCACAGGAAGGGGATCCGCATGGTGTTTATTTAAATATACCAAGCGCTGTGTAACAATGCAACAAGTATTTGTCAGATTCGCTCTGTGGTATCCGGAAAAAGCAAAAAAATCCGCCGCAAAAAGCGGCGGATTTTTTTAAATTAAGATGGAGGCATTCAGATCATTCGGCGGCTGCACACCGGATGCTCTGTATGATATTATTATAACCGGCGTTAAAATCAAAGAGTGAACATTTCATGAACAAATTCCGGGCAAAATGTAAACAAATTTGAACGGATCGGCAGATTCAACAGAAAAACAGAAAATATCGAAAAGTATATGGACGATGTATTCAAATGTGCTATACTAAGCTCTGCGAGAAAAAGAAGGGAGTTGCCCGATGCAAAATTATAAACTGACGCTTTGCTACGACGGCACGCGCTACCGCGGCTGGCAGAAGCAGGGAAACACCGCCCAGACGGTGCAGGGCAAGCTTGAGACGCTGCTCTCCCGCGCGCTGGAGCAGCCCGTCGAGATCGCGGGCAGCGGCCGCACGGATGCCGGCGTCCACGCGAGAATGCAGGTGTGCTCCTTCCGGGCGGATACGGACAGGTCCTGCGCGGAGCTTTTGGCGCTGCTCCGGGAATATCTGCCGGAGGATATCGGCGCGCTCGCGCTCGAGAAAGCGCCGGAACGGTTCCACGCTCGCCTTTCGGCGGTGCGGAAAACGTATATTTACCGTGTCTGGAACAGCGATGCGCCCTGCGTGTTTGAAAGAAAGTATGTGTATGCGGAGCCGCGCCCGCTGGATCTTGACGCCATGCGCCGCGCCGCGGCACAGTTTTGCGGGCGGCACGAATTCTCTGCCTTTTCCACCGGAAAGAAAACGGGCCGCGCCGCCACGCGCACGATAGAGGCTATCGGGATCGAACGCTGCGGGGAAGAAGTGCGGCTTATGTATACCGGCGACGGGTTCTTATACAATATGGTGCGCATCCTGACCGGCACGCTGCTCGAGGTCGGTCTCGGAGAGCGCCGTCCGGACGATATGGAGGCGATCCTTGCCTCGCACAGCCGTGCGAGTGCCGGTTTTACCGCTCCGGCGCAGGGACTTTTCCTCTGGGACGTGACGTACTAAGCGAGTAAAACTGGAAAATTTTCGTTTTTTTTCAACTTTATGTTGTTTTTTTCTGGCTTTTCTGTTAAGGCTGTGTTATAATACCTTTTTGAAATTACCCCATGTAGGTGAAGAATATGACAAACCACAACCCGTATATGACCCGCGAGGGCGGCGCGACTGTCACGGTGTTCGTCCCGTACGACTGCAAAAACCACTGCCCGTTCTGCATCAATAAGCAGGAATACCAGAATCCCGAAGGCTTCAGCGTGGAAAAGGTGTGCGAGAGCATCCGCATGTTCCATGAGATCACGCCAAAGTGCGATTTCGTGTTCACCGGCGGCGAGCCGTTTTCCGAGCCGGACGCGCTGCAGGTGATGATGGACTGCATCCCGGAGGGTCACCGTGTGTTCATCAACACGACGCTCCCGGTATCCGATCTTTTCCCCGCCGAGCGCATCATTGCGTTCACGGAGCGCAACAAGGATAAGATCACCTGCATCAATATCTCCCGCCACATGGTGCACTATGTGGAGGAGTGCAACGACGAGCTTCTCGGCTCGCTCAAGGTGCCGGTGCGCATCAACTGCGTGCTCTTCAAGAACTATCCGCACGACGGCATGATCGCCTTTGCCAACCGCTTCGCAAAGTACGGCCTGCCCATCCAGTTTCGCGCGGACTACACCATCACCACGCCCGAAAACCTCTACGAGCGAGAGGGCGACCAGATCCTCGCCGATCTTATGAAGAACTTTGAGTATCTGGGTCTGGATGGCTGCCGCATCCGCTGCGGCTACCACTTCAACAACCACGGCCAGCACATCGCCTATCACCGCACGCTGCCCTACAGCACGATGACCGAGACGATCGACGGCACGACGTATGACATTCTCTACGACGTTCTCGTCAAGCAGACCGGCGAGCCGCACTCCGACTGGACCGGCGTGCCGCTGGATGTGGAAGCCTACCGCCACGTGAAATTCGAGCCCTACGATCTCAAGGTCCTCGAAGGCCGCGTTGAATAATTTTTCCTTTGTATAGGAACGCTGCCCCGAACGGAACATCCGTTCGGGGCAGAATGTTATAAACGCTTTATTCCGTTACCGGCGGGTAAAAATGAACGGTGTGTCAAAACCGGACTCGGTCAGAGAGATGGTGTTGGATTTTTCATCGTACTCGATGAGGCTGATGGTTGAACTGTCGCCGGAGAGAAGGATCTTGCCGCTTTTCACGCTGTATGTACCGCTTTCCGTGGCTTCTGCCAAAATGTCCTGTATCTCTGATTCAGCGAAGACCTCGTCACAATACTCCGCCAGAGACTGTCCGCCCAGCGAGATTTCAATCACTTCATCCATACTGCTGCAGCCGAGGACACTCATCAGCGTATCCAGCGTCATGCCGCTTTCGTTTGCAAGTTTTTCCAACTCGGCTTCTATATAGGTATACATTGCGTCAGCCACTGCGTCGGAAAGCTGATCGGCCATCTTTCCGGCAGAACTCTGATCGACCGAAAGAACGAATGTGCCGTCCTCGCGGATATCGAGAAGATAGTCCACCGTCAGCAGGCCGACATTCAGATTGCTGATGAGCGCCTCTACTTCGGCATCGCTGCCGGCTTCCTCGCGCATTCCCTCCATGATACTGTCTGTCACGTCGATCCCGCGGCAGGTCCAGCTTCCTGTGATGTTCTTTTTCAGGGTATCGTCGGAACCGCATCCGGCCAAAGTCAGAATAAACGCGGCGATAAGTACTGCGAGAGTCAGCTTGTGAAGTGCTTTTTTCATCAATTTCTCATCCTCCTTTTTACGTGCCTTGCGGAACTATGTCAAATTATATAACATCTGGCATGGTTCCGCAAGCGTTATCTGCCATTTTCCTATTCATTTTGACATTTTTCCTCAGGTCTCGGGTATGGAAGGCCGCGTTGAATAATTGCAATTACAGAAAACCCTCGCCCCGGACGATGCGTCCGGGGCGAGGGTTTTCTGGTTTATATTTCGCAGACCGTGCCGAGTCCCTGCTTTTCGCAGGCATTGAGAATGACTGCGGCGGAGGCAATGTCCTGCAGAGCGATGCCGGTGGAGTCGAAAACGGTGATCTCCGCATCGCTCGTCCGTCCGGCCTTTTCGCCGAGAATGACCTCGCCAAGCTCCCCGGCGAGAGCGGGGAGGACGCCCTCTTTGTGCGGCAGCTCGCATTCGCCGACGGCGAAGCACTGCGCCGTATCGTCGCCGTAGACGGCGGCGCGGGCGAGCACCGCCGATTCGACCTCCTGCTTGCCGGGCAGGTCGGCGCCGATGCAGCTTACATGCGTACCGGGCTTGACCCAGGCGCTTTTCACGACCGGCGCCTTGGCGCAGGTGGCGGTGAAAACGATGTCGCTTTCTCCGACGGCGGATGCCGCATCTGCCGCGGCGTTGATCGCAGCGGTACGGGCATGACCGCATGCCTTGAGCAGCGCGTCCGTTGCCGCTGTCACAGCGGCGAGCCGCTCGGCGGCCTTTTCGGGGCGGTGCGGGTTTGTGAGATACACGGTATTGAGGGACGGGATCGTCGCGAGCGCGGCCGCGGCAAGATACGGGCAGAGCTCGCCGCAGCCGACGATCGTAAGCGTTTTTGCATCCTTACGCGCGAGATATTTTGCGCCGACGGCGGCTGCCGCGCCGGTGCGCAGCGCTGTGATCGGCCCGGCGTTCAAAAGTGCCTTCGGCTCGCCGGTGACAAGATCAAAGAGGAGCGACGTGCCGAAAAGCGCCGGGAGCGCCTTTTCCGCGTTCGAGTCATACCATGAAACGACCTTCAGACCGTATACGCCCGCGCTTTCGAGATCGCCGGATTTGATGTCGAGATCGGCGTGGCCGGGGTCAAACTCATGGAATACCATCGGCCACACGCGGCCCGTTCCGGCGGATTTCCCGGCGTAGGCGCTCTCTACGGCGCGGAGCGCCGCGGTCACGGTGAACACCTTCTGGATATCCTCCCGTCCGATGACGCGGATGGCGCTCATTTTTCCAGCTCCTTTTCCTTCCACGCAAAGTACTCGCTCACAGCCTTCAGCCCTTTCACGAGCGCTTCCTTGCCGTAGGCATAGCCGATGCGCATGCTCTTCGGCTGCTCAAAGCAGTCGCCCGGCGTGACGAACGCACCGGTCTTATGGTACATCTCCTCGCACAGCTCATAGGAGGGAATGTCGAAATCGTAGTAGACGAGCGCCGTCGTGCCGCCGAGGGGCTTGACGTAGCTCGCGTGCTTTTCTCCGGCGACCCAATTGTCCAGAATGGCGAGATTTTCCCGCACGATGGCGCGGCTGCGCGCGAGCATTTTATCGCTGTGCTTGAGCGCGAGCGCGGCAATGGCCTCGTCGATCATGCCGCCGCTGATGAGATCGTAATCACGGTGAGAGACGAGCGCGCGGAGCGCGTCCTTGTCGCGCGTGGCGATCCAGCCGAGCCGCAGCCCGGCAAGAGAGAAGACCTTTGACATGCTGCTCACGGAGATGCCCTTTTCGTAAAGATCCGCGATGGACTCGCTCCACACGTCGGTCTGGGAGAGATGGCGGTATACCTCGTCGCAGAGAATATACGCGCCCGCCTCGCGCGCGATCTGCACGATCTCTTCGAGCATATCGCGGCTCATGAGCGCGCCGGTCGGATTGTTGGGGTTGTTGATGCAGATCATTTTTGTCCCCGGCACGGCGAGCGCGCGCAGCGCGTCAAGATCGGGGAGATACCCGTTTTCGCGGCTCAGGGGGAGAATCTTTACCTTTGCGCCAAGCGATTCGGGGATGGAGTAGAGCTGCTGGTACGTCGGCAGAACGCTGATGACGAGGTCACCCGGCGATACGAGCGAGCAGAACACATGGTGGTTCGCGCCCGCCGCGCCGTGCGTTGTGACGATGTTTTCGGGCTTGACCGTTTTATAAAGCGAGCAGATGCCCTGCCGGAACGCGGGCGCGCCTTCAATGTCGCCGTAGGTCAGCCGGCGCGCGGCGAGATTCTCCAGAAAGGCGGCCTTGTCCTCGCCGGTCAGCGCGAACAGCTCGTTGAGCGACACGGAATCGACGCACGTCTCCGCGATGTTGTATCGCGCGCCGACCTCCCATTCGTTCATCCATTCCTCTACGGCAAACGGCTTGATGTACATAAAAATTCTCCTTTCCGCCCGCTGCAGCCCGGATAAAGCAAAAGGCGTCCGGGGCATTCCTTATAGCGCATGTGCGCCGTACCTGCGGAATTGCCCGGACGTCTTTTTGACCCGCACCCGGTGATGCGGAAGGCGATATATTTAACTTGTGATTGAATATTAATTCATAAATCCGAAAATGTCAAGCGGTAAAATAAATACTATTCATAATGCCAAGCAAAGCACCCTGCCGCCCACGATCCCGCCGCATACTGCACAGATTTACGGTTTCACAGCCCGGTAAAAGGCCGACAGAAAAAAGTCTATGCGAGAGGCGGAAAAAATCAGGGCCGCCCCGATAAGGGGCGGCCTTCAGCCTGTCGAAAAAGCCTCGC
>DPHR01000155.1:10539-11629 GCA_003522945.1 Clostridiales bacterium
CTCGTTTGAGAGCTTGTCAAAAATCCTTTTTTGACAAGCTCAAGGACCGCCCCGATAAGGGGCGGCCCTTGCGTATTGGTTTATTTCCGGATCACTTTCTCCAGGCGGTATCGTCCTCCGTGTAGCGGGAGGCGCTGCGGCGGCGGAAGTAGAAGTACAGACCCGCGCCGAGTGCCAGGACGGCCACGATGATGCCCGTGATGAGAAGGATGCGGCCGAGACCGCCGGACGCCGCGGTGTCCTTGGTGTCGTCGTTTTTCTTCACGTCGCCGATGGCTTCCTTCACGGTGAGCGTCGCGGCGTTGCTCTCAACGGAACCGGCAGCGTTTTTGATCACGCAGCGGTACTTCCAGCCGTTCTGCTCGGCGGTGACCTTTTCGACGGTGTAGCTCGCGTTCACCGCGCCGGAGATATCCGTCCAGCCGCTGCCGTCGTTTTTGTCCACCTGCCACTGGCAGAGCAGCGGCGTGGTGCCGCTCGCCGTCACGGTGAACGTGGCGGAGCTGTCCGCGTTGACGGACGCGCTCGCGGGCTGGGAGGAAACGGTCGGGGCAACGGTCTTATCCTTCGCCTTGATGGTGAACTTGGCCTTCGCGCTGCCGTCGCCGTAGACGAGCGTCACAGTGTGGGAGCCCGCGGCGAGCGTGTCGAGATATTCCGGTTTGAGCGTGACGGTGGAGCCGTCCGCGGAGGCGGTGTATTTCCCGGCGGCGACCGCGGCGCCGTCCACCTTCACGGTGAAGGTGCCCTTGCCGCTGCCGGAGAATTCAATGCCCTTGTCTCCGCCCTGCGTCCATTCGCTGTTTGCGCCTTTGGTGACGGTGTACTCACTGCCGGCGACGACGAGCGTCATCTGCCGCGTGGAGAAGCCGGTGGAGTTCGTCGCTTTCACGGCGAAGCGGAAAGAGCCTTCCTGCGTGGGCGTGCCGGAGAGAATACCGGTGTTGGCCGCGAGCGTCATGCCGTCGGGCAGCGTGCCGCTGTAGGACCAGGTGATCGGCGTGCCGCCGGTGGCGGTGATCTGCTGGCGGTATTCCTTGCCCATCGTGGCCGCGGCGAGCGTCGTGGTGGTGATGGCGGGCGCGGCGGG
>DPHR01000155.1:11877-23187 GCA_003522945.1 Clostridiales bacterium
GCCGCCGGTGTTCTGTCTCTTCACAATGCCGGACACGCTGACGGTCTGGTTGGCGTTGATGTTGCTGATGGTGTAAACGCCGTTGTTGCTCGTGAGCGTCGTGCCGTTGGCCTTTACGGAAAAGCCGTTGCCGCGGGTGTAGCCGTTGCCGGGCGTTACGGTGAAGGAGAAGCTGCCGCCGGCGTTTACGGGGCTCTTGGAGCCGCCGGTCGCGGCAATGGTATAGCCGGTGCCGCCCTGGAGCGTCACGGTGTAGGTCTTGGGAGCGGGCGTCGGCGTTGCGGTCGGGGCCGGCGTCGGGGTGGGCGTCGGCTGCGCGCTGTAGGCGGGAACGGTGATCGTGAACACGTCGCTCAGATTGCCGCTCTTATCGCGCACAACGACATAGACCTTGCGGGCGTTCGTATCGGCGATATCTTTGAGGTTGATGGTGGTGCGGACGTTGGTGCAGCCGCCGTGCGGGTTCTTGTCGTCGGCGATCTGCTCGGCGGTCGGAACACCGCCGTTCACGCTGCCAACCATGTAGTAATACGTTCCATCTTCGGAGGAGGTGAAGTAGAACTCCGCGGTCTTCGCGTCGATGCGCTTGGAGGGCTCGCCCTTGATGGTGGGCTTCTGGGTGTCGCGCTTATAGCTCGTGGCGGAAGCGTCCGACCACTCGCTCTGCGTTCCGGCGGCGGCCGCCTGCACGCGGAAGGTGTAAACGCCGTCGTCGTTCATGTGGGGCGCAAGGTCCGAGGTCGTAACGGAGCCGCCGTTGACGACGATCACGTTGCCGTAATCGCTGCCGTCGCGGAGAAGCTGGATGTTATAGGCTTCCGCGCCGGACACGGCGTTCCACATGGCGGTCGCGGTGTTGTTGACCCAGGTGATCGTGGTGGGCTTTGCGAGATACACGGGAACTTTCACGGTCTTAATGTCGCTCTTGTTCCCGGCGGCGTCCACGACCATAAGATACACGTTCGTTGCTTCGGCGCCGAGACCGGAGAGATCGATCTTCGTTTCGCCGGAGGCGATGTCCTTCACATTTGCCGAGGCAAGAAGAGCATCCTGCGTAGGCTTCTCGCCGCCGACGATGTAGTAGGCCTTGCCGGCCTCGTCGGAGGTGAAGGTCACGGAGCCGTTGGAAGCGTCCGTGCGGCTCGCGCTCTCGCCGGAGACGGCGGGCGCGGTCTTATCGATGGCGAGAGCGCCGCTCGCTTCCGACCACGCGCTCAGAATATCGCCGTTGAGAGCCTGCACCTTGAAGGTGTAGGAGCCGGACTCTTCCAGCGTGAAGGTGTAGCTGGTCGTATCCGCGGTAACGGCAGGCGTGACCTCCGCGCCGTCCTTATAAAGCTGCACGCAGTAGGACGCAGCGCCGGGGACTTCCGACCACATCGCGGTGGAGGTGCCGTTCACCCAGGTGAGCGTGGCGGGGGCCGCGAGATAGAGCGGCACGGTCACGGTCTGCACTTCGCCGCGGTTTCCGAGACCGTCCTCGGCGGCGTAGTGGACGACGACGGCGGCGCTGTCGGCAAGGCCGGTGAGCGTGAGCGTGTTGTCCTCGCCCTTCGTGAGCGCCATGGTGCTGCCGGAGGTGAATACATCGGCGGCATCGTCGTTGAGAACATAGTAAAGCTTGCCGTCCTCGTTGGAGACGAAGGCGACGGTGGCGGTGTCCTGCGCCGTGCGCTTGACGCCGTCGGCCGGCACCGTGAGGATGGGGGCGGCGGTGTCGCGCACCGTTTCGGCGCTGCGCTCAGACCACGCGCCGACGGTGTTCGCGCCGACGGAACGCACGGCGAACGTGTAAACGCCGTCGTCCTTCATCACGTCGGAGAGATCATCCGTAGCGGACGCACCATTCACGGGGATGGGATCGCCGTAGGCGTCGGAGCCCAGATAGAGCTGCACGGTGTAATCATTCACACCCTCCACGCCGGTCCATGCGGCCTTCTTGCCGTCCCAGACGGGGGCGGTCGGCGCGGCGAGCACCGCGGGGATCGCTGCGGTCAGAAGCTCGGTCGTATGGCCGAAGGCGTCCTTCGCGGCAATGTAGACGGTGTGGGCTTTGGCGTCGAGATCCTTGAGAGAGATCGTGTTCGCGCCGCGGACGAGCTCGGCCTTCGCCTCGTCCTTCATGATGTCCGCCGCGGAAGCGGGTTCGCCGTCGAGCTGGTAGTAGTATGTACCGGCCTTCGCGGCGGTGAAGGTGACGCTGCCCTCGGTCTCCGAGGTGCGCACGGCGGAGGAAATAGTCAGCGCGGGGGCTTTGCCGTCGTCAAAAACAAGCTCCTTCATTTCGGCGGTGGGAGCAGCGGCGAGCTGCTCCTCCGTGGCGGCCGTGCCGCCGATGTAGAGCGTGGAGCCGTCGAGCATCTTGCCGAGCGTGAGCGCGTTGTCCTTATCGGGGGCAATGGCGCAGACGCTGCCCTTGACCGTGCCGGAGGCGATCTTGATCTCACCGGAAGCGCCGGACAGGTTGATGCCGTTTGCCGACTCGATCTTGCCGAGCGTATTCACGCGGATCTTCACGCCGGAAGCGCCGACAACGGCCTTCACGCCGGAAGCGCCGCCGGAGATGCCGACCTCGCCCGAAATGGTCACGGCGGCGTCCTTCGCGACAACGACGCCGGAGGCGTTATCCGGCACCTTGACCGTGCCGGAGCCCTTGAGCGTCAGACTGCCGCTCTCCACATGGAAAACGGAAGCGTCGGCATAGCTCTCGCCGTCGGCGAGCTTGAGCGTGACCGTCTGACCGGTCAGCTCGAGCGTCACGTCCTTGTCGAGCGTAAGCGGCGCGGAGAGGACGATATCCTTGACGGATTTATCGACAACATAGGATCCTCCCGCGGAAATGCCCGAAAGGTCCGTGATGACTTGGGCGTCGCCTGCCATCGCCGGCATGGGCAGCAGCGATACTGCCATCAGCACGGCGAGCAGAAGAGCCATCAGTTTCTTTGTCATAACAAAGTACCTCCTTGAAAACGGCGCGGCGCATAGCCCTGCCGCTTGCTTTCTGACTATAAGACGCGCGGCGGGGTCAAAAGGTTTCCTCCGCACTCGGAATTTTTGTTATTTTTCGTTGCCAGTTTTTACCGGATGCCCTCCGCGATCACATCGGCGAGCGCTTCGATCTCGGCGAGCTGCCCTTCGGTGAGCGAGGAGCGGATCGCGACGCTCTGCTCGAGCACCGTCATGTTCTTGAGCGGAGCGAGGATCGCCGCCATCTGCCGCGCGCTGACGGGCGCCCACGTGCCGTTTTCCATAAAAGCGACGGTGCGCTTCTGGAGATTGTGCGCGGCAATATCGCGCAGCAGCTCGTCCATCGTGACGAAAATGCCGCCGTTGTACGTCGCCGAGGCAAACACCAGATGGCTCCACCGGAAGCACTCGGCAATGATGTCCGAGGCCGGGGTGACGGACACGTCGTACATCGCGGTGCGCACACCGCGCTCGCGCAGCTTCGAGGCGAGGATCTCGGCGGCGTTTTCCGTGTTGCCGTAGATCGAGGCGTACGCGATCATCACGCCCTTGTCCTCCGGCGTATAGGTGCTCCAGAGGTTGTACTTTTCCAGAATATATCCGAGATCACGCCGCCAGACGAAGCCGTGCAGCGGGCAGAGCATCTGAATGTCCAGACCCGCGATCTTCTTGAAGAGATTCTGCACCTGCACGCCGTATTTGCCGACGATGTTCGTATAGTACCGGCGCGCCTCCTTGAGATAGTCGCGGTCAAAATCCACCTCGTCGGCGAAGATCGCGCCGTTGAGCGCGCCGAAAACGCCGAAGGCGTCCGCGGTGAAGAGCGTGTGCGCGCTCTTGTCGTAGGTCATCATGACCTCCGGCCAGTGGATCATCGGGGCAAGATAGAACGTGAGCTCGTGCGCGCCCGCGGAGAGCACGTCGCCCTCCTTGACGAGATGCATGTTCTTCACGGCGTCCTTGCCGAAAAACTGCGCGATCATCACGGCGGTCTTGTCGTTGCAGACGACCGTGGTTTCCGGGTGGCGCAGCAGCAGCTCCGAGAGCGTGGCGGAGTGGTCCGGTTCCATGTGGTGTACGATCACATAGTCGAGCGGCCGCCCGCCGAGCTCGTGCTCCAGATTTTCAAAGAAGGTGCGGCTCACGGCCTTATCGACCGTGTCGAAGAGGACGGTCTTCTCGTCTGTGAGAAGATAGGAGTTATAGGAAACGCCCGCCGGAACGGAATATACGCCCTCAAACATGGCGAGACGGCGGTCGTTCGCGCCGACCCAGACAAGATCCGACGCAATTTTTTTTGTGCAGTACATATACTACCTCCGTATTGAATTGGGTTACATAATTTAAATACAGATACAGTTTACCCGCTGAGGCGCGGAAACGCAAGTACCTTTCTGCCGAAAAAGACAATAGCGCGGATATGTTCGTTGACAAAATCTTTATACTGTGATATCACATAGTAGTATGCCAAAGTATATAAATTTCTTTATGTATCTGCGAAAGGATCGCATTCATGCAGACTTTTTTGAAAACCGTTCTTCCGTATGTGTTCTGCATTCTCGCGGGCTATCTGGCCGGAGCGGTGAATTTTGCGTGGCTGCTGGCGAAGAAGCGCGGCTTTGATATCCGCACGAAGGGCTCCGGCAACGCCGGGACGACGAACGCCGGGCGGACGATGGGGTCGGGCGTCGCGGCGGTCGTGTTTCTGTGCGACGCGCTCAAATCGGCGCTCATGGTATGGCTGGCGGGATTTCTGTTCCACAGCTCGCCCTCCATCCAGACCGTGACGATGGCGGCGTGCGTGGCGGGGCATCTCTATCCGTTCTATCTGGAATTCCAGGGAGGCAAGGGCATCGCGGTGCTGCTCGGCAGCGCGCTCGCACTCGACTGGCGGCTGTTTCTCATCCTTGTGGCGGGCGTCGCGGTCATCACGTTCATCACGGACTATATGTTCATCGGCACGCTCTCGGCGAGCGTGGGGTATCTCGTCTGGTGCATCCTCACGGGACGGAGCGGCTGGGACATTGCGATCATGGCCGCCACGGTCGCACTCATCTTCTGGAAGCACCGGAAGAACTTCGCCCGCCTCGTCAAGGGCAAGGAGCTCGGCATCCGCGCGAGCTTCTTCAAGAAAAAATACCGCGTCGATAAAAAAGACTCCTGAGAAAATCGACCGCCGCGTTTCCGAAACACCGGAAGCGCGGCGGTCATTTTTTATTCTTCTTCCGGCTGCGGCGGCCGCGGTCTGCACACGACCGTGGCGAAGAGGAGCGCGAGCACGCACACCTGCACGAAGTAGACGTACCGGAAGCTCTGGTGGTAAACATACAGCACGGAGATGATAAGATTGCCGAGGAACGGCACGGCTGCGGAGCGGAAACGCTGCATACCGTTTTTCCGCCAGAAGAGCAGCAGCACCCAGAACGCGATCAGATACGCGCCCGTGCGCCAGAGCAGAATGTCCAGCACGCTGTTCCGGGGCGTTCCGGTCAGCCGGAGGTAGGCTTTGGTGAAGAAGTTCTGCCGGTAATCGCGGAGCACGCCGTCGTCCGTATCGTAGTAATCGTTCATATCGACGTACTGCGCCATCCAGTCCCGGTCATACACAAGACAGAAGGACTTTGCGTTGAAGCTGTCCTCCGGTTCCGCGACATCCCAGAGAATGTCGCACCCATCGATGCGGTCCTTTAGTATCACATCCGGATACTTGCATAGCGCTTCGCCGTAGACCCGGAGGATATCCGGCGTCGTTACCTCCGTCGGCGTATAGGGAACGCTCCCCTCCGGACGGCCCCAGTAATAGAAATCATGGCCGTAATAGCGGGCGTAATAATCGTGCCAGTCCTCGAGCGGGAGCGCCTTTTCCAAAATCGCGTCCGCTTCCTCGGAGAGCGGCAGATCCTTAGTCACGCACGAGCCGACGGCGCAGAAAAGCGTCGTGAACGGCGAGAGCGACACCGGCGCAACATTGAGTGCCGTCATGACCGGCCCCTTGAATACGCCGAACGACACCGCGGCAAGTACCGCCGCCGTAAGCGCGCGGAGCTTCACCTGCTCATAGCGCCGGACGGTGAGCACGATACAGAAAACGATCATCGCCGCCGCGGGCGCGGCACCGTTGTGCCGCAGGAGGGACACGAGAAAGATGTCCAGCGCAAGACAGACGTAAAACGGCCATTTCCGGCTGCGCGGCGTATCGAGCGCAAGCTGCAAAAGGAGATATGTACCCCACAGCAGCGCGAGCGTGAACGGAAAATCCTTTAGTACGTTCGTCCAGCTGAGCACCTGATTCGGCATCAGCGCAAAGAAGCACCCGAGAAATACGAGCAGCGGCAGCGGCATGCCGCGGTCGTACCCCATCATGAGGAACGCGCACAGCACGAGCGAGAAGAGCAGCAGCTGCACCGCCGTGAGCGCGGCGGGATGGGGGATAACGGTCAGAACGATCCGCTCCAGCATCGTGCAGAGAAACGGATGGTTGTCGCTCATCCCGTAATCCCCCAGGGCTTGATGATATTGATCAATGGCGTCGAGCGGAAATCCGCCCGGCCATTCGACCCAGAGCACAAAGACCTGACAGAGAAGCAGTGCAATAAGAAGAACGCACAGCGCCTTCTTCCGGCTTCCCGGCTTCGGCAGCGTGCGGGGGCGGGCGGAGAGCCATTCCAGCGCGAACAGCAGCAGCCAGATAACGGGGATGAACCAGAGAATACCGCTCAAAACATAAAAGAGTCCCGGCAGCGAGAAATGCATCCGGGTATTGCCATTAAGAAAGAACCGCTGCGCGAAGCTCGCAAGCGAGGCATAAACGGCGATTATCCCAATGGCGGCACGGGAGCCCTTTGTGCGGTACTTTTCCATACAGCCGCTCTTCCGGTTGAAGCACCAGACGGAAGCGACCGTCAGCAGCAGGAGAAAGCCCTGCGTCACATGCGTCGGCTGGATGCGCTCGCTCGTGAAAAAGAGAAACACAAAGTTTCCCATGAGAAGAAAGGCGAGCACTTTCTGCCGCTCCGTCCAGCCGCGCTTTTCCATGGGGCGGGCGAGAAACAGCAGCGCGAGCTGCGCAAAATAGAACACAACGCACCACGCGCCGAGCGTATAGAGCAGCTTTTCCCAAAGCGCGTACATGTGCGAGCCTTCCAGCGGGAAGCGCACATGCGGCAGAAATGTGTTCCAGCCCGCGCCGACGAGCAGCGCGGCGAGCAGCGCCGCAGCGATCCGGCTTTGGAGCGGAAACGGCTTTCCCTCGGCGTATTTGCCCTTCAAAAAGCATGCCAGCACGCCCATGACCACGAAATAGCAGAAGATAAACACCCGCTGCATCGCGGTCTCCAGTGTTTGGAGGTTGACCAGAAAGGTGAGATAAAGCGCAGCCAGAACAATGGCCGGCAATGCGAGATAGTTTTTGTTTTTTTCATAACCTGTACCCCGGTAATATGTCCCGGTCAGGAGACTTTGTTGCGCCGGAAAATCTTTTTCAGAAAATCTCCGAGAATGCGGAGCGGCTTGGTGATTTTCCAGCAGGTGGAGTTTTCGTAGCGATCACATTCGCTTTTATAGTAGGCGAGAAGCTGCGCCGTATCACCGGGGAGAGATATGTCGTTGTCTCCGTGCAGCAGATCCCATGTGAAGTAGTGCTTCAAAACTTCGTATGTATAATCCGGAGCTGGACCATTATCCTTTCTTAGCCAACTGCCCTCGTAATGGTGCTCGCAGACACATCTCCCGTCGTGCATATTCACAGTCATACGATTGGCGCTGAATACACGGATGTTGCCTTCCAAAAGCTGTGATTTTCCGTTCAATTGCAGGTTCGTCCGTTTGATGAGAAGCTGCGTAAGACGGCGTGGGATCGTGAAGTCCTCTCCGGGACACTCTGTCAGATCGAAAGTGTCTTCTTCATACGAGCGGCGCAGTTCGCCAATGAGCCCGCAGTTTTTTTCGGCACCCAAAATACCGGCGTGAATGAAGAGAGGCGTTTCAAAAGCAAAGAACGATTTCGCATAGAGAAAACTTTCCAACGGCTGATGAAGTTCCATGTCTGTATCCATGTAAACGCCACCGTGATCGTACAGCGCCTTTAACCGAAAATAATCGGAAACAAAGGCATACTGCTTCTTTTCGTACGCTTCTTCCACATACCGGTTTGTGTGAATGTTGCAATTGGATTCATTCCACTCCATGATCTCAAAATCCGGGGCGTACTTCTTCCAGGAATCCATGCATTTTTGAATGAGCTCGCTTTTCTCCCCGTTGCCGAACCAGCAGTAATGGATGATTTTCGGGATCGTGTCCAGATGCTCAAAATCCAGAAATGTCTCTTCACGGATCGCGTCGGCAATATATGCGTTTCCGCGGAAATAGTCCCGGTTCCGGTCATAGTAATCCTTGGACTGCTTTGTGAAGTCATCGAGAAAATTGGTGCAGAAAAAGTTGAGGCTCCAGTATACCGCAAACTGTATTTCCTTTTCAAAGAGAGGGTTGGCGTGTTCGCGGATACGATCCCACGCGGCATAGCAGTCGAGCAGGCGCTTGTCGCCGGATTTTATCGACGTGATGGAACCGACGCGCTGGCGGTAGAAATAGAGCCCCTCGCGGAGATAGGAGACGTTTTTGGCCCAGCTCAGAAGGATCGGCGTCGTGGCGAGATCCTCGTAGAATCCGGCAGGGAAGCGGATGATATCGAAAAGCTCGCGCGCGACCAGCTTTGTGCAGATATTCACTGTGCCGTACTTGACGGAGTATTTCATAATATCCGGCCGTCCAGCGTCGGGAAACTCAACGGAGCGGACGAGCTCTTCCCGCCCGTCGTCCCAGAAGGCGATATAATCCGCCATCACGCAGTCGGCATTGTGCTGCCGTGCGGCTTCATACATTTTTTTGAGCATATCGCAGTGGATAAAATCGTCGGAATCAACGAATGCGAGATATTTTCCGCGGGCTTTGCCGATACCGTAATTGCGCGCGTTGCCCAGCCCGCCGTTCGGTATGGTGAACGCCCGGATGCGGTCAGAAAAC
The DNA here is from genome assembly GCA_003522945.1 of Clostridiales bacterium. GTDB lineage: Bacteria > Bacillota > Clostridia > Oscillospirales > Oscillospiraceae > Apopatocola. The sequence continues at coordinate 20,866 of DPHR01000155.1, forward strand.
TGATATACATAGTCATCGATGATCGTCTGCGACTTGTCTGTCGAGCCGTCATTAACGATAATGATCTCAAAGCTATCGAAAGTCTGTCCCACCACAGAGTCAAGGCACTCCGGGAGATAGTCAGCGGTGTTGTATACCGGGATAATGACGGAAATATCCGGCGTTTTAGAGGAGTAGATAGTTTGCGTGTTCATCACGGCGCGGCCTCTTTCTTCGGATGTCTGGAAAAGTGCGTCCAGACTTTCTTTGATTCGTTCGTTGTTGTACGCATAGGAGCGAAGAGCAGTTCTCTTTTCTTCCAGCAATTTCCGGTCATCGTAAATGGCGGTCATTCCGTCTATAATCGACAAAAGGTCATTTTCTATAATCCAGCCGTATTCGTCCGGAAGCAGTTCCGCCACACCGCCGGTGCGGGTGGACAGCACCGGCGTTCCGGCGGTAAGGCTCTCTGCTACGGTGAGAGCGAGACCTTCGTATTCCGATAAAATCGCCGTTACGTCGGCGGCTCTCATGTAGGAATACGGATTTTGCCGAAAGCCAAGAAAATGCACATTGTCCAGACCGTAGCGCTCCTTCTTCTGCAGAAGGGAATCGTATTCATATCCGCGTCCTAAAATCAGCCATTCAATATTCAATCCACGCTCTTTCAGTACTTTGGCGGCGTCCAGCATCCGGTGAAAGGCTTTCTGCTCTTCCAGCCGTCCGGGCAGAACAACGGTCAGCGAATTGGACGTTTTCTTAGAGAAAAGTTCCGCATCGACTGCATCGGCTGCCATAGCGCGGATTTTGTCAGAATCTACGAAATTGTATACTACCGTGCTTTTTTCTGCGTGTTCGGGGAAATACTTCAAAAAGTTGTTCCGGTTATGTTCCGAAACAAAAACGATCCTGTCATAGGCTGTGAGCAGCCGCCTTCTGCGCTCCGTATCGTCCTGCACGACGTTCTTCCAGACGTCGTAATCGATGTGTATCCACTGGATCTTCTTTGCGCGGGTTTTGAGGTTTGCGATTTTTTCAAAGAAGGCTGAATTCTCAAACGGAACGACGATATAGTCGGCATCGGAAAAAGAGGCTCTTTGTGAGACCACGATTCCGTCAGCAAGCTCCGCGCGCACCGATGCTTCCGCTTTAACGGGAGAGTACAAAATGACCCCGTGGCCGCAGCTGCAAAGATAGTTGGCGATCTTAAACGTGGCGAAATGTCCGCCGCCTTTGTAGTTTATGTTGTCGACCGTAAAAATAATTTTCGCCATCCTTGGATCTCCTTCTATAGCTGAGTGATAAGTTTGATAAAGCTGTCGTCGCCGCCTGTAATTTTGCCGTACCGCCCGTCCTCCAGCATCTCCCTTACTCCGCCAACATCGTTGGCAATCACCGGCACGCCGAGCGTTTTGGCCTCATCGATCGTGACGGGCGTGCCCTCATACTCCGAAAAGAGCACGAGCGCATTGCACCGCGCGAGCAGGGGACACGGGTTTTCCATATATCCGGTCAGCGTCACGCACGGGCCGAGACCGAGCGCGTCGCGCCGCCGCCGGATATCCTCGTACAGCGGCCCGCTGCCGGCAAAGTACCAGCGGAACGCGAAGCCGCGCTTTTTCAGCTCCGCGGCGATATCGAGCAGCCGGTCATAGCGCTTTTCGCGCTCGAGCCGCCCGATGGTGATGAGATTGCAGACCCGCTCGTCCACCGGTACCGTGAGCGGCGCTTTGGCGCGCTCGCGTATCTCGCCGCGGAACACCGGGTTCGGCACGGCGAGCGTCTTGTCCGCAAACTGCGGATATACGGCGAGAAACTTCTCGCGCAGCGTCTTGTTGAGACAGACGATCGCGTCGAACCGGCGATAGAGCGCGGCGTCGTTTTTCGTAACGGCGCGCGTCCATTCGTTCAGCTCCCGCCAGGCGGCGTAGTCCGTATGGATCCACTGGATCTTTCCCGGATGGCGGCAGCGGGAGACAAATTCCCGCATTTTGGAGGCCTCGCTCACGACGAAGATTGTGTCGAAGGTCTCAAACGCCGCGGCCATGTTCCGCCGCAGCAGCGCTTTCGGCAGCACGGACTCGAGCCCGATGTGCGCGAGCACCGCGTAGGCGAGCCGGAGAAGCTTTCCGGCGAAGGATACGTCCCCGTCGCGCAGCACCTGCCGCGTCGGGCGTGAGAGCAGCCGCAGCCCACCTCCGTCGGGGATCTCAAGCAGCCGGAATTCCTGTCGGAGCGCGGCGTCCCGGCACGGCTCAGCGGAATAGAGCCATACCTCCGCTACGCCGGACACGGCGCGCGCCTGCGCGAGCGCCGCGGCGCGGGCGCCGCTCGCGTAGTTTA
>DPHR01000054.1:0-4900 GCA_003522945.1 Clostridiales bacterium
CGGCGGCACCGGCACGGGCGCGGCTCCGGTCGTGGCTGAGGCCGCGAAGGATGCCGGCATCCTCACCGTCGGCGTTGTGACGCGTCCGTTCTCCTGGGAGGGCCGCCGCCGCGCGCTGCAGGCGCAGCAGGGCGTCAGCGAGCTGATGGGCCGCGTGGACAGCCTCCTCATCATCCCGAACGACCGTCTGAAATACGCCAGCCCCGAGAAGGTCACGCTGGCCAACGCCTTTGAGATCGCGGACGACGTGCTCATCAAGGCCGTGAGCAGCATTTCCGAGCTCATCAAGAACACCGGCTTCATCAACCTCGACTTTGCCGACGTGACCGCCGTTATGAAGGGCGCCGGTCTCGCGCACATGGGCGTGGGCCGTGCCGCCGGCAAGAACAAGGCGGAGGATGCCGCGAAGATGGCCGTTTCCAGCCCGCTGATGGAGACCTCTATCGACGGCGCGCGCGGCGTGCTCATCAACATCACCGGCTCCAAGGAAATGGGACTCGACGATGTCGAGGCGGCCGCCATGCTCGTGCAGGGCGCGGCGCATCCGGAAGCCAACATCATCTTCGGCGCGAGCTTTGACGATTCTCTCGATGACGAGATCGTCGTTACCGTCATCGCCACCGGCTTTGACGAGAAAAAGCCCGAGACCGTCAAGATCGAAGAGCCGCGCGACGCGAACCTCTTCACCGACGCGCGCGAGCGCGCCGAGACCCAGAAAGAGCCCGCGGCGGTTCCCGCCCCGGAAGAGGACGGCGAGGATCCGTTCGACACGATCTTCAAGATCTTCAATAAGTAATTTCATACGAAAAAGCATCCGGCGAGATTTCTCTCCGGATGCTTTTTTTATTCCGCCGGGAGCGCCGCGATATCCGAAACGGAAATTTCGTACGCCGTCCGGCGCACTGCCTGCCCGTCGAGATTTTTTATGTACTCGCGGCTCTGGATGCGCCCGAGCAGATGTACGCGCGTACCGACATCCCAGAGCGCGGCCCGGCGCGCGTTCTGCCCCCAGACGATGCAGGGAAGATAGTCGCTTCGCCCGTAGAGCCGGTTGACCGCGAGCATCAGATCGCAGATCTCCCGTCCCATCGGCGTGGTGCGGCGGTTCGGGCTTTTGCAGAGCGTGCCCGTCAGCTCAACCTCGTTGACCCATACGGGCGACTCCGGCGGAGACAGCTCACGGGCGAACACACTGATAACGAGCTTGCTGCCCTCGCCGCTGTGGTTGTTGAACGAGCGCACCTCGCCCGCAATGCGGATGAGCCCCGCTCGTGACGGCTTGAGCTCCGGCAGAAGCTCCTCGCGGAGAAGAACGTTGATCGTGTCCACCGTTCCCGAGAGCCGCGCGACCTCCAGCGGAAACGTGTAGAACGGTTCGAGACGGCTGGCGTGGGAAAAAACCGGGGAAGAAAGCGGCGTGCCGCAGAGAATGACGCGATTGTGGGTTTGCATTTCATCCATTTGTAACACCTCGCCATAGCCTATTCACTCGCCGGGGACAAAATGCCTTGTTTCTTTGACGCGCGTGTGATATGATGCAGACATCAATAAGAAGGAAAGGCAGAACATCATGGATATAAAAGACATTCTTGCCCGCTGCGACCATACGCTCCTCCGCACCGACTGCACCGCCGCGGAGATCCGCGCTCTGTGCGATGACGCGATCCGCTTCGGCTGCGCCTCCGTGTGTATCCCGCCCGCGCATGTGGCGGGAGCCAAGCGGTATGTAAACGGACAGATGAAGATCTGCACCGTCATCGGCTTTCCGAACGGCTACAACACCACCGCCGCCAAGGTCTTTGAGACCGAGGACGCCGTGAAAAACGGCGCGGACGAGATCGATATGGTCATCAATCTCGGCATGGTGAAGGACAAGTGCTGGGACATGCTGCTTGACGAGATCGTCCGCATCAAGGCTGCGTGCGGCGGAAAGCTCCTCAAGGTCATCATCGAGTGCTGCCTGCTCACGGACGAGGAAAAGATCAAGCTCTGCGAGATCGTCTCGGCGAGCGGCGCGGAGTATATCAAGACCTCCACCGGCTTCTCGAAGGGCGGCGCGACGTTTGACGACGTGGCGCTCATGCGCGCGCACTGCGCTCCCTCCGTCAAGGTCAAGGCCGCAGGCGGCATCTCGTCCGTCGAGGATGCCGAACACTTCATCGAGCTCGGCGCGGAGCGCCTCGGCACGAGCCGCATCGTGAAGATCGCCAAGCAGCTCGAAGCGGAAAAAACGGAATAAAAAAGAAACGGGAAAGAAACGATTCTTTCCCGTTTCAGTCTGTCGAAAAAGTCCGGCTTCGGCTGGGCTTTTTCTACAGGCTGAGAATACTTTGTGTATTCTCAGGGGCTTTGACGCGGTATGAGGGAATTCCCGCCCGGCAGAACCGCGCGTGCCCTTGTCAATCGACGCAAATCAGTGTAAATGTAATAATTATAAGCCGACAGGCAAAGGAACAGAAGCCATAAAGCTGCGCCGATCCACAATATGATTTTTTTCATTGGAATCCCTCATCTTTCCTGTTCGTTCTTTATCTTGCCGCATATTCCTGCAGATAGCGGGCGCGTGCCGGGTGACGGAGCTTGCGAAGCGCTTTTGCCTCGATTTGGCGGATACGCTCACGCGTAACGAGAAACGATTCGCCGACTTCCTCCAGCGTCCGCTCGCGCCCGTCGAAAAGACCGAAGCGCATGCAGATGACAGTGCGTTCCCGTTCCGTAAGTGTTGAGAGCGCTTTTCTCATATCTTCGCTCAATGCGTTCATGAGTGTCCTGGATTCGGGGGCGGCATCTTCGCTGACGGCAAGAAAATCGCCGACGGTGCTTTCACCGTCCTCACCGACAGGCGCATCGAGGGATACCGTGTCAGAGATCAGCTGCGAAAGCGAACGAACGCGTTCGGTATCGCAGCCGATGTTAGCGGCAAGCTCCTCAACGGTCGGCTCACGTCCAAGTTCAAGCGTGAGCCGCTGGAGTGCCGCGCGATATCGGTTCAGCGTTTCATGCATATGTACCGGAAGCCGGATTGTACGGCTCTGGTCAGCGATCGCTCGCGTAATGGATTGGCGTATCCACCACGTTGCATAAGTCGAAAATTTGAAGCCGAGATGCGGATCAAACTTCTGCACGGCCCGCATCAAACCGAGATTCCCCTCCTGGATAAGATCAGAGAGTGGGAGACCGCGATTTACATAGCGCTTGGCGATTGAAACGGACAGCCGCAGATTTGCCTCGATCATCCTGTTCCGCGCCGCCTCGCAGCCCGCGGCGGCTGCCGCAGCAAGCTCCACTTCTTCCTCCGCTGTCAGCAGCGCATGCCTTCCGCTCTCCCGCAGGTAAAGCCCGAGAGAGTCTGTAATGTCACCCGTTTCCGCGGCGTTTTCTGCATCAGCTAACGCTTCTTCGCTGATCTCTTCCACGGCCCGAAGCTCGTCTGCGCTCGGCGCTGCGAGACCATCTGTTCCCGTTTCTGTTATTTGCTCCTCCATATTGCGTCCTCCGATCGTTTTTTTCAGGGCCCTCTATTTTTATTATATCATTTTGCGTATGGTGTTATGTAAACCAACGAGCATTTACGACAAAATTTACAGTTTCTTAACTTTTTAAGATCGCCTTGATTTTGAAAAGCAGGGGGAAAAACAGGGGGAAAAGTGAGGATTTTCTTTTCGCTTTCTCTTGACATTTCTGTTTCCGGCAGCTATAATATCCCTGCTTAAAAGAAAGCAGATCGTTTCCGGTCTCACCCGGCCGCCCAGAGCGCGCCGCGGTCAACATTTTTCGGCTCTGTCTTTGGGGCCGGAGTGTGTGCGGATGCGGTTTGCGTATCCGCTTTTTTGCATGCATGGAAAGGCGCGACAGCGCCGGCGACTTATTTGGAGGTGTTTAACGATCGCTACCCAGAATCATTTGCTCAACGAAGAGATCCGCGAACCGGAAGTTCGCCTGATCAGTGAAGAAGGCGAGCAGCTCGGCGTTATGTCCGGCGAGCAGGCGCTCCGCATCGCTGAAGAGCGGGAGATGGACCTTGTTCTGATCTCTCCGCAGGCAAAGCCGCCCGTGTGCAAGATCATGGACTACGGCAAATTCCGCTTTGAGCAGACCAAAAAGGAAAAGGAAGCCCGCAAGAATCAGCGCATCATTGAAATCAAGGAGATCCGCATGTCCCCGGGCATCGGCGAGAACGATTTCAATACCAAGCTGAAAAACGGACAGAAATTCCTCCTGGACGGCGACCGGCTGAAGGTCACGGTGCGTTTCCGCGGCCGTGAAATGGCGCACACCAACATTGGCGAGCAGCTTCTCACGAACTTTGCCGCCCAGTGTGCCGAGATCGCCACCATGGACAAAAACCCCAAAATGGAGGGACGGAATATGTTCATGTTCCTTTCCCCCAAGGCCCCCGACAAACAAGCAAACAAAAAGTAAAGGAGATATTCCGAGATGCCGAAACTGAAATCGCACAGCGGCGCGAAGAAGAGATTCAATCTCACCAAGACCGGCAAGGTCAAGCGCGCCCACGCTTTTAAGAGCCACATTCTCAACAAGAAGAGCACCAAGCGCAAGAGAGGCCTCCGTCAGGGCGCCTACGCGGACGCCACCACCGCGCCCACGATCAAGCAGATGATTCCGTACAAATAAGGAGGACTGAAAGATGGCCAGAGTCAAAGGCGCGATGATGACGCGCAAGAGAAGAAATAAAAAGCTGGGTCTTGCCAAGGGTTATTGGGGAAACAAGTCCCGTCACTATAAGATGGCTAACCAGCAGCTGATGAAGTCCGGCCGTTACGCTTACGTCGGCCGCAAGCTCAAGAAGCGCGACTTCCGCCAGCTGTGGATCACCCGTATCAGCGCCGGCTGCAAGATGAACGGCATGAACTACTCCACCTTCATGCACGGCCTGAAG
>DPHR01000054.1:5109-5636 GCA_003522945.1 Clostridiales bacterium
ATGAACCGCAAGATGCTCTCCGAGCTCGCGATCCACGATGCCGCCGCTTTCACCGCTCTGTGCGAGAAGGCCAAGGCGAGCCTTTAATTTCACACAACGATAAAAACACGCTGCTTTTTGACGAAGCGGCGTGTTTTTTCGCTGTTGCTATTTCCCGGTTCCTGTGGGATAATAAAATAAATGAGGGAAATAAGGAGGAATCCGTCCATGGCATTCTGCACGAACTGCGGTGCAAAGCTCGCTGATGACGCGAAATTCTGCACCGAATGCGGTGCAAAGGTTGAACCCCTGCCGTCCGAACCGGTCACCGAACCGGTAACGACTCCGGCGTCCGCGAGCGACGCGGCTCCGGCGAACGACTATACCCGGCCTGTGAGCGACTATACTTACACTCCGCCGTCGAACGGCTATACCTATACTCCAACCGGGCAAAACACCGCCTCTTCCGGCTCATACTCACCGGAAATTCCACGCAATACCTATTCCTATGACCCCGCCGCGGCCAGCACCGCCGGCACGCAGCCGCC
>DPHR01000121.1 GCA_003522945.1 Clostridiales bacterium
GCCGCCTCGCGCGCCGAAAGCGCGTCTACGGCGATCACACGATCCGGCCGGACGAGCGATACAACGCCGCGGACGAGCGCCGCGCTTTCGATGCCGGTCGTGCCGAGAACGCCGGTACGGAAAACGCTCACCGGGCGAAACGCCGCGAACTCTTCCGGGAGCCGTGTTTTCAAATGGCGCGTGACGAGAACGCACTCGGCGGCGAGCGGCCCGACGGCGTCCGGGGTAATATCCGGATTCCCCAGACCGACAACAAGAACGCTCTCTTCCGGCTCCATGGCAAGCTGCGTGCGGATCTCGCGCGCGAGCACGCCGCAGGCGCGGCGGAAGGCGTCCTCCTCGCGCCGGACGAGCGCGTCGAGCGAGATCGTGACATAGCGTCCCGTCGGTTTACATAACTCTTCGGCAGCTTCCTCGTCCAGTATCTCCACGGTCTCAACGCCGAGACCGTCGCGTGTTTCCTGCCGGGCCGAGACGCCCGCGAGAGCGGCGCCGCGCGTTCGGAGCCATACGTCGCGCGACTCGCACGCGAGATCGGTTCGGAAAGATTTTTTCAAGAATTTTTCCTCCTGCGCCATATCTTGTGGTCAGTATTTGAAGGAGACACAAAAGTATGCAAAATTTTTCGGGAGAAAACGAAAAAAGTGCTTGCAAATTCAGGAATCCTCCTTTATAATATCAAAACGCGGGTTCGTCAATCCGCAGGAGTATTGAATGGAGGAGGTGGCTAAAGAATGGCCAACATCAAGTCTTCGGCCAAGAGGGTTCTCGTCTCCCGTGTTCGCGCCGAGCGCAACAAGGCGGACAAGTCTGAGCTCAAGACCACGATCAAAAAGTTTGACGCCGCTGCGACGGAAGGAAATAAGGAGAACGCCGAGGCTGCCTACAAAGCCGCTGTCAAGACGGTTGACCGCGCGGTATCCAAGGGTCTGCTCCACAAGAACAACGCAGCTCGCAAGAAGTCCAGCATGGCTTCCAAAATGAACGCGCTGAGCGAATAATCCTCAAAACCGGACAGTGCGGCAGATATCTGCCGCACTGTTTTTTTATAGAGTATAAAGATTTTGCAAATTTGCAAAAAAGACATAAATTCTAAGAGAAGATACATTATAATATCCATGCAGGCAGGGCAGCGCCTCTGCATAAACGAAACGACAACTTTTGCGAGGTATCTACAATGGCCAAGTCCTTAATGATGCTGGTGAACCCCGCCGCCGGGCGGTCAATGTCTGATCTCAATCTCGGCACGGCAGTATCCACGTTCGCTCTGAACGGGTATTGCCCGACCGTCTTTTATACGACCGCGCCGGGCACGGCGTCGAAGATCGTCGAAGAGAACGCCGCGAACTACGAGCGGCTCGTCTGTCTCGGCGGCGACGGCACGCTCTCCGACACGATCGCGGGCCTGATGACGCTGCCGCAGGAGAAGCGCCCCAAGCTCGGGTACATCCCGATGGGCACGGCGAACGACGTGGCAAACACGCTCGGCCTGCCGATGCGCCAGCCGGGGCGCGCCGCGGAAATAATCCTCGCCGGAACGCCGCTGCACTACGACGTCGGCGAGATGGACGGCGTTGGCTTCTTTACCTATATCGCCGCATTCGGCGCGTTCACCGAGGTGAGCTACAAGACCGACCAGGAGCTCAAACGTACGCTCGGCCATCTGGCGTATGTGCTCGGCGGGCTGAACGCCCTTTCCACCATCAAGAGCTACAAGGCCGTCATTGAGCACGAAAACGGCGTCGTCGAAGGTGAATTCATTTACGGCGCGATGTCCAACTCCCTGAGCGTCGCGGGCATGGTGCGCCTGAACGACGATCTCGTCGATCTCTCAGACGGCAAGTTTGAAATTTTGCTCGTCCGCCGCCCGAAGGACGTGATGGAGGTCAACAGCATCCTCACAGGCGTGCTGAACAAGACCTACGACAGCCCGTGCCTCACCGTAGCGCAGTCGAGCTTCGTGAAAGTCACGTTTGAGGAGCCCGTGCCCTGGACGCGCGACGGCGAGGACGGCGGCGCACACCGGACGCTTACTCTGCGCTCCCACCGCCACGCCGTGGATATCTACTGCTGAAAAACAAAATATAGTAGTTCGCCGCCGCTTTTCCGGCGGCGAACATCCATATATGCCCCCGTGCCGTATCCTTTCCGGAGACCGGCGCGGGGGCATTTCGCCGTTCTGCACAGTTTCCGGATTTACTCTGCTAAATTTTTTGCATAATAATTTCTCTTAAAATTCAAATTTGTTCTTGCAATCGCCGTTTTCAGCGTTTATAATGCGTTCATACGAAAGTTATTTCCTGCGGCTTGCAAATTTCGCGGTTTTGCGGGAAGTGCATCCGTCAGAATGAAAAGGAGGAAATGAAAATGAAAAAAATTCTGGCTCTGGTTTTGGCTCTGTGCATGGTGTTCGCGCTGTGCGCCTGCGGGAGCAGCTCGGGTGATTCCGACACCCCGGCGGCAAGCACCGTTTCGCTGAACGTCGGCACCGGCGGTGAGAGCGGCACCTATTACGGCTACACCGGCATCCTCGGCACCGTGATCGGACAGAAGACCGATGTTAAGCTCACGGTCGTTGCGACCGGCGGCTCCAAGGATAACCTTGTGAGCATGCAGGACGGCATGTACGATCTTGCGACCGTCCAGTCCGACGTTATGACCTACGCCTACAACGGCACGAACTCCTTTGCCGACTCCGGCAAGATCGACGGCTTCCGCGTTCTGTGCGCTCTGTATCCCGAAACGGTGCAGATCGTCACGACCGATCCCTCGCTCAAGACCGTGGAAGACCTGCGCGGCAAGCGCGTGTGCGTCGGCGACGTCGGCAGCGGCACGTACTTCAACGCTATCGATGTGTTCGCCGCCTACGACATGACCATCGACGATGTTTCCCCCGTGTACCAGTCCTTCGGCGACAGCACCGAGAGCCTCAAGGACGGCAAGATCGACGCTGCGTTCCTCTGCGCCGGCGCTCCGACCCCGGCCGTTACCGAGCTCGCCGCCTCAAAAACCGTGTACATGATCGGCTTTGACGACGCGCACATGGAAAAGCTGCTCGCTTCCTGCCCGTGGTACGCCAAGCTCGTTCTGCCCGCCGGTACCTATGCCGGGTTTGACGAGGACTGCGCCACCATCACCGTGAAGGCTACGCTCGTCTGCCGCGCCGATCTTGACGACGACACCGCTTACACCATCGTCAAGACCATCATGGAGAGCAAGGACGACATCGCCGCCCTGCACGAGAAAGGCAACAGCATCGATCTGACCTTCGCCACCGAGGGCATCGCCGTTCCGTTCGCCGCGGGCGCCGCGAAGTACTTTGCCGAAAACGGCATCACCGTCGAGACCGCCGGCTGATCCTCCCGGCTGTCTCCTCTCACCGGGGGCGCAAGGCCCCCCGGGCGGAGCAGATCCCGCCCCTACAGGATAACCTGGAATTCCCGTAGGGGAGGGGCTCTGCTCCTCCCCTTTGCATATGTAAAAGATTCTTTTTTCGGGAGGTAGCCCCATGTCTCACGACGCGACAAAAAATCTCAACGAAGTCATGCGCAAGTATGACCGCGAATCGAATACCCGTGCCTGGGAGGGCAAGCCGAAGATCGCTGTGCAGGCGTATCTCGCGGCATTCGCCATTTTCGAGGTGTATGTCACGCTGTTTGGCACGATGCTCGACGAGGTGCGGCTCACGTCGTTCGTCGGCGGGCTGCTGATCGCAGGCTTTCTCATTTTCCCCAGCCACAAGCACGAGTTCCGCGTGAACTATATCCCCTGGTACGACTGGGTCATCATGGCGCTCGGCGCGGTATCGTTCTTCTATTTCTGCTTCAACGCCAATACCATCGTGCAGCAGCTCCCGGCGCTCAAGACGTACGAGGTCGTGCTCGGCGTGATCGGCATTCTCGCGCTCTTTGAGCTCTGCCGCCGGAGCACCGGCGTGCCCATCATGATCGTGGCGGGCGTCTTCATTGCGTACGCGCTCTACTACTACGGCGTCAAGCGCGGGCTCGGCGCAGGGGCGTTCAAATCGCTCGTCTGCTCGCTCTTCTATAAAAAGACGGGCATTCTCTCCACGCCGATCAACGTCTGCTCCAAGTACATCGCCGTATTCATCATCTTCGGCGCGTTTCTTGAGCGTACCGGCATTTCCGATTTCTTCATCCAGCTCGCAAACTCGCTGGCCGGCTCGTCCGCCGGCGGCCCGGCGAAGGTCGCCGTTATTTCGAGCGCGCTGTGCGGCATGGTGTCCGGTTCGTCCGTCGGAAACACCGTAACGACCGGCAGCGTCACGATCCCGATGATGAAAAAGACCGGGTATAGAGGCGAATTTGCCGGTGCGGTCGAAGCGGCGGCATCTACCGGCGGGCAGATCATGCCCCCGATCATGGGCGCGGCGGCGTTCCTGATGGTAGACTACGTAAGTCTCCCGTATTCAAACATCGTCGTCCGGGCGATCCTCCCGGCAGTGCTGTATTTTACCGGCATTTTCATCTGCGTGCATCTCGAGGCGAAGAAATCCGGGCTGCAGGGTGTGCCCCGCCGCGAGCTGCCTCCCGTGATGCCGCTTCTGAAAAAGACGTATCTGCTGCTGCCGCTCGTGATCCTTGTGTATCTCGTCTCGTCCGGCAGCCGGACAATGGCCTTTGCCGCCGCGGTAGCAACCGTCACCGCGATCGTCGTAAGCATGTTTTCCAAAGAAACACGCATGACTCCGAAGAAATTCTTTGAAGCTTTGGCCGGCGGTACGCAGGGGTGCATCTCGGTCGGCGTCGCCTGCTGCGTGGCGGGCATCGTCGCGGGCTGTCTCACGATGACCGGTCTCGCCAACCAGATCCTGCACGCCATCATCGGCGTTAGCGGCAACGCGAAGCTCCTCGCGCTCTTCCTCACAATGCTCTGCTGCATCGTGCTCGGCATGGGCGTTCCGACGACCGCCAACTACTGCATCATGGCCACGACCTGCGCGCCCATTCTCGTACAGATGGGCATCCCGACGGTCGCGGCGCACTTCTTTGTGTTCTACTTCGGCATCGTCGCCGACCTCACGCCGCCGGTCGCCCTCGCGGCCTACGCCGGCGCCGCCATTGCGGGCGCAAATCCGATGAAGACCGCCTTCAACGCAACAAAGCTCGCTATCGCAGCGTTCATCATCCCGTATATTCTCGCCTACAACCCCGCGATGGTGCTCGTCGATACGACCGTCGTGGAGGTCATTATGATTGCTATCACGTCGCTCATCGGCATGTTCGGTCTCGGGATGGCGCTCGAGGGCTACTACCGCGGGAGCATTCCCTGGTATCTGAGGATCCTCTCCGCCGCCGGCGGCCTGTGCCTTGTGTACCCCGGCACGGTGACGGACGTGATCGGCATCGTCGTTGTCGGTGCGATCGTCGTCATGCAGATCCTCCGGGCGAAGAAGACGCTCAAAGCCGCATGAAACATCCGGGCAAAGCAGCGCAGCGCCCCTGCGATACCCCTTGAAAAACCCCGCAGGAGAGGGGCTCTGCCCCTCCCGCAAATAAAGGCCCTGTCAAGACGCAGCCAAGATCCGGCTGCGTCTTGTTTTTTCGTTAAAATTCAATGAAAATTCACGATTTTGCGGCGCCGCGGTGCTATCATGGAAAGAATGAATTCGATTCCCGAAAGGATCCTGCCCGATGACTTCCTTCAGCGTAAAAAAGCCGTTTACCGTGTTCGTAGCGGTGGTAGCCATTCTGGTGTTCGGCGTGATGTCGTACGTCAAGATGACCCCCGACCTGATGCCGAACATGGACTACCCCTACGTCGTCGTGGTGACGACGTATCCGGGCGCCGCGCCGGAGGAGGTCGAAGCCGTCGTCACCAAGCCGATGGAGCAGAGCATGGCGACGCTCAATGATATCAAGACCGTGACCTCCACCTCGGCGGAGAACTATTCGATGCTTGTACTGGAGTTTGAGCAGAGCACGAATATGGACAGCGCCGTGGTGGACATTCTGCAGAAAACGCAGATGCTCACCGGCCGCTGGGACGATTCCATCGGCACGCCGAGCATCATCCGCATCAACCCGAACATGATCCCCGTGATGGTCGCGGCGGTCGATTCGTCCGAAATGGACCGCTACGAGCTCTCTCGCTTTGCCAAGGACACCGTCATCCCCGCGCTGGAAGGCACGACGGGCGTGGCAAGCATCACGACCGGCGGCATGATCGAGCGGACAATGACCATCGAGGTCAACGAGGCCAAGCTCGACAAAATGAACGCAAAGATCGCCGAAGCCATCGACAAGGCGATGGAAGACGCCAGAAAGCAGCTCGAGGACGCGCAGAAGGAGCTGGACGAGAACCGCGAGAAGGTCGAGGCCGGCACGAACCAGCTTCTCAGCGCATCGAGCGGCATCTCCGATTCCATCAAGCAGGGCGAGGACGATCTCGCCGACACGCTCACCGCCGCCGGAGAGACCGCGGCGAAGCTCGCCTCCGCGCGCGCCGCCATCGACGCGCTCAACGCCCAGCTCGAACAGG
>DPHR01000158.1:0-4256 GCA_003522945.1 Clostridiales bacterium
CGAGCGCGCCGCCATTGCCACGCCGAACGGCGCGCACGAGCCGAACACCCGCACGCACCCCGTCACAAAGCCCAGCGCGAAATGCGTGCCGAGCGAAGCGGCCTTGACCGCCGCGGGACGGTTGATGCGCAGCGTCTCCCCTTTCCACGGATTTCGCAGCAGCACGGTCTTATCTCCCAATGACATACGTTTACCCCCCATAGAATATAGGACAAGCATAGTCTGCCGGGAGAGTAAAGGCGGTCGTTCGGCGCTGTCAGATCGGGGTTTTTCCGCCTTGGAAATGACCGGAAATAATCCGCATAGAGAAAAGGAAAAGACCCATCCGAAGATGGGTCTTTGTGCGTCGAAAAATTACCTCAGTTGCCGGTTTTATCGAGCTGGCGCTGGCGGGCGAAATTCTGCATGCCGTCGGTCATGGAGTCGAGACGGCTGAGCATACGGCCCGCGCCGTAGGCCGTGCAGGAGAGCGCGTCGTCCGCGACGTGCGCTTCGATGCCGGTGCGTTCGGTGACGAGGCGGTCAATGCCGTACAGGAGACTGCCGCCGCCGGACATGACGATGCCGTTTTCCGAGATATCCGCTACCAGCTCCGGCGGCGTGCGCTCGAGCACCATATGGACGGTCTCGAGGATGGTCTCCGTCGGCTCGGCGAGCGCTTCGACCATTTCGTCGGAGTTGAGCGTAATGGTGCGCGGAAGACCGGTCATCAGGCAGCGGCCCTTGACCTCCTCATAGCTGACCTCGGGGCGTTCCTTGACGCAGCCGATGCTCTTTTTGAGCTCCTCCGCCGTGCGGATGCCGATGAGCAGGTTGTGCTTGCGCCGGACGTATTTGACGATCGCCTCGTCAAACGCCGCGCCCGCCGTTTTGATGGATTCCGACTCCACCACGCCGTTGAGCGATACGACCGCCGCTTCCGTTGTGCCGCCGCCGATATCGATGATCATATGGCCGTCCGCGCGGTTCACGTCCAGACCCGCGCCGACCGCCGTGGCGACCGCCGAGGGGACAAGATACACTTTTCGTCCGCCCGCCTCGATGACGGCGTTCACAATGGCGCGCTCCTCCACGCCGGTGATGCTGCCCGGCACGCACACGAGCACGCGCGAGCGGAAGAGGCTGAAGCTCGTCACGCGGCGGATGAATTCGCGCAGCATTTCGCAGGTCATGTCGTAATCGGAGATAACGCCCGCAGCAATGGGATGGACGGATACAAGGTTCCCCGGCGTGCGGCCGAGCATTTTCCGCGCATCCTCGCCGACCTTGAGCACGCGGCCGGTCGTACGGTCAATCGTAACGACCGTCGGCTCGCGCAAGCGAATGCCGATACCGGCGACATAGAGGATGGTCGTATCGGTGCCGAGATCGATGGCAATATCTTTTTCGATGATGGAGGACAGAATAGGCATAGTCAAATTCCCTTCAAATCAAAAGCGATTAAATTCTTCTGTTATTCTTCCCGGTGACAGGCAAGCGCCGCGCCGCGGACGCTCACAGCCCCGGCGGTCAGCAGCATGCGCGCACATTCGGAAAGCGTGGACCCGGTGGTGATGACATCGTCGATAAGCAGGATCCTCTTACCGCGCACCGCGTCCGCACTTCGGACAACATAGCAGCCGGAGATGTTCGCCCGGCGCTCCTCCGGAGTACGCAGCCGGGACTGCGGCGAAACGTCGCGCGCTTTGCGCAGCAGCGGCACAGCCTTTGTTCCAAGGACCTCCGCCGCCGCTTCCGCAAGAAGCTGCGCCTGATCGTACCCGCGGCGGTGACAGCGCTTCGCGCTCAGGGGCACCCACGAGATGAGATCAAAATCGTCAGCGCCGCGGCGGAGCAGATCCTCGCCGAGGATCCGGCCGAAAACCCTTCCGCGCGACGGGGCGCTGCGAAACTTGTAGGCGAGAATGCCCTGCCGCACCGGCGGTTCATAGTAAAAGGGCGCGGTATAGGCGCGGACAAAGTCGCATTTTCGCTCGGTATCCGCCGTGCGCGGCAGCGCTTTGCGGCAGGTTTCGCACACGCCGTCCCCGCTCTTCTCCAGGATCGCGCCGCAGAACGCGCAGCGCGGCGGGAAGAAAAAGTCGAGAACGAAGTCTTTGAAGCTCATATCAGACCTCTCCGGCCAGACGGGCGCGCAGCCCGCTGTACCGGCGCGTTTTGCGGCCGTTTTCGATCATGGCCTGCACGATCGCGGTTTCGCCGACAACGACGAGAAGCTCTCTCGCGCGCGTGACGGCGGTATAGAGAAGATCGCGGCTCAAAAGCCGTGCCGGGGCTCGTCCCGCTGCCAGAACAACGGCGCGGTACTCGCTGCCCTGCGCCTTGTGCACCGTGACGGCGAAGGCATGATCCAGCTCGCCGAGCTGTTCAAAGCCATACCATGCGAGCTTTTCGTCAAAGTCGATCCAGATAAGCTCGTTTTCGGTGTCGATACGCAATATCGTCCCAAGATCGCCGTTAAAGATGCCCGTGCCGGTCTCGGGAGCGGAGCCGGGAGCCATTTCTCCGGCTATGATCGCCGCGGTATCGCCGCCTTTACACCATACTATATCATAGTTGTTCCGGATTTGCATCACCCGATCGCCCTCCCGGAACACAGTTTCACCAAAAATTTTCTCTTTTTTTCCGGGCGCGGGCGGATTGAGTACCTGCTGTAAGCGCTCGTTGAGCGCGAAGGTGCCGGATTCGCCCTTGCGCGTCGGCGTCAGGACCTGAATATCGCCGGACGGGATGCCCATGCCGCGCGGCAGCCGTTCGCTGCAAAGCTCGGCCACGGTCGCGGCCAGACGCTCGCCCGAGGGACGCTGCAAAAAGAAGAAATCGCCCTTATTTTCGCGCAGCTCCGGCGTTTCGCCGCGGTTGATGCTGTGCGCGTTGCGGATGATGCGGCTCTCCCCGCTCTGGCGGAAGATCTCCGTCAGGCGCACCGCCGCAACCGCGTGCGAACGGAGCACATCAAGAAAAAAGCTCCCCGGCCCGACGCTCGGCAGCTGGTCGGCGTCGCCAACGAGTACGAGACGGCAGCCCTTCGGCAGCGCCTTTAACAGCGCCTGAATAAGCGTTATGTCAACCATCGAGCATTCGTCGAGAATGACCGCGCCGCATCGCAGCGGATCGCTCTCGTTTTTGCGGAACGTGAGTTCGTCCCCCTCGGCGGCCCATGCCGCACCGAGCAGCCGGTGAATGGTGTAGGCCTCCCGGCCGGTGAGCTCGGTCATGCGCTTGGCGGCGCGGCCGGTAGGCGCGGCGAGAAGGCAGTCGAGCTGCATATCGTCGTACAGGCGCAGTATGGCCTGAATGATCGTCGTTTTGCCGGTGCCGGGACCGCCGGTGACGGCGAGCAGCCGCCGCTCGCAGGCGAGGCGGATGGCCTCCTTCTGCTGCGCGGCATAGCGCATGCCGGTCTCGCGTTCCAGCTCTGCGATACGCTCGTCCACGTTTTTCTTTGCCGGAACGGTGTCCTGCGCCATGGCGCGGAGCGCGGCGGCGGTGCAGGTCTCGGCCTCGTACAGCCGCCGGAGATACACCGCGTTCACGCCCGCCACAACCTCCTGTACGATCTCGCCCTCGTCGGCGAGAACGTCCAGACATTCCTCCGCGGTCTCGGCCTCCACGCCGATGAGCTGCGCCGTTGCCGCAACGAGCTTTTCGCGCGGGAGGAAGCTGTGGCCGTTATTGAGATTATGTACCATTTCAAAAATGAGCGCCGCGGCGATGCGCGGGGGACTGTCCTCCTCAAAGCCGAGCGAGAGCGCGAGCGCGTCCGCCTCGTCAAACTGTCCGCCGATGCGGTCGGACGCGATGACGTAGGGGTTGGACTTCACGAGCTCGAGCGCGCCGTCGCCGTAGAGCTTATAGAGCCGCATGGCATATTCGGGTTTGAGGCCGTTCGCGGCAAGAAATTCCATCAGAAGCCGCATGCCGGTCTGACGGCGGAACGTTTCGGAAATGTCCCGCGCGCGGCGCGCGCTGATGCCCTTGATCTCGGCGAGCTTTTCGGGGCTGTCGGACAAGATCTCCAGCGTGTGCGAGCCGAAGCGGTTCACGAGCACCGCCGCCGTCGCCGGGCCGATGCCGCGCACCGCGCCGGAGGCGAGATATTCATAGATATGCTTCTCCCCCACCGGCAGCGAGCGCATGGCTGAGGACGCCTTGAACTGCTCGCCGTGGCTCGGGTGGCGCTCCCACACTCCCTCGACCGTCAGCCCCTCGCCGGGCGCAGCGAACGGCAGACAGCCCACGACCGTCACCGGCTC
>DPHR01000158.1:4482-5031 GCA_003522945.1 Clostridiales bacterium
GTGTAGCCGTTCTCCTCGTTCTGGAAGATCACGCTTTTTACGGTTCCGATGAGCTGCAGGGAGCCGCGGAGTTCGTTTGCTTCGTCCATAGTGTTACATTCCCCTGTCCCAGCGATAAACGCCGGGCGATTTCTCTTGTTTCCTCGTCCATGCCGTCGTCCAGCAGCACGATCCTTCCAAAAAGCACGCCGTCGTTGATGAGCCACAGCAGGCCATCCACCGTCGCTTCCAGCTCCGGCGACGCGCCGGAGACGCGCAAAATGAGCTCAAGGCTCTGCCCCTTCCCGCGGCACACGGGCGTGAGCATCACGCCGCGCAGCTTCCAGCAGAGAAAGAGCACCGCCGCCGCAATCAGAAACGCCAATATCCATTTTCCCATACCGCCATCCCTCCGGTATATCCTATGAGGGACACGCAGGAAAGGTTCACTTCCGGTAGCGCTCCAATGCCGGTTTCAGAAATTCTCCCGTGAAGCTGGCGGGGCACGCGGCGCATTCCTCCGGCGTGCCGGCAAAGACGAGCTTCCCGCCGCCGTCGCCGCCCTCGGGG
>DPHR01000158.1:5180-8252 GCA_003522945.1 Clostridiales bacterium
CCGCCGCCGTCGCCGCCCTCGGGGCCAAGATCGATGATATGGTCGGCGCACTGGATCACGTCCAGATTGTGCTCGATGACGATCACGGTGTTGCCCGCGTCCACGAGCCGCTGCAAAACCTCCACGAGCTTGTGGACGTCCGCCATATGCAGGCCGGTCGTCGGCTCGTCGAGGATGTATACGGTGCGGCCGGTGTCCCGGCGGGAGAGCTCCGTGGCAAGCTTGACGCGCTGCGCCTCGCCGCCGGAGAGCGTCGGCGAGGACTGGCCGAGACGCACATACCCTAGACCGACATCCATGAGCGTGCGCAGCTTCGGTACGAGCTTCGGCTGATTTTCAAAGAACGTGAGCGCTTCCTCCACGGTCATATCGAGCACTTCGGCAATGTTTTTGCCCTTGTAGCGCACCTCGAGCGTTTCGCGGTTGTAGCGCTTGCCCTTGCACACATCGCACGGAACGAACACATCCGGCAGAAAGTGCATTTCGATCTTCAAAAGACCGTCGCCGGAGCAGGCCTCGCACCGTCCGCCGCGAACGTTGAAGGAGAACCGGCCCGGGCCGTAGCCGCGGAGCGCAGCATCCTTCGTCGAGGCGAAAACATCGCGGATATCATTAAAGAGGCCGGTATACGTCGCGGGATTGCTCCGCGGCGTGCGGCCGATGGGCGTCTGGTCGATGGCGATGACCTTATCGACGTATTCGAGACCGTCCACGCCCGCGCACTTGCCGGGGCGCGCCTTCGTGCGCATCTTTTCGGCGGCAAGCGTTTTATACAGCACCTCGTTCACGAGCGAGGACTTGCCCGAGCCGGACACACCGGTCACGCAGATAAACTCGCCGAGCGGGAAGCGGACGTCGATATTTTTAAGATTGTTCTCCGTTGCTCCGCGCACGGTGATGGCCTGGCCGTTCCCTTTCCGGCGTGTGCCGGGCAGCGGGATACGCTTGCGGCCGCTTAAATAATCGCCGGTGATGCTGCGCGGCTCGGCGCAGATATCCTCCACGCTGCCCTGCGCCACGACTTCACCGCCGTGGACGCCCGCGCCGGGGCCGATGTCCACAATATAGTCCGCCGCGCGCATGGTGTCCTCGTCGTGCTCGACGACGATGAGCGTGTTGCCCATGTCGCGCAGGTTTTTCATCGTTTTGAGCAGCTTTGCGTTGTCGCGCTGGTGCAGGCCGATGCTCGGCTCATCGAGAATGTAGAGAACGCCCATGAGCGAGGAGCCGATCTGCGTGGCCAGCCGGATGCGCTGCGCTTCGCCGCCGGAGAGCGTCGCCGCGGCGCGCGAGAGCGTGAGATACTGCAGACCGACGCTCTGCAAAAAACCGAGACGGCTGCGGATCTCCTTGATGATGCGCCCGGCGATCATTGCCTGCATATCGGTCAGCTGCGGTTCGAGCGCGTCAAGGAAGCGCAGACACTCCGTTACGGGGAGATCGCAGAACTCGGAGATATTCATTCCGCCGACGGTGACGGCGAGGACTTCCTTCCGGAGACGGCGGCCGCCGCAGTCCGGGCAGGGCGTTTCCGCCATGCACTGCTCGATCTCCGCGCGCATGGCAGGGCTCTGCGTTTCGCGGTAACGGCGCTCGAGGTTGGCCGCGACGCCCTCGAAGGGCTGGTAGAGCGTTCCCTTGCCGCGCTGCTGATCGTAATGGAGCGTCAGCTTCTCGCCGCCCGTGCCGTAGAGGATCACTTTGCGCGCCTCTTCCGGCAGGTCACGGATGGGAGCATCGAGACTGAAATGGTATTTTTTCGAGAGCGCTTCAAAATACATGCGCGAGATCGTGTCGCCGCGGACATTGTTCCAGCCGGACGCCACGATGCCGCCGCCGAGAATGGAGAGCGAAGGGTTCGGCATAATGAGTTCGGGATCGACGCGCAGCTGCGTGCCGAGGCCGGTGCAGCTTGGGCAGGCGCCGTAAGGGTTGTTGAACGAGAACGCGCGCGGCGAGAGCTCTTCGATGGAGATGCCGCAGTCCTCGCAGGCGTAGTTCTGCGAGAACGTGAGTTCGCGCCCCTCCGCCGGGAGATCGACCGTCACAAGGCCGCCCGTGAGCGAGGACGCGGTTTCGATCGAATCCGTCAGACGGCGGCGGATATCCGGCTTCATTACGAGTCGGTCCACGATGATCTCAATGCGGTGCTTTTTATTCTTGTCCAGTTCAATGGTTTCGGAAAGATCGTAAAGATTGCCGTCCACGCGCACGCGGACATAACCGCTCTTGCGCGCGTCCTCAAAGACCTTGGCGTGCTCGCCCTTCTTGCCGCGGATGACCGGGGCAAGGATCTGGAGCTTCGTCCCCTCCGGCAGCGCCGTCACCTGGTCAATGATCTGGTCAATGGTCTGCTGGCGGATCTCCTTGCCGCACTTCGGGCAGTGCGGCGTGCCGATGCGCGCCCAGAGCAGACGGAGATAGTCATAGATCTCCGTCACGGTGCCGACGGTCGAGCGCGGGTTGCGGCTCGTCGTTTTCTGGTCGATGGAAATAGCGGGCGAAAGGCCGTCGATATAGTCCACATCCGGCTTTTCCATCTGGCCGAGGAACATGCGCGCGTAAGAAGAAAGGCTCTCCACATACCGGCGCTGTCCTTCGGCATAGATCGTGTCGAAAACGAGCGTGGATTTGCCCGAGCCGGAAATGCCGGTGAATACCACGAGCTTGTCGCGCGGGATCTCCAGCGTAATATCTTTTAAATTGTTCTGGCGTGCGCCCTTGATATAAATAGTGTCTCTCACAGTGTGCCTCTTTATTGGATTAGAAGAAAGAAATTATCAATCGTTTTATTATACTTTATTTTATTATTGCTTTCAAGAGGAATCGCATTCGGAAAAAAATGAAAAAAATCCGGAAAAAGTGCTTGACAAATTCGCTTATATTTCGTATACTGACAAAGCCTTGAGGCCGAGTAGTTCAGTCGGTTAGAACGCTAGCCTGTCACGCTAGAGGTCGAGGGTTCAAGTCCCTTCTCGGTCGCCACCATGCCCCCTTCATCGGGGGCATGACTTATGCTGTTATAGCTCAGTCGGTAGAGCGCATCCTTGGTAAGGATGAGGTCACCAGTTC
>DPHR01000158.1:8382-13044 GCA_003522945.1 Clostridiales bacterium
GGTAGAGCGCATCCTTGGTAAGGATGAGGTCCCCAGTTCAAATCTGGGTAACAGCTCCAAAAAAGCCTGTAATCGTTGCGATTACAGGCTTTTTTATATTTTCCGAACCAGTTCGATGCAGCAATCGATCAAGCTTGCCCGGACGGTTTTTTGGGTGTTCCAACCGCGGGGATCCCACGCCGTGCCGCTCACATCATCCCCAACATACAGGAGTTGTACGAGCGGAATATTATAGTACTTTGCTACAGCAAAAAACGCTGCCGTTTCCATCTCGACCGTCACGCAGCCCTCGTCCCTCCGGCGCGCGATCATTTCGGGTGTTTCGCGGTACATGGCATCCGTCGTCCATGTTTTTCCGAGCACAAACGGCACTCCCATCTCGGACAACGCCCTCTGCGCTTTTTCCAGCGCTTCTTTATGACACGAGATTTCCCGTGAAGGGGCAATGTAGTGAAATGATGTGCCCTCGTCCCGTACGGCCGAAGCCGGGAGAATGATCTCGCCAAGCGTGCTCCCCTGTGTCAGTGCCCCTGCAGCGCCGCATACCACAAACGTTTCGCATCCCATGGCATGCAGCTCTTCGATCGTTCCGGCGGCACCGGGTGCCGTGCTGAACGGCATGGTGATGCAAAGAGGGTTCTCTCCGTTTTCATATTTG
The DNA here is from genome assembly GCA_003522945.1 of Clostridiales bacterium. Classification (GTDB taxonomy): domain Bacteria; phylum Bacillota; class Clostridia; order Oscillospirales; family Oscillospiraceae; genus Apopatocola. The sequence continues at coordinate 9,041 of DPHR01000158.1, forward strand.
TAGATCGGTATATCGAGAACCTCCGAGTGAAGTTGGCCGATCACAGGCAGTTTGTGCTCCCCTGCGAATTTTTCCAGTTCTTTCCGAAAAAATGTAATAATGCATTTTTTCGGAAGACATTTATCCAGAAAATCTGTCGGGTGAATAATTGGATCTCTGGCGGTATCGTATTCGCAGACGGGATATTCATGTGTGATTATCATGTCGTCTTTTCCCCCCTATGTATTGCATAAGCGATTAAGATCATTTTATCATTGCCTCGCGTTTATTGCAATCCGCGGTCAAACGCCGCCCGAAGCGTGCCCATGCTTGACAGCGCCACTTGCCGGGGATACACTGATGACATCACCGGCAGGAGGAAAACCTATGCCCCTCACAGAGAAAAAACCGCTCAGCTCCAACGCCATAAAGCTCATTGCCATCGCCGCGATGACCGTCGACCACATCGCGTGGGCGGTGTTTCCGGGGTATCCGAAGGAATTTCTCCCCCTGCTCATGCATCTCATCGGGCGCATCACCTGCCCGATCATGTGCTACTGCATCGCCGAGGGGTATCACTACACGCGGAACATCCGCAAGTATACCGCGCGTCTCTTTGTTTTCGCGCTGATCTCGCATTTCTGCTACATATATTTCTCGCACGATTTCATCGACTGGCGCTCCTTTATCCCGTTCTACTACGGCGGCGCGCTCAACCAGACGAGCGTTATGTGGTCGCTTGCGTGGGGTCTTGTGATGCTGCGCGTCGCGGAAAGCAAAAAGATCACGTCCGGCGCAGTGCGGGTGCTGCTCATTCTGCTTATCTGCCTTGTGAGCTTTCCGAGCGACTGGAGCTGCATTGCCTCGCTTTGCGTCATGGCGTTCGGCACGAACCGCGGCGAGCTCAAAAAGCAGGGCTTCTGGCTTCTTTTCTATGTCGCGCTCTATGCGGTCGTATATTTCTTTGCCATCGACCGCGTGTACGGCCTTTTGCAGATGGGCGTTGCGCTCTCGCTGCCGGTTTTGCGGCTCTATAACGGGCAGCGCGGCAAAAGCCCCGCCGTGAACCGGTTTATGAAATGGTTCTTTTATCTTTATTACCCCGCGCATCTGCTCCTTATCGGTCTGCTGATTCACGCCCGACTGGGAGACTAAAACTATAAAGAGTTTGGGAGGTAGTTACGATGGATGTAAACGCGCTTTACCTGCTGTGGCTGGAAAAGGCCGCCGGACACCCGGCGCTTCACGAGGAACTGGAAGCCATCCGCGGCGACGATGCCGCCATCGAGGACCGGTTTTACCGTGAACTGGAATTCGGCACCGGCGGACTGCGCGGCGTGCTCGGCGCGGGCACGAACCGCATGAATGTTTTCACCGTCGGCAAGGCCACGCAGGGCTATGCCAATTATCTCAAGGCGCATTTTGCCGCCCCCTCCGTCGCCATCGCTTATGACAGCCGCATCAACTCCCGGCTCTTTGCCGAGACCGCGGCGGGTGTTTTTGCCGCAAACGGCATTCGCGTGCACATTTATCCCCGCCTGATGCCGACGCCCTCGCTCTCTTTCGCGGTGCGCGATCTTCGCTCTTGCGGCGGCGTTGTCATCACGGCAAGCCACAACCCCGCCAAATATAACGGCTACAAGGTCTACGGCGCGGACGGCTGCCAGATCACAACGGAGGCCGCCGCTGCCATTCAGTCAGAAATTGACCGCGTGGATCCCTTTGCGGATGTCTGTGCTCTCGATTTTGCCGAAGGGCTCACCTCCGGCATCATCGCCTATATTGGCGAGGACACCGTGGAGCGGTATCTCGCCGCGGTATCGACGGCATCGCTTTTGCCGGAGAGCTTTTCGCGCAGCGCCTCCATCGTCTACACTCCGCTCAACGGCACAGGCATTTCCTGCGTGCCGCGCTGCCTTCGCGCGCACGGTTTTACGAACATCACTATCCCGCCGGAGCAGGCGGAGCCGGACGGAGCTTTCCCGACGTGCCCCTACCCCAACCCGGAGATCCGCGAAGCGCTCTCCGTCGGACTGCGTCTGGCGGAGGAAACGGGCAGCGAGCTGCTGCTCGCCACGGACCCGGACTGCGACCGCGTCGGCGCGGCGGTGAAGACTGCCGCGGGCTGCCGGCTCATCACCGGCAACGAAATGGGCGTGCTGCTGCTCGACTTTGTCTGCCGGATGCGCCAGACAAACGGCACGATGCCGGAGCGCCCCGTGGCGGTAAAAACCATCGTCACAACGCCCATGGCAGAAAAGGTCGCCGCGCATTACGGCGTGGAGCTGCGAAACGTTCTGACCGGGTTCAAATACATCGGCGAACAGATCGGGCTTCTCGAAAAGGCCGGGGAAGCCGGCCGGTACATTTTCGGCTTTGAGGAAAGCTACGGCTATCTGAGCGGCAGCTTTGTGCGTGACAAGGACGCGGTGAATGCCTCGCTTCTCATCTGCGAGATGTTCGTCTGGTATAAATCGCAGGGCAAAACGCTCGCGGACGCGCTGGAAGCGCTGTACGCGCAATACGGCTTTTTTGAGGCGAAGCTCCTATCCTTTACGTTTGAGGGTTCCGCGGGCTTCGCGCATATGACGGAGCTGCTCGACTCTCTCCGTCTCTTGCCCCCGGCGGAGCTGGCGGGCGAAGCCGTGCGGCAGGTCATCGACTACGACCGGGACGAAACAGGGCTTCCGCGCTCCAATGTGCTGCGCTTTATTCTCGACGGCGGCGAAGTTGTTGTGCGTCCCTCCGGCACGGAGCCGAAGCTCAAGATCTATCTCACCGCCGCCCGGGAAAGCCGGGAGAAGAGCCGCGCCATGCTTGCCTTGCTCGAAAAGCGGCTTACCGATTGGGCAAAATAAAAGGAGTGTCTATGGCAACATCCAAAGAGTACATAGAATTTGTCTGCGAACAGCTTGACGGGATCGAGAACGTCACCTATAGGAAAATGTTCGGCGAATACATGGTGTACGTCAACGCCAAACCGATCCTTCTCGTGTGCGACAACACCGTCATGGTGAAAAAAGTGCCGGAGCTCGCCGATCTTATGAAAGACGCGCCCGACGGCGTCCCCTACGAGGGAGCCAAGGTACACTACATTCTCGACATCGAAAACCGGGAACTCGTCCGCAGCGTGATTGCAGTCCTGGAGCCGATCACGCCGCTTCCGAAAAAGCGTGCGAAAAAGAAAGACGCATAATTTCAAAAAATTGCCTCGCGGCCGTCCGGCCGCGGGGCGATTTTCGTTTAACAAGGATTTTACAAAAAAACCGTAGCGCATTTAACATTCGTTCTGCTACGCTGATTTTGTAATTCAAATATCAGGAAAAGGATAATTTATGGACATTTTTGACACGCTTACGATGCTCGGCGGCCTGGCGCTGTTCCTCTTCGGCATGAGTCTGATGGGGCAGGCGCTCGAACGGCGCGCCGGCGGAAAGCTCCGCTCCCTGCTCGACAAAATGACCGGAAAGCCCATCGCCGGTTTTCTCACCGGTCTCGGCGTGACCGCCGTGATCCAAAGCTCTTCCGCAACGACCGTTATGGTCGTCGGCTTTGTAAACTCCGGACTGATGACGCTGCGCCAGTCGATCAGCGTCATTATGGGCGCAAACGTCGGCACGACCGTGACGGCGTGGCTTTTGAGTCTCGGCGACATTGACGGCACGAGCGTGCTCGTCCGCCTCCTCAAGCCGACCTCCTTTACCCCGATCCTCGCCGTGATCGGCATCGTCCTTTATCTTTTCTGCAAAAGCAGCCGCAAAAAGGATTCCGGCGTCATCCTGCTCGGCTTCGCCACGCTGATGTTCGGCATGGAGACGATGAGCGGCGCAGTATCGGGGCTGCGCAATGACCCGGTGTTCGTTAATCTCTTTCTTGCGTTCAAAAACCCGCTGCTCGGCGTGGTGGCCGGTGCGGTGCTCACGGGCATCATCCAGTCGAGCTCGGCTTCGGTCGGCATTTTGCAGGCGCTCTCCGCCACCGGCGCGGTGAGCTACGCCGCAGCGATCCCCATCATCATGGGCCAG
>DPHR01000158.1:13235-13375 GCA_003522945.1 Clostridiales bacterium
GGGCCAGAACATCGGCACGACCGTGACAGCGCTTCTCTCCTCCATCGGCACGAACAAAAACGCGCGCCGCGCCGCCGTGGTGCATCTGATGTTCAACGTTATCGGCGTTGTCGTCCTGCTCACGGTGTTCACCGTAGTGC
>DPHR01000158.1:13636-14071 GCA_003522945.1 Clostridiales bacterium
AGGCCGCGACCCGCTCCGGCATCGCCATTGCCCATTCGGCCTTCAACCTTCTCTGCACCGCCTTGCTCCTGCCCGCCGGGGGTCTGCTTGAAAAGCTCGCCATCCGGATCGTGCCGGACAGCGGCGAGAAGGAACGGCGCGTGGAGCTGGACGAGCGCCTGCTCGCAACACCGGCGCTGGCGCTCTCCCAGAGCCGCGCCGTTGCCGCAGACATGGCCGAGCACGCCGTGCGCGCACTGAAGGATTCCCTCACCGCGATCGACAGCTACTCCCCCGCTCTTGCCGAGAGGATCCGGCAGGACGAGGAGCTGTGCGACCATTACGAGGACATTCTCAGCACCTATCTCGTAAAGCTCAGCGCCGAGCAGATGGGCACCGCGGAAAGCGAAGAGGCCGCCGCTCTTTTGAAATCCATCGGCGATTTTGAGCGCATCT
>DPHR01000158.1:14204-17839 GCA_003522945.1 Clostridiales bacterium
CCATCGGCGATTTTGAGCGCATCTCCGACCACGCCGTCAACACGCTCGAATCCGCCGAGGAGCTACGCGACAAGAATCTCACATTCTCTCCGAGCGCCGTCGCCGAATTTTCGGTGCTCTCCGGGGCGGTCAGTGAAATTCTCGATCTTTCCCTTGCGTGCTTCGAGAAGAACGACAGCTCCATCGCCGCCGAGGTCGAGCCGCTCGAGCAGGTCATCGATCAGCTCAAGGAATCGATGCGCACGCGCCACATCCGGCGTCTGCAGCAGGGCGGGTGCAGCATTGAGCTTGGCTTCATTCTCTCCGACCTTCTCACCGGTCTCGAGCGCACGTCCGACCACTGCTCCAACATTGCCGGGTGCGTCATCGACACGGCGCAGCACAATCTCAACCTTCACGAGTCGCTGCGCGCCACGCGTCTTGAGAGCGCCGACTTCATCCGCGAATTTAACCGCTACGCCCGCAAATACGCGCTTCCCGCGTCCGCGGCGGCCACAGACTGACTTTGTACTTTCTCTCACTCCGGCAGCGTCGTTTTGTCCTTGTGACGGCGGCGCTGCTTCCTTTTTTGCGGATATTCGACAGGTTTCCCCTTGCATTTATTCCTACCTTAATGGTATACTTATAATTGATATGTTTCCAAAGGAAGTGGTTCCCATCGCTATCACAAGTGCCAGTCTGCCCGCCAAACGGCGGATCCTCACCGTATGCGTAAAGCTGTTTCTGGAAAAGGGCTACAAGAGAACGACCGTCGCAGAGATCGTGCAGAAGGCGGATGTTTCCAACAGCACGTTCCAGAATATTTTCCGCGCCAAGGACGGCGTGCTCACCGAGCTCGTCGAGTTCATGTTCGACAACCAGTTCGGCATGGCCCGGCGCATTACCGACGCGGACCTTCCGCCGGTATTCGTCTATGCCGTGGAGACCGCCATCCAGCTCACGCTCACGGAGCTCAACGAGAACCTGCGTGAGATCTACATCGAAGCCTACACGCAGAACGAAGCCTCGGAGTACATCTTCCGCCAGACGGCGAAGGAGCTGCACGCCATTTTCGGCTCCTACCATCCCGAAATGACCGAGCGCGATTTTTATATCATGGAGCTCGGCTCGGCAGGCATCATGCGCGGGTACATGGCGCATCCCTGCTCGGAGGACTTCCCGCTTGAGGAAAAGCTCGATGCCTTCTTCCGGCTGAGTCTGGGCGGCTACGGCGTCCCGGCGGAGGAGATCGAGCGTGTCGTGCAGAAGATCCGCTCGCTCGACATCCGCGCCATTGCGCAGGGCGTCATGCAGCAGCTCTTCCACGCGCTGGAAATGCGCTACGCCTTTACTCTCGGCACACCCGAGACCTGATATATGTAAAGCCCCGCAGAGTTTGCACCTATGGGCGCATGCTCTGCGAGGCTTCTTCAATAGACGAAAACCGGCCGGACGAAAGCCTTCGTCCGGCCGGTGTACTTTTACTGCAAGTTTTCGCGGATATAGTCCCCGCAGCGCTTGTATACGGCAAACAGCGATTTGTCGCACTCAGGATACAGATAGGCGATCAGCTCGCCGATCTCGCGGAGGAGCTGCGCCGGTTCCATGCCGCAGGAAGCACGGAACTGCTCCGCGCTCACCGCCGTCAGCTGGTGTGCCAGAGCATTTCGGCACTTCTCGTTCATGGCTTCACAGTTTTCCAGCAGCTTCCGGAAATTTTTCAGAATATCCGGCAGCCCAGTCAATATTCGATTGCACAGCATAATGCTCACATCGCACTCCCGCAGCACTCCGGAAAAAGACTGTAAAATACTCTGATATACCTCTGGCAGAGAACATTCCAGCATTTCCGGGATAATGCGCGGGCGATTGGAGTACGGGCGGCTGATAACCTCCTCCAGCCGCAATCCACGAGATTCCATGCTTTTCTGGATAAGGCGAAGCTGAAGGCGGACCACCAGCGGATTTAGCCGGAGGATCAGCTCTTCGTACTGCCGCCGGTGCAGACGGTTGAGCAGGACAAGGTATACCTCGCTCACCTCGTCAAAATCGCTTCTCCCGACCGCTGCCCGCCGCGGGTACAGAGAAAACGGCAGTTTGAGATTCTGCGCGCGGTTACGCGCCGTTTCATAGTCCAGCCGGTCCCGCGCCTCAAGATGCCCGACAAGCGCTTTTACCGAGTCCGGCATGCTGTTTTTCATGGCATACACGGCGGCATAATCCCGCTGCTCCAAAAGCGTGAGGATCTGCTCTCTCGCCTGCTGTCTCCGCAGATGCAGCATGGCCGGCACAGTGCAGCGGTCGCGCGCGTCCGGCAGCTCGTCCTCGTTGCATTCCAGCTCGTCCTCCACGCTGTAATCGGCCGCGTTCGTCCGCTCCGACGATCCGGCGGCCCGCTCCGGATTTTTGACCTGTATGCCCACAACACGCGGAAACCGGACGTCCACGGCAAGCATCGTGAGCACCTGCTTCATCTGCGGTGTTCCGGAGCTCAGATTCAGCAGGAGCTCCGCCTCCGGCGCTTCTTTGGAAAGCGCGCGTATCGCCTCTGTGATCGGCTGACAGACAGCATCCAGATCCGACGGATCCGCCAGAGGCGCATGCTGCACCGTGATCTCCGGACGGTAACCATCCCAGTGCTCCGCCATAAACGTCTCTACCGCCGCGAGGCGTCCGTCTTTTCTGTCAAGCTCTCCGGCCTCGTCGGAAAGCAGGATCACCGCCTTTTCCGGCCGGTAATGACGCAGAATATGCAGCAGCGGTCCGTCGCGGTAGCCGCGCACCGGGTCGCTTGTTCCCATGCAGCTGAAAAGTACTTTCATTGTTTTCCCCCTCCGGCATCACCCCGCGACGTGCGAACTCCGCGGAAAAACGGTCTGTTTTTCCAGACTTTTTCGCGGTTCGCACCTGCTCTGCAGGCTTTGCCTCGTGTTTCCTGCGTTTTATCTTGTTATGTGTCTTATTTTATGGTATCATTATACATATAAGACAACCACAAAATCAACACTGTTTCGGATTTTATACAGTTTTGCCGAAACAACTCACACCCCCGCAAGGGGACGGAAGTCGTGGAAACTCCCGGATTTATAAAAATCCAGAAACAACTCACACCCCCGCAAGGGGACGGAAACCTTTTCCAGTGCTCCATTGAGTTAAGGTCGAAAGCGAAGAAAAATCTCACACCCCGCAAGGGGACGGAAACAATTCTAAATCTTCTTGTGTGTTGTATTTTCCAGAAATAACTACCCCCCGCAGGGGGACGGAAACTGATTTCCGCACAGGAAACAAATACCTTTCATTATTGAAACAACCCACACCCCGCAAGGGGACGGAATCCCTCCTGTCTAAAGATATACAATGCCCCAAGTCGAAACAACCCACACCCCGCAAGGGGACGGAAACTTGTCCGCCGTGACGGAGAACTCTTTCTTCCATTGAAACAACCCACCCCCCGCAAGGGGACGGAAACTGTCATCTTGGATCATCCTTTCGGTAAATTAGAGAAACAACTCACACCCCGCAAGGGGACGGAAACAGAATAGCGTGGCTAACCTCGTGGTAAAGCATAGAAACAATTCACACCCCGCAAGGGGACGGAAACTCAAACGCCCATTGCCAAACGTACATTATCGATTGAAACAACCCACACCCCGCAA
>DPHR01000181.1:0-566 GCA_003522945.1 Clostridiales bacterium
TGCGCGGCACGGCGGACATCGCCGTGGACGAGGCCTCCGGGCTGCCCGGCGACCACCCGGCGGAAAAAATGATCTCCGGGGCATACTACCGTCTGCTGCTGCGCGAAACGCTGCTCCTTGCGGCAAAGGAAGGATTTCTCTCGGCAAAGAGCGGGGAGAATATCGCCGCGCTCTCCGTTACGAGCGCAATGGTGGACGCTTTTTGTCTTGACCCCATGGGCGGCAACGCCGTTGCCGAAGCGCTCGAAACGGAGAAGGACCGCCGCTTCGCTTCCGAGATCAACACGATGCTTCTCGAGCGCGCGGCGCGCATCGCCGCGGCGTGCCTGTGCGCCATTCTGCGCGAGCGCGGCTTCGGCGCGGGGACGCTCACCGGCATCTGCGCGGACGGGACGATGCTCAAGCTCAACCCCGTGCTGCGTCCCCGGATGGAAGCGCTGATCGCGGAGTATACGAAACGGCACGGTCTCGGCGGCGCGGAATTCCTCTTCGCCGGCGATGCCACGCTCCTCGGCTGCGCCTGGGCAGCGCTCGCATAAACGAAAAAGGCTCCCTTGTGTAAAGGG
>DPHR01000181.1:757-10620 GCA_003522945.1 Clostridiales bacterium
GCTGTCGAGCGAAGCGAGACTGAGGGATTGTAGTTTTCGGAAAATGATAACCCCTCCGTCAAAAACTTCGTTTTTGCCACCTCCCCTGTCGAGGGGAGGCAAGTGGGTTTGCAGAAAACCAACTTGGCGCCCCTAACAGGGGAGCTGGCAGCCGTAAGGCTGACTGAGGGGTAAACGACAATCCCTCCGGCTTTTGCCTGCGGCAAAACCCACCTCCCTTTACACAAGGGAGGCTTCAAAAGGAACTCACCATGAAAAACTACCGAAAACCCCGTCAGGAAGAAAATACCTCCCGCCGCGCGCGGCGCGCTTCGCAGAAGAAGGTCATGCTCGCGGGCTGGATATTCCTCGGCGTGATGCTCATCGCCGCGATCGCCGCCATCATTCTGCTGCTTCCCGGACGGGACAAGACCCCCGATACGGAGGACCGGCCCCTGTCCGTGCCGCAGCTTAACCCCGGCGCGGGCGGCAGCGCCTTTCAGACGGAGCAGACCGCCGCGCCCATCGAAACCGGCAAGACCGGCAGCGGGCGGCACGTTTCCGTCAACCGGTTCGACTGCGATTACACCCCGCCCGATACCGTGACGCTCGGCGTTTTGAAGTCTGTGGATCTCACGGCGCTCGGCGAGACCGTGGCGGCGAACGTCGCCGCAAACGGCTGGGGCAGCGTGACATATTCCGTTTCGGAAAACGGCTCGCTCCTTTTGCAGAACCCCAACGCCCCGGCGCTCACGCCGGACAATTACGATAAGCAGGAGGCGTTCCTTGCCTCTTCCCAGCCGGAAAACGCGGCGCGGACGTTTCTGGAGCACAGCGGTCTCATCGGCCTGCTGCGCAATTACGGGCTGGAGCTCGGCACGGCGGCGGAGAACGACAACGGCGTGATCACCTTCCGCGGCACGGGCGGCACCGCGCAGAGCGAGTGCAGCGTGCGCTTCAGCTTTCTTTATACCGGCGACTTCAACCAGGCGGTCCTCCGCGCGGTGTATCTCGACGGCGCCGCGGACGTTCCGGCGCTTGCCATCAAAAAAGCGGCGTCGAATGCCGTCACATGGGACAGCGCCGACGACGGTACGGTCTCCGTGACCGCCGTGGAGCTTCGCAGCGTGCGCGGCCTGCCGTTTTACGCCTTCACCTGCTCGGACGGCTCGGTCGCCTACGCGCTCGCCTGCGACGAGAGCGCGCTCGACTCCGTATCCGGCGCGCGGGAAATTTATGAGGAGACCATGCGCGACGGCCTTCGCGAATACGTCGAGATCAGCGGCGCGGAGTGACCGCCGCGCCGGAGGAAAAACGTCCGCTTTTCGGCAGAATGACGGATTTCGTCCGTCCCAGTGAAACAATTTTCGCCACTGTACGGAAATGTTACACTCTGAGTGTAGAAAAACACACCGCTAGATGATTTACTATTTCACGCTTTATTCGTTAAAATTAGTAAATCCAAGCCGGGGGTCTTTGTACATACTAGCTATGCTCCGGTAAACCGTTTGCCGTGAGAGGAAAAACGTATGCGCGAGGACTACAGAGAACGATTCAGAATACTCGGTCTGCGGATCGCCTACTACCGCAAGATGCGCGGCATGACGCAGGAGCAGTTCGCCGAGGCGATCGGCCGGAGCGTGAGCTTTGTGAGCCAGATCGAGGCGAACAATGCCGCCGAGGTCAAGGGCGTGTCGCTCGAAACGCTCTTTCTCATGAGCGAAAAGCTCGGCATTTCCATGGCGCGGCTCTTTGAGGACTGAAGCGCCGGAAATACATAAAGTTTATTAACGCTTCCCGCGTTTAATAAAAAAGTTTGAAAATCCAATAAGGAGGAGAACAAACAATGAAGAAATTCCTTGCGCTGCTTCTTGCCGTTGTCATGGTGCTGAGCCTGGCCGCGTGCGGAAGCGAGGCTCCTGCTCCGGCTCCCACGGAAGCCCCGGCGGAACAGCCTGCTGAGACCCCGGCTGAGCAGCCGGCTGAAGAGCCGACCGCGGAGCCTGTCGAAGAGTACACCGGTCCGGACACTTTCTCCATGATCGCGAACTTCGACATCACCACGCTGGACTATGTTTACAACAACAAGTCCTCCAACGGTGACTACACCTGCAACTTTGTGGAAGGCCTGCTCACCCAGGACAACCACGGCAAGCTCGTCCCCGGCATGGCTACCGAGTGGAGCTGCAACGACGATGCTTCCGAGTGGACCTTCACCATTCGTGACGACGCCGTTTGGTCCACCAGCGCCGGCGAAGAGTACGACGCCGTTACGGCCGAGGACTTCGTCACCGGTCTGAAGCACGCTGCTGACTCCAAGAGCGAGACCCTCGGCCTCGTCGCTGACCTCATCGTCGGCCTGCGCGAGTACTCCGAAGGCACCGGCAAGTGGGAAGACGTCGGCATCAAGGCGGACGGCAACCAGCTCACCTACACCCTGACCGGTCCCTGCGGCTACTTCGACGGTATGACCACCTACGCCATCCTGTGGCCCATCAACGCCGAGTTCCTCGAGTCCAAGGGCTCCGACTTCGGCGCCGTTGAACCCGACTCCATCCTCTACAACGGCTGCTACATCCTGTCCTCTCTCGTCCCGGCGCAGGAAGTGCGCTTCGACGCCAACCCCAACTACTACGACGCGAAGAACGTTTTCGTTCAGCACGTTGTCGTGACCTACTCCGACGGTAAGGATCCCGCCCAGCAGTTCAACATGTTCGTGAACGGCGAAGTCACCTCCACCACCGTCAACCAGTCCCTGCCCGAGGTCGTTGCGAAGGCTGCCGAGCTCTATCCCGACAACCAGTACAAGAGCATGACCACCGCCACCTCTTACTGGGGCGCCTTCAACTGGGATCGCCAGATGTACGCTCTGTACAACGATCCCTCCGTCTCCACCACCAGCAAGACCGACGCCCAGAAGGCTGACACCAAGGCCGCCATTCTGAACGCCGACTTCCGCCGCGCCGTTTACGCCGCTTACTCCGCGCACGCCGTTGAGGCCATCACTCTCGGCGAGGAGCACGCCGATGGCGTCATCCGCAACACCCTCATTCCTTACACCTTCCAGACCACTTCCGACGGCCGCGCCTACGGCTCCATCGTTGAGAAGTACGCCGCCGAGCTCGTTGCCGATTATGAAGGCATCGATCTGAACGACGGTCACGACGCCTGGTACAACCCCGAGCTCGCCAAGACCTTTGCCGAGCGCGCCAAGGAAGAGCTGGGCGACAGCGTCTCCGAGTGGCCCATCCACATCGACGTTCCTGTCTACGCCGCTTCTGAGAACCAGAAGAACATGCAGCTCGCGATGAAGAAGTCCGTTGAGGACGCCATCGGCGATTACGTCGTCATCGACCTGCAGTTCCTCGAGGGCAACTCCTCCGTCTACTACTCCTCGTTCTACAACCAGCCCACCGGCGAAGATAACTCCATCGACCTCGTGTTCGGCGCCGGCTGGGGCCCCGACTACGGCGATCCTCTGACCTACCTGCACTGCTTCGACGTCCACGACGGCGACATGCTCAACTACTCCGGCATCAACATCGAGAGCCAGGGTCAGTCCGAAGAGCAGAAGGCCGTTCTCGAGACCCTCGGCCTCAATGAGGTCCAGGAGATCGTTGATCAGGCTACCGCCGCCACCGGCGACGAGCGCATCGAGCTCTTCGCGAAGGCTGAGGCCATGCTGCTCACCAACGGCATCCTCCGTCCTTACTCCACCAGCGGCGCGAACATCACCATCAGCAAGGTGAAGCCCTTCACCGTCGCCTACGGTCTCTACGGCCAGGCTGCTTACAACCAGGTGCCGTACTTCAAGTACATGCAGCTCCTCGACGAGCCTGTGACTGCTGCCGAGTACGAAGCCGCGAAGGAAGCCTGGATGGCCGGCAAATAATTGCTGAACAGCTACAGCACAAGCACTGACTAATTGAACAGAGAGAGCCGGGCGGCCATGCTTCTCGGCTCTTTCTTGTATCGATTGACAGGGGCCTTTTGTCCCCTGTCAACCGATGCTATCTTTGTAAGGAACGGTACCACCTATGAGAAAAGGATATATCTGGAACCGCCTGCTGCGCTCGCTCGTCTCCATTTTGATCATCATGCTCATCGTGTTTACGATGGTCTATACGTTGGTGCCGCGTGACAACATCTTCTTTGAAGACAGCACATACCGCAAGCTCGGCGGAAAATCCGACGATAAAACCGAATACGTTTATTCAACCTGGCAGAAGCTCGGTTATCTGGACTACGTCCGCATCAACGACTACTGCCTTAATCTCTATGAAGCCGGCAGCCCGGAAATGATCGCCGCTATCGAGCCGGATTCTCCGGAAAGCCAGGCCTTTGTGGAGCAGTATTCCGCGCAGGGCTATACGATCGCCAACTATCTGCAGAGCGGACGTTACTATGCCTATAAGGACACGCCCGTCATCAAGCGCATGGCGAACTGGCTTGCCCATCTGATCGTCATCGATACTCCCTGGTCTGTCAAGGATGAGACGAACCCGGATCTTGAGCGCGGCCTTCGCTTCGGCACGACGCCTACCGGCGGCGTGGCTCTCATCGGCAGCGGCACGACGCACAAGTACCTGCTGTATACCGACAGCCGCTTCCCGTGGATTCATCAGAACATTATCACGCTGAACTTCGGTACCTCTTATCCGACCTATCAGGGCCTGGACGTGCTCCGCGTGCTTTTCCAGTCGCAGGGCACCGAGGTCAAGCGCCCTGTCACCTTTGAAACCGGTTATGAAGCCGAGTCCGGAATCATTTTCGGCTCGCTTAAGTATAAGTCCGTTCTCGACAGAATGGATATGAAGAAATTCACCGACCATTACGCGTCCTTTGAAACGCAGAAGGGTCAGCCGTCCATGATCGGCACCTCGTTCATCATGGGTCTCTTCGCCATGGCGGTCGCCTACATTCTCGGACTGCCGTTCGGCGTTCTCATGGCACGAAACAAGGATAAGTTCGCCGATAAGCTCGGCATGGTGTATATCATCTTCATCATCGCCGTGCCGTCGCTCGCGTACATCTATCTCTTCCGCTATCTCGGCACAACGCTCTTCAATCTGCCGTCGGTCTTTACGACCTATGGCCCGGGCGACGTGCGATCCTGGATCTTGCCCATCATCTCACTGGCGCTGCCGTCTATTGCGAGCCTCATGCTCTGGACGCGCCGCTATGTTGTGGACCAGATGAACTCCGACTATGTGAAGTTCGCCAAGGCCAAGGGCCTCAACCAGCGCGAGATCTTCAGCGGACATATTTTCAAGAATGCCGTCATCCCCATCGCGCAGGGCATCCCCGCGTCTCTCGCGGCCTGCATCACCGGCGCGATCATCACCGAGTCGATCTACTCCGTCGGCGGCATGGGAAAAATGCTGCCCAACGCCATCAACCAGTACAACAACGTTATGATCGTGGCGCTCGCGTTCATCTTCTCCACGGTATCGGTGCTGTCGGTGCTGGCGGGCGACATTGTTCTCACGAAGGTCGATCCGCGTATTTCGCTCAGCGAGAAGGCAGGGAGGTCGTAAATGAATACCGAAAATATCGATAAGAGCCTCTTTGAGTTTGCAGCCTTCGACGAGATGGAATCGGAGCACATTGCCGCTCCGCGCTATTCCTACTGGAAATCCGTGTTCCGCACGTTCTTCAAGAACAAGTTTACGGTCATCGTATCGATCCTGCTGATCGCCGTTGTCGCGTTCGCGCTCATTCAGCCGACGCGCTCCGGCTACAGCCCCATCGATACGCCGAACATCAACAATGCCGAGATGAAGTTCCTGAAGCCGAGCGCCGAGCACATCTTCGGCACCGACCACGTCGGCAACGAGGTATTTGACGCCGTCTGGGCGGGCGCGAGAAACTCCATCATCATCTCCTTCGTCTGCACGGCCATCAATATGCTCGTCGGCATTCCGATCGGCGCGCTCTGGGGTTTCTCCAAGAAGATGGACAAGTGGATGATCGAGGTCTACAACATCATCTCCAACGTCCCGTTCCTGCTGCTCGCCATGATCCTCTCCTACATCCTCGGCGCCGGTATGCGCTCGCTCATTATCACGATGACGTGTACCGAGTGGATCTTTGTCGCGTACTTTATCCGCACGCAGGTCATGATCATCCGCGACCGTGAGTACAACATGGCGTCCAAGTGCCTCGGCACCAGGACGTGGACGATGATCGTGAGAAACATCCTGCCGTACCTCATCTCCGTCATCATGACGTATGTGTCCCGGCAGATCCCCTCGCTTATCTCCTACGAGGTGTTCCTCTCCTACATGGGTCTCGGTCTCGGCACGACCAACGCGTCCCTCGGCCAGTCCATCTCGCTCTATACCTCTTATATGAACGGCTATCCGCACCTGTTCTGGATCCCCGTCGGCGTTCTGGCGTTTATCTCCATCTCCCTCTACATCGTGGGACAGAAGCTCGCCGACGCTGCCGATCCGCGCACGCATATGTGAGGGGGACAGAGTAATGGCAGATAACAGAAACATCGTTCTGTCCGCAAAGGACATTGAAGTTAAATTCCGCGTCCGTGACAATTACCTCACGGCCATCCGCGGCGTGTCCCTCGACCTTTACGAGGGCGAAACGTTCGCCATCGTCGGCGAGTCCGGCTCCGGCAAGAGCGTTTTCACCAAGACGTTCACCGGCATGCTCGAGTCCAACGGCTCAATCACCAACGGCTCGGTCATGTTCGAGGGCAAGGACCTTACCAAGCTCAAGACCGATAAGGACTGGGAAGGCATCCGCGGCGCGAAGATCTCCACGATCTTCCAGGACCCGATGACATCGCTGAACCCGATCCGCACGATCGGCTCGCAGATCACCGAGGTCATTGAGAAGCACCAGGGCATTTCCCGCGGCGACGCGAAGAAGCAGGCCATCGAGCTTATGGAGCGCGTCGGCATCCAGAACGCCGCCGACCGCTTCGACGAGTATCCGTTCCAGTATTCCGGCGGCATGCGCCAGCGCATCGTCATTGCGATCGCGCTCTCCTGCCACCCGAAGATCCTCATCTGCGACGAGCCGACGACCGCTCTGGACGTTACGATCCAGGCACAGATCATTGCGCTCATCCGCGATCTGCAGAAGGAGCTCAAGTTCACCACCATCTACATCACGCATGACCTCGGCGTTGTTGCGAACGTCGCCGACCGCGTCGGCGTTATGTACGGCGGCCAGATCATCGAGTACGGCAACGTGGAGGAAGTGTTCTTCGATCCGCGCCACCCGTACACCTGGGCGCTGCTCTCCAGTCTGCCGCAGCTCGGCATCAAGGGGCAGGAGCTCTACTACATCACCGGTACTCCGCCGTCTCTGTACAACCAGATCAAGGGCGACGCCTTTGCCCCGCGCAATGAGCACGCGCTGAAGATCGACTTTGAAATGGAGCCGCCGTTCTTCCCGGTGAGCGAAACGCACTATGCCAAAACGTGGCTTCTGGATCCCCGCGCGCCGAAGCTCGAAAAGCCGGAGATCATTCAGGATCTGCACGAGAAGATCAAGAAGATGACCGATAAGGGAGGTGCCTTCCATGTCGAATAATACCGCCGATAGAGAGGTCATCCTCTCGATCAGCCATGTGGACATCTCCTTTGACGTAGGAGGCAAAAAAAAATTCGTCGCCGTAAAAGACGCGAATTTCGACATTTATAAGGGCGAGACCTTCGCCCTCGTCGGCGAGTCCGGCTCCGGCAAAACGACGCTGGGCCGCGCCATCATGCGCATCAACCCGTGCAGCAACGGCGAGATCCTCTTTGAGGGCAAGCGCATTTCCGGCAAGATCTCCCGCGAGGAAGACCGCAACGTCGTCCGCAACATCCAGATGATCTTCCAGGACCCGGCGGCGTCGCTCAATGAGCGCGCCACCATCGAGTACTGCATCTCCGAGGGCCTGTACAACTTCCACCTTTATAAGGACGAGGCAGAGCGTATCGCCAAGGTCGATCAGGCGCTCAAGGACGTCGGCCTGCTGCCCGAGCACAAGTCCCGTTATCCGCACGAGTTCTCCGGCGGACAGCGTCAGCGCGTCGGCATTGCCCGCGCGATGATCATGGATCCGAAGCTGATCGTGGCGGACGAGCCGATCTCCGCGCTGGACGTTTCCATCCGCGCGCAGGTGCTCAACCTGATGAACAAACTCAAGGCGGAAAAGAATCTCACGTACCTTTTCATCGCGCACGACCTTTCGGTCGTCCGGTTCATTGCCGACCGCATCGCCGTCATCCATCTCGGCGAGATCGTGGAGATCGCGGATTCCGAGACACTGTTCCAGTGCCCGCTGCATCCGTACACCATCTCCCTGCTCTCCGCTGTGCCGATGCCCGACCCCGTCGTTGAACGGACTCGCCGCGCCATCGTGTACGACCCCTCCAAGCTGGACCAGTCCGGCGCGCTGCGCTCCCTGCGCGAGATCCGCCCCGGGCACTTCGTCTTTGCCACGGACAAAGAGATGGAAGGCTACGAGAAGAAGCTCGCCGAGATCGAGAACGCAAAGAATCAGTAAAAGACGTAGGCGATAAAAAGCGCCGCCGCCATATATACGGCTCCAAGGAAGAGAGGATAGTTGAAAGACGCCTCTCTTCTTTCTTTCTGGTTCGCCTTGTACGCCTCAAAGGTCTGCTTCGGCGCATTGCTGCGCGCGCGGCGCATCACATAGCTGCTGATGTCAAAGTCGCCGTGGAGATAGAGCGAGTAGACAACACCCGCGATGAGCAGGATCGCCGCGACGATCGTCAGGCAGTCGGTGAAGACGAGCAGCCGCTGCGACGAGGCCATGACCACACGCGCAAGCGGATACAGAAGCGTTACGATAACGTGCGTGAGAAGCGTCTGCGGCTTGATGTTCTTGAAGCGTTTTTTCAGTTTCTTCATTGGGTATGCTCCCGAAAGCTTGAAAGATTTGTGTTCTTATATTTTACCAGAAAAAACCGCCCCGTCAACAAAAACGGCGCGGACCGGATGATGATATGAAAAGAGAAACGCTGCCGGAGCTGAAAGCGCAGGCCCGCGAGGTCTGGCGGTTGAGCCTTCCGGCGATACTTACACAAATAACGACGATCGCCATGCAGTACATCGACTCCGCGATGGTCGGCGCGCTCGGCGCGAACGCCTCGGCGTCCATCGGTCTTGTATCGACGAGCACATGGCTGATCGGCGGCATCATCGGCGGCGTTTCGGCGGGCTTTTCCGTGCAGGCGTCGCACCGCATCGGCGGCGGGGACGACCGCGGCGCGCGCACCGTTGTACGGCACGGCCTTGTGACCGGAATGCTGATCGCGGCGATCCTTGCCGCGCTCGCCGCGCTCATCAGCGAACCGCTCCCGCGCTGGCTTCACGGCGATGAGGCGATCCGCGCTGACGCGTGCGCGTATTTCCTGACGTTTGCGCTCATGGTGCCGTTCTCGCAGCTCAACTCGCTGTGCGCCTCGTTCCTGCAAAGCGCCGGAGATATGGTCTCGCCGAGTGTTCTGAACGCCGTGATGTGCGTGCTGGACGTTTTCTTCAACGCGCTCTTCATCCCGCGCTACGGCGTTTTCGGCGCGGGTCTCGGCACGGCGAGCGCGTGCGCCGTGGTAAGCCTTCTCATGGCGGCGCAGTGCCTGCTGCGAAATTCGCATCTGCACATGCGCCGGAAGGAGAAGGACGTCGTTCACGGCGTGATACTGAAAAAGGCGTTCCGCATCGGGTTCCCTGTGGCATTGCAGGAGGTGTTCCTCTGCGCGGCGATGGTCGTGCAGACGCGCATCATCGCGCCGCTCGGCGCGGTGGCGGTCGCGGCGAACTCGTTCGCAGTCACGGCGGAGGGCTTCTGCTATATGCCGGGGTATGGTCTCGGCGCGGCGGCGGCAACGCTCGTCGGGCGGAGCGTC
>DPHR01000138.1:0-20449 GCA_003522945.1 Clostridiales bacterium
GCTTCCGGCGCGGGAGAGGGCGAGGCCGTGGGGATCTCGGTCGGCTCCGGCGAGGGAGTGATCTCCGGCGTCGGAGACGGCTCCGGGGTGGGAGTCGCGTCCGGCGTGGGCGTCGGCTCCGGCGACGCGGTCGGACCGACGGGGTAGACCGTGAGCGACGCGCGTCCCGAGAGCGCTTTTTCCCCGGCGTCGTCGGTGAACAGGCATTCGACCTGCCAGCCGTTGAGCGAGGAGGGAATGTCGAGAAGCGTGAGCGTGTCGGTGTCCGCGCCCTGCACGCGAAGACCTGGAAAATACTCCGGCGCCGCGGCGGCGTCGTAGAGCGCCGTTCCGTCAGAGCTTACGATGCGCCACGCGAAGAGGGCCGCGCCATTCGCGCGGGCAATGAAAACGGCGCTTTCCCATTCGTTCACCGCTTCCGGCGAGGGGGGCTTTTCCACCGCCGGGCGGGAAAGCGCGCCGAGCGCGTGAGGCGCTGCAAAGGCGGCGATAACAAAAAGCGCGAGCAGCGCACCGGCCGTGCGCCGGAGAAGATGTCTCATAGTATTTCTCCCGGCGGCCTCCGCTGCGGAGACCGCGTATAAATCATTATACAATACTTTTTTTTAATAATCCAGTCCCATTCGTATCTTGCCAGCGGGATAAAAACAGAGTATTTTAAAAAGATAAAAGGAGGCGGCGATCATGGAAGAAACGAAGAAATACGAACCGCTGCGGCTCAAGCCGTGCCTTCGGAGATATCTCTGGGGCGGCACGCGCCTGCGCGGGGAATATCATAAAACCGGCGAGGGCGTTATCGCCGAGAGCTGGGAGCTCTCCGTGCGCGCCGACGGGCAGACGTACATTGATTCCGGCGGGCATTGCGGTGAGAGTCTGGCGGATGTCCTGCGCGCCGATCCCGTCGGTATGGCGGGCGCGCGCTGCGGCATTGCGCCGTTCCCGCTGCTCATCAAATTGATAGACGCACAAAAGGACCTTTCCGTTCAGGTACATCCGTCGGATGCGTCCGCCTGCCGCGAAAAGGGCGAGCAGGGCAAGACGGAGATGTGGTATGTCGTGGACTGCAAGCCGGAGAGCACGCTCTTTCTCGGCTTTTCGCGCGCCGTGACGCCGGACGAGCTGCGGCGGCGGGCGAAGGACGGCACGATCTGCGAGGTGCTCAACCGTGTGGCGGTACACCCCGGCGACGTGTTTTTCGTGCGTCCCGGCACGGTGCATGCCATCGGCGCGGGCATTCTCGTTGCGGAGATCCAGCAGAATTCGGATACGACGTTCCGCGTATACGACTATAACCGTCTCGGCGCGGACGGAAAGCCGCGGCAGCTCCATCTGGAACGCGCTGCCGAGGTGATGAACTACGCGCCCATGCACCGCGCGGCGGATACGCTTCCCCCCTGCCCGCCGGACGGCGTGCAGGAAGTGTTGACGTGCGAGTATTTCCGCGTCCGCCGCGCGGAGGTGAAAACGCGCATCTCGCTTGCCACGGACGGCGAAAGCTTTACGCACCTTATGTGCGTGCGCGGCGAGGGGAATATCCTCTGCGGCGGGAAAGTCTATCCGTTCCGGCAGGGCGATTCCTATTTCCTGCCCGCCGCGCTCGGCGAATACATGGTGCAGGGGACGTGCGGCGTTATCCTCTCCGGCGTGTGAGGGCGAAGATATGATACGTTTAACGGATATTGACCCCGGCAACTGGCGCGCGGAGCTGGCCGTTTCCGAAGCGCAGAAGCCGTTTGTTTCCGACAGGGCGAAGCTGCTGGCGCGGGCGTATGCTTACCGCGCCCGGCGCAGCCGGGCGTTTCTGATCTGTGCGGATGATCTCCCCGTCGGCATGGGGCTTTATTATGACGAGCCGGAGCTGCAAAGCTACGATCTGAGTCAGATGTTCATCGACGCGAGGTATCAGAGCCGCGGGTACGGCAAAGCGGCGGTGCGGGCGATTTTGGACGAACTGAAGGCGGACGGCCAGTACGATAAAGTCACTCTCTGCTATATTGAGGGAAACGAAACCGCGCGAAAACTCTACGAGAGCTTCGGCTTTGTGGAAATCGACCGCGACGGGGACGAGATCGTCATGCAGCTGCCGCTCAAAGCCTCCCTTGTGTAAAGGGAGGTGGCGCGGCGCATAACGCCGTGACGGAGGGATTGCCATGCAGTATAAGCATAACAAAGAACTGGTGCCTTTTGCCAAAGAGCTGCGGAAGAAAATGACGAAAGAAGAGCGACACCTATGGTACGATTTTTTGCGCGGCTATCCTGTCCGCTTTTTGCGGCAAAAGGTGATAGGGAAATTCATTGTGGATTTCTACTGTGCCGAAGCAAAACTCGTTATTGAGTTGGACGGCTCCCGACACGGAGAAGCAGAAGCCATAGAATATGACTCCGAACGAACGGCTTTTCTCAAAAACTACGGCTTGACTGTGCTTCGCATTCCGAACAACGAAATCCGGTATCATTTCCAGGAGGTTTGCACTTATATCGATTCGACGGTACAACAATCCCTCAGTCAAAATGATTTTTGAAATCATTTTGACAGCTCCCTTTACACAAGGGAGCCTTTGAGAGGGACGCCGCTTTTGTTGGGTAACGTCCGTTTATAAAAAATAAGCCAAACGACGCGGACGGAAAGGTTGCGCCGTTTGGCTTTTCGTTTATATATGCGCTTGGAGGAAGTCCGCCATGGCGGCGTTGGCGCGCTGCGCTGCGGCCGTTTCCGGGAGCATCGCGGCGAAAGCGTGAGCGAGCTTTTCCGGCTCGTCCATGTCGAAAAGCTCGGCCTCCAGACCGTTTTTCTTCAATGCCGCGGCAAAGTCGCGGCTGTAATGGCGGAGGAAGTCACCGCGCGCCGTCACGAGGAAGCAGGGCGGGAGAGCGGCGATCAGCGACGGATTTTCGGGGTCGATGTATTCCCGGAACGGCGCATGCCGCCAACCGCGGCCATAGACTATGTTCGGGAGGAAAATGCCGATGTTGTCAAAGCGGGTCGTATAAAACATGCCGGAGATGAGTCCCAGCGCCGCGATGTCCGAGGAAAGCTGCGGCACGCCGGCGGCACGCGCCATGGCGGCGTTTTTGCGCATTGCCGCGAGATACACGCAGAGATACGCGCCCGCGCTGTCGCCGCAGAGGAAGAGCTTGGAAGCGTCCCCGCCAAAGTCCGGGGCGAGCGCGGCGGCGCGCTCAATGCCCGCAGTCAGAGCGCGGAACACCGTGAAGATATCCACATCCGGCACGAGCGGGTATTCAAGACAGAATACGACAAATCCGCGGCGGCACATGTCCGCACAGAAGAGACGGTTTGCCTCCTTCTTCCCGAGCAGGAACCCGCCGCCGTGGATGTTCACGAGCACCGGCAGGGCTTCCTTTGCCTCGCGCGGGCGGAATATGTCCATCCGGTGACAGGGCCGGCCATCGCCCATGTAGTCCGCGTCCGCCGTGAGGAGCACGTCCTCCGGGAACGGATTTGCCGCGTCGTGCCGCGCGAGAAAGCTCTCGAGCTGCTGCTCCTGCTTCGCCGTCTGGGAGCGGATCATTTTTTCCAGCATATCTGCCGCTGCCTTTCGTGGGATTTTCCATGACGTGATTATAACAGAAACCCGCCGCACACACAAGCGCACGGCGGACAGGATTGCTTATTCAGGCAGTTTGATGCCGAGTTCCACGGCGATCTCCTGCAGGGTGTCGAGCGCCGTTACGATCTGCTCCGGCTTGTGCTCGGAGATGACGCAGAAGCGCAGCCGCGCCTTGCCGCGCGGCACGGCGGGATAGACTGCCGAGGGCGCGAACACGCCGCGCTCCAAAAGCGCCATCGAGAGCGCGAAGGCGTCCTCGTCTCGCCCGACGAGGATCGGCAATATCGCCGTTTCGCCCGCAAGACAGGTGTTGAAATGACGCTTTTTCGCCTCCTCACGGAAGCAGCGGATGTTCCGGTGCAGGTTTTCCATGATGGAGGGATCGTCCTGCAAGAGGCGGATGGCTTCGAGCGTTGCCGCGGCGAGCGGGGGCGAAATGCCCACGGAGAACACGAACCCCGGCAGGTTGTAGCGCAGATACTCGATGAGCGCGCGGCTGCCCGCAAGGTATCCGCCGCAGGTGCCGAGACCCTTGGAGAGCGTGCCCATTTTAATGTCGATATCGTCCCCGGCAAGACCAAAGTATTCGTCCACGCCGCCGCCGGTCCTGCCGAGCACGCACGCCGAGTGCGCCTCGTCGATCATCAGGAAGCAGCCGTACTCCTTCTTGATGCGCACAAGCTCCGGCACGGGGGCAATGTCGCCGTCCATGCTGTACACGCCCTCGGCGACGATGAGCACCTTGGCGTACTTATCGCGGCAGGAGCGGAGAATGGTCTCGAGCGCGGCGGTGTCGTTGTGCGGGAAGGGACGGCTCTCGGCGTCGGAGAGGCGCGTGCCCTCGTGGATGGAATTGTGCGCGAGCGCGTCATAGATGATGAGATCGCCCTTGCCGCAGAAGTTGCCGACGATCGTCACATTCGTGGAATGCCCGCCGACGAGAACAACGGCGTCCTCGGTATGCTTCCACGCGGCGATGGCATTTTCCAGCTTTTTGTGGATGGGCTTCTCGCCGCCGAGCAGACGGCTGGCCGAGGCGCTGCACCCGTAGTGCGCGGCGGCCTCCTGCGCTGCCTTGACCGTTTCCGGGCGGCCGGACATACCGGCGTAATTGTAGGAGCTGAAGTTCAAGATCTCGCGCCCGTCATGGAGCGAGGTATCGCGCAGCGGCGAATCGTTGCAGAGAAAGTACGGGTTGCCGGTCTCGTCCGCCGTGCGCAGACGCTGCTGAAAGGCGGCGTATTCCGGCGTATCCTCAAAGCGCGTGATCGGCGTGACGGTCTTTTCCTCCTCCGGCGCGGCTTCCGGCGCGCCGCCCTGCTCGAGACGGAGCAGCAGGAGCGCCGCGTCCTCCACGCAGCGGCAGAGAGCGTATTCCTCCTCCGGCACGCGCTGCCCGCAGAGTTCTTCGAGATGCACCGCGACATCAAGACTGTCGAGACTGTCACCGCCGAGCTCGTCAAAGAAGTCGGCGGTGTCGGAGATGGTGTCGGTGCGGATCATCAGCGTCTGCGCGAACGTTTCGCGCACAAGCTCGCGCAGCGCACAAAGACGTTTGGCTTCCTGTTCGTTCATGGGAAAACTCCTTTCGGGGTGGTTTTATTCGGCGTACATTTTGCCGAGAATGGCGTTGGCCGCCGTCGAGGGCAGCAGCCGCATGAGAAAAATGAGGAGCCGATAGACAAACCCGACGGTGCAGAACACCTTTCGGCTCTTTGAGAGCGCCGCGCGCCCCAGCGCCGCGCCAACGACCGAGGCGGCCACACCGCCGCGCTCGTCCTTCTCCATTTTTGCAACGCTGCGCGAGATGCGCCCGCCGTAGGCGTCGTCCCCGGCAAAGCTGCGCGCGCGGGCGTCGGTAAAGCCGGTGCGGGTGTCGCCGGGCATCACGGCGCTGATGCGGATGCCGTAGGGCCGCACTTCGTTGCCGACGGACATCGTAAACGAGTTTATTGCGGCCTTGGAAACGGAATAATAGGTCTGGAAGGGAATGGGCGTCACGGCGGCGACGGAGCTCGTGTTCACGATCCTTCCGCTGCGCTGCGCGCGCATCATGGGCAGCACGGCCTTTGTTGCGCGCACCATGCCCCAGAAATTGACCTCGAGCTGGCGCTTGGCCTCCTCCACCGACGTGAACTCCGCCGCGCCGGAAATGCCGAAACCGGCGTTATTGAGCAGTATATCGATGCGCCCCTCGGCGTCGAGCACCGACTGAACCGCCGCGGCGACGGACGCTTCGTCCGTCACGTCCGCCGTCACATGGTGAACGGACGCGCTGCCGCCGCTTTTTTCGTGCCGGGAAAACTCGTACACCGTGCAGCCGTGCGCGGCAAGATATTCCGCTGCCGCCGCGCCGATGCCGGAGCTGCCGCCGGTCACGATGGCGACCTGTCCCATGGCTGTGGCCTCCTTCTATGCAAATTGTTAAAAAAATTTATATAAAAAACTTGATACAATTATACCGCCGTGAACCGTGCCTGTCAATAGGACAGAAGCGGCATATATGTACATTTTGACAAACGAGCGCCGGGGGCTTATGATATGCCTATCTCATAGAAAAGAGGAACTTTCCATGATCGAGTTTGACCGCCGTCAATTTGAAGAATATGCCCGCGCCGTGTTCACGACCGACTCGCCCTCCGGCTGCACGGCCGATGCGATCGCGCTCATCAAAAGTTATGTGGAACAGCTCGGCTATACGACGCATGTCCACAACAAGGGCACGCTCGAAGTGGATGTGCCGGGGCTGGACGAAAGCAAGACTGTGGCGACCTCCGCACACGTCGATACGCTGGGGATGATGGTGCGCAGCGTGAAGAGCGGCGGAACGCTCGCCCTTACGAAGGTCGGCGGGCCGATCTGCCCGACGCTTGACGGCGAATACTGCACGGTGCTCACGCGCGAGGGCAGACGCTACAGCGGCACGATCCTCTCGCTCGCCCCGGCGGTGCACGTTTACCCCGACGCCGCGACGATGCCGCGGGATGCGGACCATCTCGAGGTCCGGCTCGACGAGGAAGTGAAAAGCGCCGAGGACGTCAAGGCGCTCGGCATCGATAACGGCGATTTTGTGTTCATCGATCCGAAATTCACGATGACCGGATCGGGCTTTCTGAAGTCCCGGTTTATCGACGACAAGGCGAGCGCGGTGCTGCTCCTTCTTCTGCTGCGCTGGTGCAGCGAGAAAAAGGCGGCGTTCCGCCATCCGACGCGCATATACTTTGTTGTATACGAAGAGGTCGGCCACGGCGCGAGTGCGCTCGCACGCAATATCGATGAGTTTGTCACGGTGGATATGGGCTGCGTGGGGCTCGATCTTGCGGGCAGCGAATACGCCGTATCCATCTGCGCGAAGGACTCTGGCGGACCGTATGACTACGAGCTCACGAACCGGCTCATCGCGCTCGCAAAGAAGCATGAGCTGCCGTACACCGTGGATATCTTCCCGTTCTACGGCTCGGACGTCGGCGCTGCGTGGCACGCGGGGCTCGACTGCAAGGGCGCGCTCATCGGCAGCGGCGTCTGTGCGAGCCACGGCATGGAGCGTACGCACGTAAAGGGGCTCGAGGCGACGCTCAAGCTCATGTATCTCTATCTCTGCGGCGAGGAATAAAAAGAGGGAGGGCTTCCGATGGAGGAACTGGAAAGAAAACGTCTGCACTGGCAGAAGGTGACGGCGGTCGTATGCATACTGCTGCTCATCGTCGTGACGGCAAGCTCGGCGCTGGCCTTTGTCGGTGTGCGGCGGTACGCCCCGCGCATCGAGCACATCGTCTCGCGGCTCGACAGCGTGACGGCGGAGCTGGATGCGCTCGATGCGCAGCGGCTCGTCGATACCGTGAACGGCCTGACCGGGGAGCTTGAAAAGGCACAGCTTGCCGATACGCTCGACTCGCTGCGGACGATCTCCGCGCAGCTCGAGAAGGTGGACTGGGCCGCGCTCGAGCAGAGCACCGGCGACATGCTCGCGCAGGCGCAGAAGAGCCTTGCCGCCGCGGAGGAAGCGCTCACCGCCGTGAACGACGCCGCGGAAAAGCTCGATGTGGAAGGACTCAATACGGCGGTCACGGAGCTGCTCGCCGTCATGCAGCCGCTCGCGGAGTTTTTCGCGCGGTTTAAATGAGTGAACCAAAAGACACGCCGGGGCGTCTAAGTCTATACGGAGAAAACCCTCCAGTCACGGCTGCGCCGCGCCAGCCTCCCTGTTAGGGAGGCCAAGTGCGTTTGCAGCAAACCGGCTTGCCTCCCCTGACAGGGGAGGTGGCAAAACCGAAGGTTTTGACGGAAGGGTTCACCCCTCTGCGAAAGGAGAAATACGAAATGAAACGCTTTCTATCCCTGCTTCTGGCCGCCGTGCTGCTGCTCGCTCTTGCCGCCTGCGGCGGCAATGTGAAGGACGTGCAGACCAAGGCCGTCGCTTCTGAAATGTATACGCAAAATGACATTGACGCCGCCATCGACGTCATAAAAAAGGACTTTTCCCGCAGCTGGAAGGGCTGCACGCTCACGGAGATCTCCTACGCCGGGGACGACGTGTCGCGCGAGCACCAGGACTGGGCCGACCGCAACAATGCCGACGAGGTGCTTGTCCTCACGTCCACCTTTGATGTGGACGAATCCGGCGCCAGCCCCTCGCTCAACCCGGGGCAGACCTACACGCACTGGATGTGGATCCTTGTCCGCACGAACGGCGGCACGTGGCAGCACGTCGATCACGGATATTAAAAGCGAATGAAGAAAAAACGAGAGCCGGTTTTCCGCGGAAAACCGGCTCTCATTTTGTATACTATCAGTCGAACAGATGCACGAACGCCTTCTGCTCAGGCGTGAGCGTGGCGCTGCGGTTCCAGATGAGGTGCGCCTTGGAGACGATCTCCGGGCTGTCGATGCGCTTCATGACGAGCGTGGGATCGGAGTTCTGGATCGCAGAGGTATACGGCGCGATCGCCACGCCGATGCCGGACGCCGCCCAGCTCAGCGAGGAGGCGATGTTGTCGTTCTGGCAGATGATGTTGGGGATAAAGCCCTGACGGCGGCAGGCGTTGGTGAAAAGATCGTAGTACCGCCGGTGGATGATGATGGGGGTGTCCTGCAGACTGGTGAGCGCCACGACCTGCGTATCGTCGGCGGGGAAGAAGTTCGACTTGCCGATGGCGGTGAAGTAGTCCTGCCCGCCCTCGCCGAGCGCGGTATCGCGGATGGGACGGGAGCTGTAAGCGCCTACGTTGAACGGCTCGCGCACGATGCCGAAATCAACGGTGCCGTCGGCGAGCATATCGAGAATGCTCGTCGTGCTGCCCTCGTGGAGGACAAACTCCACGTGCGGATAGCGCTCCTTGAGCTTGAGGACCTTATCCGGTAGAACGCGGTTGCAGATCGAGGAGATGGTGCCGAGGTGGATGGTGTACCGCTCCTCCTCATTGGCCGACTGCATGAGCAGCAGCGTTTCGTTTACCTTGTCCATGATCTCGCGGGCGCGCTCGCGCAGGAGGATGCCCTTGGGCGTGATGATCATATTTTTCTTGTCACGGATGAAGAGCTGGCAGCCCAGTTCCTCCTCCAGCCCCTTGAGCTGAAGACTCAGCGGCGGCTGGGAAATGCGAAGGGAATTGGCGGCTTTGGTGATGCTGCCGTTTTCGGCGATGGCAAGAAAGTATTCGAGCTGCTTGAGCGTCATGATAGGGCACTTCCTCTTTGTATATCGATATTATATGGATATCATATGAAAAATTCGATAAAAAGTCAAGAGCCAATACCCTTGACAACCCGATATTCCATATTATACTGGATTCAGAACCATTTCTAAGGGGAACAGGCTATGCTCGTAATGATAAAAGGCGCCGGAGACATTGCCTCCGGCATTGCGCTGCGGCTCTGGCGCGCGGGGATCAACGTTGTGATGACCGATCTTCCGAAGCCGTCGTCCATCCGCCGCACCGTCTGCTTTTCCGAGGCGGTATACCGCGGCGAAACGAAGGTCGAGGAGGTGCACGCCCGGCTTGCCGCGGACGCTGCCGATGCGCTGCGGCTGCTTGAAGAGGACATCCTGCCGGTGATCGTCGATCCGAAGGCGGAGAGCGCGAAAGAGCTCCATCCGGATGTGATCGTGGACGCGATCCTCGCCAAGGAAAATCTCGGCACCGCCATCACCGACGCTCCGGGCGTCGTCGGCGTCGGCCCGGGCTTCACCGCCGGGACGGACTGCCACGCCGTTGTGGAGACGATGCGCGGCCACACGCTCGGCCGCGTGATCTGGTCGGGCAGTGCCGTCCCCAACACCGGCGTTCCCGGCAACATCGGCGGCTATACGATCGAGCGCGTGATGCACTCGCCCTGCGCGGGAGAGTTCCACGCCCTGCGGCAGATCGGCGACACGGTCGAGGCGGGGGAGACTGTCGCCGCCGTCGGCGGCGAGCCGCTGTGCGCAAAGATCACCGGTACGCTCCGCGGCATACTGCCCGAAGGGTTTTATGTTCCGCGCGAGGGCTTTAAGAGCGCGGACGTCGATCCCCGCTGCCGGCTTTTCCACTGCTTTACCGCGTCCGACAAGGCGCTGGCTGTCGGCGGCGGCGTGCTCGAAGCGGTGCTGATGCTCACCTCCGCCGTCGGAACGGCGAGAAAACCGGAGAAACGAGGAGAAGACTATGGAAAATGAGATTCGCATGACAAAGCTCGCAAGCTGCGCCGGGTGCGGCGCGAAGGTCGGCGCGGGCACGCTCGCAAAGCTTCTGAAGGGTCTGCCCTCGGTGTATGACGAGCGCCTTCTCGTCGGCTACGACACGAGCGACGACGCCTGCGTTTATAAGATCTCGGACGAGCTCGTGCTCGTGGAGACGCTGGACTTCTTCCCGCCGATCGTGGACGATCCCTTCATGTTCGGCCAGATCGCCGCGGCGAACGCCATCAGCGATATTTATGCCATGGGCGCGCAGCCGAGGCTCGCGCTGAATATCATGGCCGTATCGCCGCAGATGCCGGACGAGGCCGTGCGCGAGGTGCTGCGCGGCGGCTATACGAAGGCGGCGGAGGCCGGCGTCATCATCTCCGGCGGCCACACCATCCGCGATCCCGAACCGAAATACGGCCTTTCCGTGACGGGCTTTGCCCACCCGGATAAAATTCGGTTGAACTGCACGCCGCGCGCGGGCGACGTGCTCATTCTCACCAAAGCGCTCGGCACCGGCATCATCTCCACGGCGAACAAGGCCGACATGGTATCGGAGGAGACCTACGCCAAAGCCGTCGCGCAGATGGCGGAGCTCAACCGCGCCGGGAGTGAGATCGCCGGAAAGTACGAGGTGCACAGCATCACCGACGTGACCGGCTTCGGTCTCATGGGGCACACGGGCGAAATGGCGAACGGCGGGAACGTGACCGCCGTGATCGAAAGCGCGAACGTGCCGCTCCTGCCGGAGGTCCTCTCGCTTGCCGAGATCGGCATCCTCCCGGAGGGTATGTACCGCAACCGCAATTTTGCCGAGCCCTTCAGCGAGAGCGCGCCGAACGTTACGCGCGCGATGATGGACGTGCTCTTTGATCCCCAGACCTCCGGCGGACTGCTGCTCGCCGTGGCAGAAAAGGACGCGCCCGCGCTGCTCGCGGAGCTCACCGATAAGGTACCGCACGCTGCGCGCATCGGCTATGTGACCGAAAAGCAGGGCTGCGCCGTCCGGGTGGTATAAAAACTGCGCCGTCCAGGTGGTATAAAATATGTATTCGCTGCTGCTGGCACTTATCTATCTTGCGTTCATCAGCCTCGGTCTGCCGGATTCGCTGCTCGGCTCCGGCTGGCCGGTCATGCACGCGGAGCTCGGCGTTCCGGTGTCGTACATGGGCGTTGTGTCCATGGTGATCTCCGGCGGGACGATCGTTTCGAGCCTTCTGTCGGATAAGCTCACGCGAAAGCTCGGCACCGGCGGCGTGACGGCCGCGAGCGTGCTCCTCACGGTGCTCGGACTCTTCGGCTTCTCGTTTTCCACGAAGTTCTGGATGCTGCTCGCCTTCGCCGTGCCGTACGGTCTCGGTGCGGGCGCGATCGACGCGGCGCTCAATAACTATGTGGCGCTGCATTATAAGGCGCGCCACATGAGCTGGCTGCACTGCTTCTGGGGCGTCGGCACGATCGTCAGCCCGTTCGTTATGAGCTGGGCGCTGACGCACCGGACATGGAACGACGGCTACCGCGCCGTGGCGCTCATGCAGCTCTGTATCGCGGCGCTTCTGCTCGTGACGCTGCCTGTGTGGAAAAAAGCCGGCGGCACCGCGCCGGAGGAAAAACGGCGGAGCGTCGGTGTGCGCGGCGCGCTGAAAATAAAGGGCGTGCCGTATCTTCTCGCGGGCTTTTTCGGCTACTGCGCCGCGGAAGCCACGGCGATGCAGTGGGCAAGCACGTATTTTGTTGCGGTCAAAGGGCTTCCCACGGAGGACGCCGCGGGGTTGGCCGCGCTCTTTTATATCGGCATCACCGCGGGGCGGTTCGTGAGCGGCTTTGCCGCCGACCGTCTCGGCGACAGGAAAATGATCCGCCTTGGCACGGGCGTGCTTTTCTGCGGCATCGCGGCGCTCGCGCTCCCGATACATTCGCATACCGCCGCCATTGCCGCCTTTGTCGTGATGGGGCTCGGCTGCGCGCCGATCTATCCCTGCATCATCCACTCCACGCCCGCAAACTTCGGTGCGGAAAGCTCCGGCGCGATCATCGGCATACAGATGGCGGGCGCGTACGTCGGCTCGACGTTCGCGCCGCCGCTCTTCGGCCTGCTGGGCAGCGCGCTCGGCTTTTCGATCCTTCCGGCGTATCTTCTGGTGTTTGCCGTTTTCATGATCGCCATGACGGAGCTGACGTTCCGAACGGCGGAAAAGAATAGGAGCGATACGGGACCATGAAAGAAAACCGCAAGGCCTACGTTTCCCTGTGCAGCGCGATGCTGATCTTCGGCACGATCGCGATCTTCCGGCGGAATATCCCGTTTTCGTCGGGGCTGCTTGCGTTTTCCCGCGGGCTGCTCGGCGGCGTGTTTCTGCTGATCTTCGTCGCGGTGAAGCATCACCGGATGGAAAAGGTCGAAAAAAAGCAGCTGGCGCTGCTCATCCTTTCGGGCGCGATCATCGGCATTGACTGGATCCTCCTTTTTGAAGCCTATAACTGCACCACCGTGGCGGTGGCGACGATGTGCTTTTATATGCAGCCGACGATCGTGATCCTGCTCTCGCCGGTCCTTTTCCGTGAAAAACTCAGCGTGAAGAAGGGGCTCTGTGCGCTCGCGGCGATCCTCGGCATGGTGTTCGTCTCCGGCGTGGCGGAGGGCGCGCCGCCCGGCGCGCAGGACGCGAAGGGCATTGCCTTTGGTCTGGCCGCGGCGGTGCTCTATGCCGCGACCGTAATTATCAATAAGAAGATCAAGGTAGAGGACGCCTATGAAAAGACGATCGTCCAGCTTCTCTCCGCGGCGGCGGTGCTCATCCCGTACCTGCTGCTCACGGAGGATTTTTCCGCGGTCGTGCTCGACGCGCGCACGGTCGTCCTTGTGCTCATCGTCGGCATCGTACACAGCGGCCTTGCGTACGCGCTGTACTTCGGGAATGTAAATAAGCTCCCCGCGCAGTCTGTGGCGGTGCTCAGCTACATTGACCCCGTTTCCTCCCTCTTTTTCTCGGCGCTGCTGCTGCACGAGCGCCTGACGGCGTTCGGCCTTCTCGGCGCGGTGCTGATCTTCGGCTCAGCGCTCGTGAGCGAGCTCGGCGGGAAGAAACGCCGGCAGAACACGGCGGCATAAAAAACCCGGGGGCGCGGTTCCTATGGACTGGAACCACGCCACCGGGTTTTTATAAAATCAAAATTCCGAGTTGGAAATGCGCGGCTTTTCGTCCTCGGGGACGCAGAACCGCCGCGTGTGACGCAGCACTCCGGTCACGGCAATCATGCCGCAGCCGAGCGCGAGCGCGCCCTCGCCGTGGAGCGAATAGAATACTGCGGCGCTCACGCCGTAGAGCGCGAACACGAGTATGCTGCGCAGCCGGTGCGGGCGGATCTTTACGGCGACGGAGAAGAAGATGTAAAGCCCCGCGAGAAGGAGAAGCCCTGTGAGAGAAACGCCCGTGAGCGCGAGCGCGAGCATCGCGCCGAAGGCCGAAGCGATGCATTTGCCGCCGTGAAAGCCGTTAAATACGCCGACGGCATGGCCGAGTACCGGCGCGGCGAGCGCGAGCGCAAACCAGACCGACTGCGTGTCGAGATACTGCGCCGCGAGCGACACGGGGAGATACGCCTTAAGCATATCGAGCGCGAGACACAAAAGACCCATCGGCACGCCGCACACGGCAAACACATTCGCGGCGCCCGGATTTTTATCGGCGCGCAGCGCGCACACATCCTTGCCCGTCAAAAGCTTCGGCAGCGCGCGGCTGAACATCACGCCGCCGAGCAGAAAGCCCCCGGCGATCAGAGCAAAGGTGAGAAGAGCTTCGTTTCCGGTCATGACAGCACGATCCTTTCCGCAATTTTATCGGCGGCGTCGGGCGCAATGGTGTTTCGCTGCGCCTCGCGCATGGCTTCGGCTCTCGCCTTGTCGCGCACGAGCGCGACGGCTTTTTCTGCGGCGTCGGCGGCGTTTTCCGCGCGCTCCGAAAGACCGTGGGAGGAGAAGAACGCGATGTTCGGCGCTTCGCACGCGGTATATACGAGAAGCTGCACGAGCGGGACCTGCGCCACCGCCGCCTCGGTGCTTGTAAGTCCGCCGGGCTTGGAGATCATCACGTCGGCGGCGTTCATGTACACATTCACCTTTTTCGTGAACGTGACGATGCGGACGTGCTCGTTTCCGGCGTATTTCTCCTCGAGCGTCTGCTTGAGATCGCTGTTGCGCCCGACGAGGATATAGACCGTGAACGCTCCGCTGTGCCGCCGGAGGATCTCGTCGCAGATCGCGCCCGCGTTCCCGACGCCGATGCCGCCGCTCATAATGAGGAACACATCCTGATTTTGCGGTATGGCAAGATAGTTGCGCGCCGCGGCCTTTTCCATGTGATGCGCGAACTTTTCGTCCACCGGGATGCCGGTGACGATGATGCGATCCGACGGAATGCCCTTTTCCACAAGCTCGGCGCGCAGATCCTCGTGCGCGATGAAGTAGCCGTCCAGATCGGTCTCGGCGAGGAAGGGGATGCAGGTGTAGTCCGTCAGCACGCCGTAGCACGGCACGGTGAAATCTCCCGATTTTCGGATGGCGGTCAGCGTCTCCATCGGGTAGAGGTGCGTGCATACCACGCGGTCATACCCGTTCGTTTCGATGAATGCGCGCAGATTTGCGGCGTACCGGGCGTTTGCGTGGTAGACCGGCGAGGTGATGCCGGTCGAGCTGTAAATATCCCCGGCGCGGTAGAGCGCGTTGAACGCCGACGGCGCTTTTTTCATAATTGTCGTATATGCGCCGGATACGAAGCGCTCGGCGTACTTTCCCGCGAGCACGAGCGGGTCAAAGACATGGCTTTCAATGCCCCTTTGCGTCAGCGCCCCGGCGACGGCAGCTGCGGCGCTGTTGTGGCCCTCGCCCGTGTCGCAGCTCAAAATCAGAACTTTCACGGTTTTCTCTCCTCTGCTTGCTTTATGTAACGTCTGTGTATTATAATAAGGAGACCTCCGCGGCGTGGCAATGGACACGCCGGCGCGAAACCGTG
Source organism: Clostridiales bacterium (assembly GCA_003522945.1). Taxonomy (GTDB): domain Bacteria; phylum Bacillota; class Clostridia; order Oscillospirales; family Oscillospiraceae; genus Apopatocola. The sequence continues at coordinate 15,249 of DPHR01000138.1, forward strand.
GCGGAAGTCCCAGAGAAAACACCCGATGAGGATTACTACACATTTGGTAAAAAAGATGTGGAATCCGATCCTGTTCCCGAAAAGGAGGGCGTACGATGGAACCGGCAAACCGGAAGAGCGATCTTCGCGTCATAAAAACGAAGCGGGCGATCCACACGGCGTTCGCGGAGCTTTTGACCGAAAAGGACATGGACGATATCACCGTAACGGATATCGCCTCGCGCGCGATAATCAACCGTAAGACGTTTTACAACAACTACCGCGGTGTATACGAGCTTGTAGACGAGCTGGAAAACGAGGTCATCCGCACGTTTGATACGGCGATGCAGGAGATCGACTTTGTCGAGAACCCGTACGCGGTGTTCATGAAGCTCACGGAGATCATCAACAGCGATATGGATTTTTACGGCGCGCTGCTCCGGTCCGACCGGAACGCGGGGTTAACACATAAGATCCGGCTGACGCTCCAGCAGAAGGCACAGGAACGCTTTGAAAGCCGCATAGATCTGCCGCCGGAGTGTATCTCGGTGATGATGGACTACGCCGTTTCCGGCATGGTGGCGGTGTATCAGAGCTGGTTCAATTCCGAGCGCCGGCAGTCCATCGAGGAGATTTCCGATATCGCCAGCCACATGTGCCTCACGGGGCTGCGCGGCGCGGCGGCGGACGCCCGGCTGAAGGAATGAGCGGAGGGAATACCATGACAAACGCAAAAGAGAAAAAGAAGATCGTCCTCTGGCTGATCGTACTGGCAATACTCGCCGCGGCGGCGTTCACGGTCACGGCCATTGTGCGCCATAACCAGCGACCGGCGTGGGACGGCGGCTACAGCGTCCACATCAGCGAGGTCATGACCGATAATAAAACCTGCCCGAACGGCGAGGGTGTCCTCTGCGACTGGATCGAGATCGAAAACACGTCCTCGAAGGACTTCTCCATCGGCGGATACTATCTCTCCGACGAGACGGGCAAAGGCAAATACTGCTTCCCGGCGGGGACGGTCGTCCCGGCGCGGGGGTATCTCGTCGTGTGGTGCTCGCCGGACGAGGAGGGCGACTATGCGCCCTTTGCCCTGCGCAAGGCAGGCGGGGAGACGGTGTGCCTTATGAACGAAAACCGCACGGTGCTCGACAGCACCGTGACCGCTGCGTGCCGGAGCGGGCAGTCGCTTGTCCGCGGCAGCGACGGCGCGCTCATTCCCGCCGATACGCCGACGCCCGGCTACCCGAACAACGAAGCGGGCGCAAAGGCGTGGCAGGAGGCGCTCGCGCAGCGCAGCGGCGGCACGCTTGAGCTCAGCGAGATCCAGTCCTCAAACACGCTCCATGCTGCGCCCGACGGGAATTTCTACGACTGGATCGAGGTACATAACCCCACGGATTCGCCGGTATCTCTCTCCGGCTACAAGCTCTCGGACCGCACGAACAAAACGAAGTACGCCTTCCCGGACGAAATGCTCGGCGCGGGCGAATATAAGATCGTATGGTGCGCCCCCGGTGTGGAGGGCGCGGAATATGCGTCCTTTGCGCTGGCGAGCGCGGGCGGGGAAACGGTCGTGCTCACAGCGCCCTCCGGCGCGGAGAGCGAGAGCGTGGAACTGCCGATGCTGGAGAAGAACACGGCCTATGCCAAGGAAAACGGCGAATGGACGGTGTCTCACCGCCCGACGCCGGGATATTCCAACGACGACGCGGGGTATGAGGCGTGGCTGCGTTCCGGCGGCTACGAAAACGACGAAATTTACATCACCGAGGTCATGGCGCAAAACCGCGGTACGCTCGCCGACAGCGACGGCGACCTCTCCGACTGGATCGAGATCGCAAACCTCGGCGAGACGAGCGTCGATCTTGCGGGCTGGTATCTCTCGGACGATCCGGACGTGCCGGACGAATGGAAGATCCCGTCGCTGACGCTTGCGCCGGGCGAGTATGCGGTGATCTTCGCCTCCGGCAAGAACCGCACCGAGGGTGAGCTTCACACGAGCTTCTCGCTCACCGACGGCGACACGGTCATTCTCTCCGCCGGAAACGGCGCGGAGATCCGCAGCGTGAGGATCGAGGCCGTGCCGGAGGGGTCCTCGCTCGCGATGCAGCCGGACGGCAGCTTCGCCGTGACCGCCTTCCCGACGCCGGGGCTTGAAAATACCGCCGAGGGCTACGCCGGATTCTGCGATGCCGACACGCGTACCTCGCCGCTTCTGCTGTGGGAGATCGTCGTGTACGAGGCGGGTTCTCCCGACTGGGTGGAGCTCAAAAACGTGTCGGGTGAGACGATCGATCTTTCCGGATACACGATCTCGGATAAATTCAAGGAACCGGCGCTCGACGCGCTGCCCGCCGTGACACTTGCGCCCGGCGAAAGCTATGTGTTCGAGTGCGAAAACGTGGGGCTGAGCGCGCAGCGCGACGAGCTCTATCTCTTCGATGCTTCCGGCACGCTCTGCGACTGGGCGTTCCTGCGCGATATCCCGGTCGGCGGCAGCTACGGCCGTCTAAACGGGGAGAACGGGTATTTCTATTTTGCGCAGAGCAGCCGCGGCGCGGACAACGGCACGGGATACCGCATGGTGGCGGCAAAGCCCACGGTCGATATCGCCGCGGGCGTGTACGACAACGCCGAGAGCCTTACGCTGACGATCACCGGAGAGAACGTGCACTATACGCTAGACGGCAGCGACCCGACGGCGGACGATCCGGCCTATACCGCGCCCATCACGATCACGGAAACGACGATCGTCCGCGCCGCGAGCTTCCCGGCGGACGCGCTGCCGGGCAAAGCGGCGACATGGTCGTACTTCCTGCGCGAGAACAGCACGCTGCCCGTCGTCAGTCTTGTGACCGACCCGGACAATCTCACCGGCGCGCAGGGCATTTACTCCAACCACGAACGCGCGTGGAGCGAGAAGTGGGAGCGCGAGGCGACCGTCGCCATGTACGAGGACGGCGGCGAGTTCTCCATCGACTGCGGCATCCGCATGCACGGCCGCACGAGCCGCCGCGTGAGCGAAAAGAAATCGTTCACGCTCAAGTTCCGCGGCCGGTACGGCGGGGATCTCCATTATGATGTGTTCGGCGACGGCGTCGTGACGGACTTTTCCTCGCTGCTGCTGCGCGCGAGCGTGGAGGATACCTACACCTCCTACATGCGCGACGAGTTCTTCGCCCGCATCGCCATGGACTATACGGATGTGCCCGCGCAGAATTACCGGTATGTTTCGCTCTTCCTCAACGGCGAGTACTGGGGCATTTACGCCATCCGCGAGCACCACAGCGCGGAATATTTCGCCTCGCACAAGGGCGTGGACGCCAACACCGTCGATATGCAGACGGGCGAGTTTGAGGGTCAGACCGCGTGGAGCGAGATCTTGAACTACGCGCGCTACAACTCGCTGAGCACGCCGGAGGGCTGGGCGTACATCCAGGAGCATGTGGACATCCCGGAGATGATTGACTGGCTGATTCTCGAGTGCTGGTCGGGCGATATCGACGTATACGAAAACGTCCGTTTCTACGCGAGCCCCGAGTACGAAAACGGGAAGTACATTTACGGTCTCGCGGACATGGATCTCACGATGATGGGCATGGACTCGATGAGCGTCGGCTTCAACAACTTCCAGCTCCACGGCATCATTCCCTCGGCGCTGCGTTACAATGAAGAGTTCCGCGACATGTTCCTGACGCGTCTCGGCGAAATGCTGCGCGGCCCGCTCTCAGACGAGAACGCGCAGAAAACGCTCGATGAGCTGCGCGCGATCGTCGAACCGGAGAGCGTGCGCGATCTCGCCCGCTGGGGCAAGTCGTCCACGTTGTTTACCACGCAGATGGCGAATCTCCGCGGCTTCGTCTCCGGCCGCGCCGCGCGGATGCAGAACGAGGCCATCGCCTTCTTCGGCGTCTCCGCCGAGGATGCCGCCAAATACTTCGGATAAAAGCGAAAAGTCTCCCGCCGCGATGAAGCCGGCGGAACATTTGGGAAAAGCATTTTTTTATTAAGGGAGGAACCTATGGCAGAGAAAAAGAGAGAGTTGTGGGCGGATTACGCCAAGGGGATATGCATCCTTCTGGTGTTCATCGGCCATTCGGACGCGATACCGCAGGCGGTGCGCATCTTCATTTACCTGTTCCACATGCCGATGTTCTTCTTCTGCATGGGCTACTACAGCAGCACCGCCGGAACGTTCGGCGCCTTTGTGAAAAAGCGCTTCCGGCAGCTCATGGTGCCGTTTTTCGCTTACGGCATCCTCTATTATGTGCTCTGTCTTGGCATTGTTGTGCTGCTGCTGCGCGGCGGTGCGGACTGGGCACTCTGCCGGGACAACATTCTTGGCCTGCTCGTTCAGCTGCGGGGAACCGATCTCGTCGCGCCGAAGTGGTTCCTGACGGCGGCGTTCGTGGCGAGCGTCCTCTTTTATGCGCTGCGAAAGTACGTTCACGACCGGAGGATCGAATTTCCCGTTGTTCTCGCTGCGTCCGCCGGGTTTGCGTATCTCAACAAATTTACCGGCTTCTCCCTGCTGTGGTATATCGATGTGGCATTCCCGTGCGTGCTCTTCATGTATCTGGGACAGTACGTCCGGGAAAAGGGCATTGAGATCACCGGGAAAAAGACGCTGATTCTTGCAGCCGTTGGTATTGCCGCTGCCGCCGGGCTGACGCTCCTGTTTTCGGATTCCCCGGAGAAATATTGCATCGATTACCGCGTGATACAGCTGACGCCCTTTGTGCCGGTGATGATCGGCGGCTTTGCCCTGTGTCTCGCGCTGTACGGCGCGCTGAAAAACGTGAAGAGAAAAGGGGTTCTCTCCCTATATCGGCGTGAACTCGATGCTCTTCTACCTCTTCGATAATCTTCTGGAGCTGCTGGTAAAAAAAGCGATGGGGTACATCGGCGTGACGAACGTATATATTGTGAGCCTCTGCCAGCTCATCGGCATCCTTCTCCTCACGCCGGTCATCGTGATGTTTGTGAAGTATTTTGCGTGGTTCCTGTTCGGCCTCAAAAAGGAGAGCTGGAGTCTCGACTATAAAAAGCTTTTCGGGATCAAAAAGAAAGAAAGTGTATAAGCAGCAAAAAGCTCCCTCATCCGAGGGAGCTTTTTGCTGCTTGAGCGTGTCAAAAAAATATTTTTGACACGCTCTCAAACGAGACCCGCTACGCTGGGCTCTCGTTTGAAAAGGCCGCGGCTCGCCGCAGCGCACTCG
>DPHR01000138.1:20699-29042 GCA_003522945.1 Clostridiales bacterium
GCGCAAACTCTGCGAGGCTTTTTGCTGCTTATTCGTGGTCAAAAATGGTCTTGCCATCGAGCAGGGGGCCGAATGTTTCTTTCCAGGTGCGGTGCGGCTCGCTCGCGTCGTAGAGCGGGAGCGCGGCGGCGTCCATGTCCATGCAGATCATAAGATCAAACCGGTTCGGCCGCTCGGAGCAGGAGGGGAATATGTCCACGCCGTGGACGCCCTCGATCGTGAGCGTCCGGGCGAAGATCGCTTCGATCTCCGGCAGATACTCCCGCCACGGTGTGCCGGGGCGGAATTTGGAAATAATGTAGTGCTTCATTCCAGAATATACCCCCTTCCCGGTACGGTGACGCCGAAGCATTCAACGGCTTCTTCTCCGCGGTTGACAAGCGCGAGCACGGAGCCGCTTTCGTCAAACCGGCGGCAGCCGAGCACGTTCTCGCCGAAGAACACCATTTCGCACTCACCCCGCCGCAGCAGCGGCGTTTCCTGATACATGGCGGTGAGACTCCGGACAAAATCCGTGAGCGGGGCGTTGCCCTTGCCCCACGGGAAGCTCCCGCGGTTATAGGGGTCCGTGCCGCCGGTCATGCCGGCCTCATCGCCGTAGTAAATGCTCGGCACACCCGGCAGAGCAAACTGGAGGAACATCGCCATTTTCAGCGCGTTCACATCGCCGCCGAGCACCGTGAGCACGCGGGCGCGGTCGTGACTGCCGATGAGATTGAGCGCGGCATAGAGATTCTCCTTCGGGTAATGCTCCTGGATCGTCCAGAACGCGTCGCAGGCGGCCAGCGCATGGATCTTGCCCAGCAGGAAGTCGAGCACTGCGGTGCGGAACGGATAGTGCATCGTCGCGTCCAGCTCGCTGCCGAGGAAATACTCGCGCAGCGCGCCGTAGCTCACCTTGTTGGAGGCGTCCTCCCAGACCTCGCCGAGAAGGAGAGAATCTTCTTTCTCTTCCTTCATCGCCGTGCGGATGTCGCGGATGAGGCTGTCCGGCAGCTCGTCGGCAACGTCCAGCCGCCAGCCGGAAGCGCCGCGCCGCAGCCAGCGGCGCACCACGCCGTCCTCGCCGCAGAGAAATTCCCGGAACGAGGGATCGTTTTCCTCCACGTTCGGGAGATCGGGAACGTCCCACCAGCATTCGTAGCCGTGGCGGTACTGATCGCCGAAGCGGAACCAGGAGCGGTATTTTTCCGCCGTGCCGTAGTTTCCGAACTTGTCAAAGTACACGCTGTCCGCGCCGGTGTGGTTGAATACGCCGTCGAGCACGATGCGGATGCCGCGCTTCCGTGCGGCTTCGCAGAGCGATTCAAAATCCTTTTTCCTGCCGAGCAGCGGATCGACGCGGGTATAGTCCGCCGTGTCGTACCGGTGGTTGCTTGCCGCCTCAAAGATCGGGTTCAGGTACAGGACCGTGACGCCGAGCGAGGCGAGATACGGCAGCTTTTCCTCAATGCCCCGGAGCGTTCCGCCCCAGAACGGCCACGAGGATACGTCCCCGTTTTCCGCGCGGGGATAGAACACCGGCGTATCCCAGTCGCGCACGAGAAAGCGGTGCGTGCCGCGGCGCGCCTCCGGCTCGCGCGGCGTCCAGTCGCGCTCGCGGGCAAAGCGGTCCGGAAAGATCTGATAGACGACGCCGTCCTTCCACCAGTCGGGGACGGCGGCTTTTTTGTATACGGTGATCTGCCAGGCGCACGTCTCGTCGTCTCCGGTACGGAACGAGTACCAGAGCACGCACGGCGTTTCGGGCAGCGTCACCGTGACGGAAAACCGCCCGCCGCCTTCGGCGGTCATGGGGAGAAACGTATCCTCGCCCGTGAACGGGTGCAGCCGGAGCGTCATGTCCGCCGCGCCCGCCTTTTCCGCGGCGAGATATACCTCCGTGCCGGTCTCGGCGGCGCCGAACGGACGGCGGAAGGCACTGTTTCTGGATTCGTGTACGATCATGTGAAAAGACCTCGGTACAGCTTGCGGTATTCGAGCGCGCTCGCGCGCCAGGAGAAATCCTTCGCCATGCCCTGCGCGGCGAGATTGCCCCACGCGACGGGGCTTTCAGTGTACAGGCGGCACGCCTCCTGCGTCGTGAAGAGCAGCTCGTGGGCATTGAAATTCAGGAAGCCGAAACCGGTGCCCTCGCCGGTGTAGCGGTTGTAGGGCTCAACGCTGTCGGCAAGTCCGCCGGTCTGCCGCACGACGGGCACGGTGCCGTAGCGCATGGAGATCATCTGGCTCAGGCCGCACGGCTCAAAGCGCGAGGGCATGAGGAAAATGTCCGCTCCGGCGTACATCCGGCGGGAAAGCGGCTCGGAAAAGCGGATCTGGGCGCTGAACCGACCGGGGTGCCGGGCCTCCAGCGCGCGGTAGTAGTCCTCATACGCCCGGTCGCCCGTGCCGAGCACGGCGATCTGCGCGCAGGAGAGCATTTCCTCCGCCACGGCGTTGAGAAGATCGAAGCCCTTCTGCTCCGTCAAACGGCTGACGCACACGCAGAGGGGGACTTCACTATCGACGGTGAGGCCGAGCTCCTCCTGCAGCGCCTTCTTGTTCGCCGCTTTGCCGTCGGGGTCGGTATAGTTTTGCACGAGCGCCTTGTCCTTCGCGGGATCGTAGGAAACGGTGTCGATGCCGTTTAAGATGCCGGAGAGAATGTCGTGCCGCCGCAGGAAGAGATCCTGCAGTCCCTCGCCGAAATACGGCGTGCAGATCTCCCTGGCGTACGTCGGGCTGACGGTCGTGACGCGGTCGGAGTAGCTGACAGCCCCGGCAAGATAATTGACGCACTTTCCGTCGTCCCGCAGAAGCTGATTGCGCGCCGCGGCCACGCCGTCCAGACCGAGAATGTCGCTGAGGACGTGGGGGTTATACTGCCCCTGAAATTTGAGATTGTGGATCGTGAACACGGTGCGGATGTCGCTGTAGCCGGGGGCGTAGCGGTACTGCTCGCGCAGAAACACCGGCGCGAGCGCCGTGTGCCAGTCGTTGCAGTGGAGAATGTTCGGGAAAAAGTCCGGCAGATACCGGCAGCATTCGCAGATGGCCTTGGCGAAGAACGCCATGCGTTCGCCGTCGTCAAAGTAGCCGTAAGCGCCGTCGCGCCCGAAGTAATATTCGTTATCGAGAAAATACCAAGTGACGCCGCCGCGCCGCAGCTCGAAGAGCCCGCAGTACTGGCTGCGCCAGCCGAGCGGGACATAGAACGAGCAGAGGAACTTCATCTTCTTCTGATACTCGGCGGGGATCTGCCGGAGCTTCGGCAGCACGACGCGCATCTCGATCGTCGGGCACTGCACCGCGCCGGGGAGAGACGCCGCCACGTCGCCGAGACCGCCGGTCTTCATAAAGGGGGCGGCTTCAAACGCGGCAAAGAGAACGCGCAGCTTTTCCTTCATACAACGCCGCCTTTCGCCAGCACGCAGGGATGCTCCGCCGTGCCGCAGACGATCTTGTTCTCGGAAACGGTGACGTTTTTATCGCACACGACGTTTTCAAGCCGCGCGCCCGCCTTGACGACGCACTTTTCCATCAGCACGCAGTTTTTTACGACCGCGCCCTTTTCGATGCGGACGTTGCGGAAGCACACGCTGTTCTCCACGCTGCCCTCAACGATGCTGCCGGCGGTCATAACGGAGTTTTTCACCGCGGAGCCGGGGGCATAGAGCGCGGGCGGCGTGTCGTGCGCCTTGGTGCGGATGGGCCGGTCGGACTGGAAGAGCTCGCGGCGGACGGAGCTGTCGAGCAGATCGAGGCTGGCGCGGAAATAGTCCTCCATGCCGTCCATGAAGGCGACATAGCCGTCAAAAGCGCAGCAGCCGACGGCGACCTCCGGCAGAACGTGGGCGAGAATGTCAAGAAAATCCATATAGTCGAGTGCGGCATAGTCGCGCGCCATGCGGAGCAGGAACGACTTATCGACGATGAAGCAGTCAAGCAGGAGGTTTTCGCCCTCGTCCGCGCGCCGGATGCCGGCGACGGTGTCGCCGTCGAGCGTGAGATAGCGCCCCGGGCGCTTCTCGCCCGGCTGCATTTTCTTATAGAGCAGCGTGACGGGCTTGCCCTCCAGCTCGTGCCTGGTGATCATCGGCTGATAGTCGATATTCGCCACGAGCGTGCCGGAGCTGACGAGGATATAGTCGCCGTCGCCCTGACGGAGATATTCCAGATTGTGCAGCAGATCGCGGAAGAGAAAACGGGCGTTCTCTTCGTGGAAGCCGAACACCGTGCCGGGCAGAATGTAAAGACCGCCCTCCTTGCGGGATAGGTCCCACGGCTTGCCCGCGCCGACGTGATCTATGATGCTGCGGTAGAAATACGGCGTGACGAGTCCCACCGTCTGGATGCGGGAGTTCACCATGTTGCTCAAAGCAAAGTCGAGCAGGCGGTAGCGCCCGCCGAACGGGATGCTCGCTGCCGGGCGCACCTCGGTAACGGAGCCGAAGCCGGGAACGGAATAGTTGGTGGAAATAAGGCCGATCGTGCGGTTCATAATGTTCCCTCCCTTAAATTAAACGTCCACTTCCATCACGGCGTTCTCGCCGATGACGGTGATCTTGCCCGGCGCTCCGACGGCCGCATCGGCGGCGATGGAGGCGTTTTCGTTGAGGATCGTGCGCTCAACGCACGCGCCCGCGCCGACGGTCGATTCCGGAAGCAGGATGGAGTCGCGCACCACCGCGCCCTTTTCCACCGTGACGCCGGGGGAGAGGATGGAATTGTATACCTCGCCGAAGATCTCGCAGCCGTTGCAGATCATGCTGTGCTCCACGCGGCCATCCCCGCCGATGAAATGGGAGGGGTGCTCGTTGAAGTTGGAGAGAATATGCATGCGCGTGTCGTGCAGACGGAACTCGGCGTTTTCGCCGAGCAGCTCCATCTGCGTGGAGTAGTAGCTCGGGATTGTGCCGACGTCCTTCCAGTAGCCGGAGAACTGATAGGCGAAGAGGTTTTTGCCCTGTCCGAGCAGCGTCGGGATGATGTTCTTGCCGAAGTCCTTGTCGCTTTCGGGATCGGCGTGGTCGGCGAGCAGCGCCGCGCGCAGCACCGGCCAGGTGAAAATGTAAATGCCCATGGAGGCAAGATTGCTCTCCGGCTGCTTCGGCTTTTCGGCAAAGCGCGTGATGCGCATGTCCTGATCGACGGACATGATGCCGAAGCGGCTGGCCTCCTCCCACGGCACGGTCTTGACCGCAACGGTGAGATCCGCGCCCATGAGCTTGTGGAAGTCGAGCATCAGGTTGTAGTCCATCTGGTAGAGATGGTCGCCGGAGAGAATGATGACATACTCGGGGTCGTAGCCGTCGAGAAAGTCGATGTTGTGGTAAATCGCGTCGGCGGTGCCTTCGTACCATTCGCCGCCGGTCTGCGTGGCATACGGCGGGAGAATGTGCACGCCGCCCCAGGCTGCGTCCAGATCCCATGCCGCGCCCGTGCCGAGATACCGGTTGAGCAGCGACGGCTTATACTGGATCAGCACACCGACGGTATCGATGCCGGAGTTGACGCAGTTGGAAAGGGAAAAATCGATCATGCGGTATTTCCCACCGAACGACACGGCGGGCTTGGCGATCTTCTCCGTCAGAACACCCAGACGGCTGCCCTGGCCGCCCGCCAGGAGCATGGCTACGCATTCTTTTTTTCGCATGGACAAGTACCTCCCTAAGTATATCGTAATGGACTTAACAAACGGGGGAATGAAAGGGCTTCTCCGGGAGGGAGGAGCAGAGCCCCTCCCCTACAGGAAGATATCGGGAAGCTCCCGTAGGGGCGGGGCTCTGCCCCGCCCGCTTTCAGCGGATCTTCCAGATGTCGCTCACATACTCGGCGACGGCGCGGTCGCTGGAAAACCAGCCGGACTTGGCGATGTTCACGAGCGCCTTGCGCTGGAAGGAGAGATTGCCGGTCTCTCCGGCGAGGGCGTCCCACGCCGCGAGATACGGCGCAAAATCGCGCAGGACGAAGAACTCGTCGTTATATTTGAGCAGCGCGTCCTCAAGATCCCAGAACTTGCTGCCGAGCGAGCCGTCCGTGAGGTGGGCGAGCACGCGCGCGAGTACCGGATCGCTCTCGGCGCATTCGCGGGCGTTGTAGCCGCCCTGCGTGGTGAAGCGCTCGGTCTCCTCGCTCGTAAGGCCGAAGATCGAAATGTTCTCCGCGCCGACGCGCTCGAGGATTTCGACGTTCGCGCCGTCGAGCGTGCCGAGCGTCACGGCGCCGTTCATCATAAACTTCATGCAGCCGGTGCCGCTCGCTTCCTTTCCGGCAGTGGAGATCTGCTCGGAAATGTCGGCGGCGGGGTAGATGCGCTGCCCCATGGTGACGCCGAAGTTTTCCATGAACACGACCTTCATCCGGCGGCTCACCACCGGGTCGGCGTTCACAAGATCGGCCACAGCGCACACGAAGCGGATGCTCTCCTTGGCAAAGGCGTAGCTGTGCGCGGCTTTGCCGGCAAAAACGAACGTGCTCGCCGGGACCTTCGCGTAAGGATCGTCCTTGAGCCGGTCGTAGAGCGCGAGGATCTTAAAGGCGTTCAGGAGCTGACGCTTGTAGGCGTGGATGCGCTTGACCTGCACGTCGATGACGCCGTCCGGGTTGCACGCAATGCCGAAGTCGCGCGCGATATAATCGCAGAGGTTCTTTTTCGCCGCGAGCTTCACCTTGGCAAGCTCGCGCAGCGACTCGGTATCGTCCGCATAGGCGAGAAGCCCTTCGAGCTTTTCCGGCTGCTCGACCCAGCCGTCGCCGACGCGCTCGGCGATGTAGCGCGAGAGGCCGGGGTTCGACTGCAAAAGGAAGCGGCGGTGCGAAACGCCGTTCGTCTTGTTGTTGAATTTCTCCGGGGAGATGGCGTAAAAATCGCGCAGGACGGTGTTTTTCAAAATCTCCGTATGGAGCTTCGCCACGCCGTTCACCGAGTGGCCGCCGATCACGGAGAGATTCGCCATGCGCACGAAGCCGCCGCCGATGACGGCGGTCGCCTGCTGACGGTCGTGCCAGCCGGGAACGGACTGGTCAAAGCTCTCGCGCCAGCGGCGGTCGATCTCCTCGATGATCTGGAACTGGCGGGGCAGAAGAGAGCGCATGAGTGACACCGGCCACTTTTCGAGCGCTTCCGGCATGATGGTGTGGTTCGTGTAGGAGATCGTGCGGCAGGTGATGTCCCACGCTTCCTCCCACGAGAGACCCTCGCCGTCCATCAAAAGACGCATCAGCTCCGGCACACAGAGCGCGGGGTGGGTGTCGTTCGTGTGGATGGCGACGCGCTCGGGCAGCTTGTCCCAGGGAAGATGCGTGGCGCGGAACGTGCGCAGCATGCTCTGCAGCCCGGCGCAGACGAAGAAATATTCCTGCAGGAGACGCAGCTGCTGCCCGGCGGGGGTGTTGTCGTCGGGGTAGAGAAGGCAGGTGATCGCCTCGGCGTCGTTGTTGGCCTTCTGCGCGCGGGAATAGTCTCCGGCGTTGAAGGCGTCGAGATCGAGCTGCTTGTGCACCGGGCCCGCGCGCCAGAGACGGAGATTGTTCACCGCGTGCGCGCCGTAGCCGAGGATGGGCACGTCGTAAGGCGTGGCGAGAACGCTGCGGTAATCGCGCAGCTCATACACCATGCGGCCATTCTCCTCGCGCCGGTCTACGGTGCCGCCGAAGCGGACCTCCACGGCTTCACTCGGCACCGCGGTCTCCCACGGGTAGCCGTCCGAGAGCCAGTCGTCCGGCTCCTCGGTCTGGCAGCCGGAGCGGATGCGCTGGCGGAAAAGACCGTAACGGTAGCGAAGGCCCATGCCGACGCACGGCACGTCCTCCGCCGCGAGCGAATCGAGATAGCACGCCGCGAGACGGCCCAGACCGCCGTTGCCGAGACCGGCATCCGGCTCCATGTCGAAGATGTCCGCCGCCTTGAAGCCCAGCGCCTCCACGGCCCCTGTCAGCGGCTCCAGCAGCTCCAGATTGTAGGCGTTCTTCATCAGGCTGCGTCCCATGAGAAACTCCATGGACATATAGTGGACCTTCCGCTTCTCCTGACTGTCCACCTCCTCACGGGTACGCACCCCCCGCTCGGCCATGATATCCCGCAGCACCAGAGCGCAGGCCTTCATGATCTCTCCGTCGGTGGCCTGCTTCTCCGTGCAGCCGTAGTTCAGCCGCAGCTTCTGNNCCAGACCGCCGTTGCCGAGACCGGGGTCGCGCTCGCATTCGAGCAGCGCGTCCAGATCCTCGCCGAGCTCGGCGAGAATGTCGGCGGTCATGTCACGGATGCCGAGCTGGATGAGATAGTTTTCAAGCAGCCGCCCGACGAGAAATTCCATCGAGAAGTAATAGACGATCTTTTCTCCGGCGGCGGCGCGGCGG
>DPHR01000138.1:29183-29434 GCA_003522945.1 Clostridiales bacterium
GCCGTAGTTCAGCCGCAGCTTCTGCACGATGGCCTCCTGCAATGTTTCCTTCGTATAAGTCATAGATATCCTCCTGTATTGCATCCGGGGCTTACCGCCCCAGCAGCTTTCCATAAATATTCCGGTAGGCCCCGGCGCTGCGATCCCAGCTGAAATCGCCCTCCATGCCCCGCCGCCGCACCATGCGGAAGCCCTCTGCATCGCCGTGGTACAGGCCCACCGCCTGCCCGATGGTGTCCAGCATGGCCCCG
>DPHR01000007.1:0-594 GCA_003522945.1 Clostridiales bacterium
CGCATCAATCCCGGCAACATCGGCTCTCCGGAGCGGGTGCGTATGGTGGCGGACGCCTGCCGCGACCATGGTGTCCCCATCCGCGTCGGCGTGAATTCCGGCTCGGTGGAAAAGGGCCTGCTCGAAAAATACGGTCTGTGCGCGAAATCCCTCTGCGAGAGCGCGCTCGGTCATGTAAAGCTCCTCGAGGACTGCGGCTTTGAGGATATCTGCATCAGCGTTAAGGCGAGCGACGTTGCCATGACCGTGGAGGCCAACCGCCTGCTCTCGACGCTGTGCGACTATCCGCTGCACATCGGCGTCACGGAGGCCGGGACGAAGGAGCGCGGCATTTTGAAATCCGCCGCGGGCATCGGCGCTCTGCTGCTCGACGGCATCGGCGATACGATCCGCATCTCCCTCACCGATGCGCCCGAGGAAGAGGCGCACGCGGGCGGGGAGCTTCTGCGCGCGCTGGGGCTGCGGTCCGGCGTGCAGTTCGTGTCCTGCCCCTCGTGCGGGCGGACGGAATACGATCTCATCGGCACGGCGAAGGCGGTCGAGACGCGGCTGCGCGATAAGCCGTGGAACATCACGGTCGCCGTGATGGGCTGC
>DPHR01000007.1:772-10291 GCA_003522945.1 Clostridiales bacterium
CACGGTCGCCGTGATGGGCTGCGTTGTGAACGGGCCCGGTGAGGCGTCCCACGCCGATTACGGCATCGCCGGCGGCAAGAGCGAGGGCGTCATTTTCAAGCACGGCGAGCCGGTGGCGCGTGTAGCGTCGGACAGGCTTGCGGACGCGCTCGTGGAACTAATTGAAAGAGAGAACCAATAATTCATGGCACAGGAAGTCAAATTTCTGGATATGTTCGGCTGCTGCGCTGCCCTGCGGGATAAGTGCGGCGGGTTGGAGCTGGCAAAGGTGAAAAACGTTGTCGTCTCGCGCGAAAAGCGGACGATGGACATTGCCGCCGACTTTGCCGCGCCCGGCACGCCCTCCGATATCGCCATGCTCGAATGGCGCATTGCGGCGGAATACGGGTTTACGCGGGTGAAGATCACCGGCAATACGCCCGCGGCGGCCCCGGCGGAGAAAAAGGCCGCGCCGCCGAAAAAGGAAGCAAAGCCCGCGCCGAAAAAAGCGGAGAGCGGTGAGGTCCTCTTCGGCAAGCTGCCGAAGGACAACCACAGAACGGATATCTCCGAGCTTACGCTGCAGTCCGGCACGGTGAGCGTGACGGGCAAGGTCTTTGCCGCGGACAGCCGGAAAATACAGAAAACGAACGCTGCGGTGCTGAGCTTCGATATGACGGACTATACCGGCAGCATCCACGTTTCCAAGTACATCCGCCAGGGCGACGATCAGTCGATCCTCGATAAGATCCGCGTCGGCGACTATCTCACGGTGCGCGGCGACGTGATCTTCAATCGCTACGATAACGACATGGCAATCGATGTCGCCGCCATTGCGAAGGAAACCGCCCCGCAGCGGCAGGACACCGCCGAAGGGGACAAGCGCGTGGAGCTCCATCTCCACACGCGCTACTCCACGCTCGACGCGCTCACCGACCCGACCGCCGCGGTGAAAACGGCGGCCCGCTGGGGCCACCGCGCCATCGCCGTGACGGACCACGGCGTCGCGCAGGCGTTCCCGGAATTCTGGCACGCGGGGGCCAAGTGCGGCATCAAGGTCATTTACGGCGTAGAGGGGTACTATATCAACGATGTGGACGACCTTCTCGCCGTCCACGGGGAGAGCGATCTCCCGCTCGATACCGATTTTGTCGGCTTTGATATCGAAACGACCGGCCTAGACAGCCACATTCACCGCATCACCGAGATCGGCGCGGTGCGCGTGGAAAATGGCGTCGTGACGAAGAGCTTTCAAACGTTCGTCGATCCCGGCATGCCCATCCCGCCGGAGATCGTGCAGCTCACCGGCATCACCGACCGCGACGTGTACGGCGCGCCGGGCGAGGCGGAGGCCGTGCGCGCGTTTCTGGACTTTGCTGGCGATCTCCCGCTCGTGGCGCACAACGCCGCCTTTGATATCGGCTTCATCACCGCCGCGGCAAAGCGCAGCGGCCTTGCGTTTGACCCCGTATACATCGATACGCTCCCCATCGCGCAGGCGCTTTTGAAGCAGCTCAAAAAATTCAAGCTCGACATCATCTCCAACGCGCTGGGCCTGCCGGACTTTAACCACCACCGCGCGAGCGACGATGCCGCCGTGTGCGCGCGTATCTTCACAACGCTCCGCCCGCGGCTCGCGGACAAGGGCGCGAAAACGCTCTCGGATGCCGGAGCGCTCGTGGCGGAGCTGCGCAAAAACGACGCCCGCCGCCCGCGTCACATCACGCTGCTCGTGCAGAACAAGGTGGGACTGAAAAATCTCTACGAGCTCATCTCCAAATCGCATCTGGAGCACTTCAAGAAAAGCCCCATCATCCCGAAGAGCCTTCTGATGCAGTACCGCGAGGGCATTCTTATCGGCTCGGCGTGCGAGGCGGGCGAGATCTTCGACGCCGTCGTGCGCAACCGGAGCGATGCCGAGCTTGACCGGCTCGCAGCGTTCTACGATTATTTTGAAATTCAGCCGCTGTGCAACAACCACTTCCTCATCAACGACGGCAAAGCGCGCGACGAGGAGGACCTGCGCGAATTCAACCGCCGCGTCCTCGCGCTGGGCCGGCGGCTCGGAAAGCTCGTCGTTGCTACCGGCGACGTGCATTTTCTCGAACCGGAGGATGAGATTTACCGCCATATCCTTATGGCGTCGCGCAAGTTCCCGGACGCGGACAAGCCTCTGCCGCTTTATTTCAAAACGACCGACGAAATGCTCAAGGAGTTCTCGTATCTCGGCGAGGCGGACTGCCGCGACGTCGTCGTCACCGCGCCGAACGCCATTGCCGACAGCGTGGAGAGCTTTGAGCTGCTGCCGAAGGACCTGTTCCCGCCGTCTATTCCGCACGCGGCGGAGGATCTTGAGCGCATGGTGTGGGATAAGACCCACGAGCTTTACGGCGAGAACCCGCCCGAACTCGTCACAATGCGCATCAAAGAAGAGCTGGACGCCATTCTGGGCCGTCACTACGAGGTCATTTACATGTCCGCGCAGAAGCTCGTGCAGAACTCGCTCGAGCACGGCTACCTTGTCGGCAGCCGGGGAAGCGTCGGCTCCTCCATGGTGGCGTACATGTCTGGCATTACGGAGGTCAACTCCCTCCCGCCGCACTACCGCTGCCCGAAATGCAAATTCACCGACTTTGAAAACGTGTTCATGCCGAACGGCGATAAGTACGGCTGCGGCGCGGACATGCCGGATCGTACCTGCCCCGTGTGCGGCACGAAGCTCGCCAAGGACGGGTTCGATATCCCGTTTGAAACGTTCCTCGGCTTCGGCGGCGACAAGGTCCCCGATATCGATCTGAACTTCTCCGGCGAATATCAGGCGAACGCCCACAAATACACCGAAGAGCTCTTCGGCCGCGACCACGTGTTCCGCGCCGGTACGATCGGCACGCTTGCGGAAAAGACGGCCTACGGCTATGTGAAAAAGTATCTCGAAGAGCGCGGCATGACCGTCTCCAAGGCGGAGGAAAACCGTCTCGCGGCGGGCTGCGTCGGCGTAAAGCGCACGACGGGCCAGCACCCCGGCGGCCTCGTCATCATTCCGCAGGACAAGGACGTTACGGACTTCTGTCCCGTGCAGCACCCCGCGGACGACGCGACCGGCGGCATCATCACCACGCACTTTGAATACCACAGCATGGAAGCAAACCTCTTAAAGCTCGACGAGCTCGGCCACGATGACCCGACGATGATCCGTATGCTCGAGGACGCCACCGGCGTCAACGCCCGCGAGATCCCGCTCGACGATCCGGAGACCATGCGCATCTTCACCTCGCCCGAGCCGCTCGGCGTCCCGGACGGCGACCCGATCGTCGGCCATACCGGTACGATCGGCGTGCCGGAGTTCGGCACGGCGTTCACGCGCCAGATGCTCGTGGACACGCAGCCGCACGAGTTTGCCACGCTCGTCCGTCTGTCGGGCTTCTCCCACGGCACGGACGTGTGGGCCGGCAACATCCACGACATCGTCGTCAACGGCATCGCGCCGACCGACAAATGCGTCGGCTGCCGAGACGACATCATGCTCTATCTCATCGACATGGGCATGGAGCCGAAGCGCGCGTTCAAATTCATGGAGGCCGTGCGTAAGGGCGCCATCCACAAGGGCAAGCCGTGGCCGGACGGCATCGTGGAAGAGATGCAGCAGCTCGGCGTGCCGGAGTGGTGGATCGAATCCTGCCGGAAGATCCAGTATCTGTTCCCGAAGGCGCATGCGGTCGCGTATGTCACGATGGCGTTCCGCATCGCGTGGTTCAAGGTGCACGAGCCGCTCGCGTACTACAGCGCGTATTTCTACCGCCGCAGCCAGAAGGACGGCTTTGACGCCGAGAGCATGCTGCAGGGCATCGACAAATGCCTTGCGAAGATCAACGCCATCCGCCGCAACCCGAACGCGACGGCGAAGGAAGAGGATCTTCTCACCACGCTCGAGGCGGTGTACGAATTCTACCGGCGCGGCTTTACCTTTGCGCCCATCGATATCTACAAATCCGATTCCTACAAATTCCTCATTGAGGACGGCTGCCTGCGCCCGCCGTTCGTGGCCATCTCCGGTCTCGGCGGCTCGGCGGCGGAGGATCTGAAGCGCGCGCAGGATTCCGGCGCGAAATTCGTCTCCATCGACGATATTTCCGACGCCTGCCCCAAGGTGAGTACCGCCCACCTGGACATGCTGCGAAAGCTCGGCGCGCTCGGCGATCTGCCGGAAACGCGGCAGGTGAGCCTCTTTGACGCCTTCGGCGAAATGTAAAGGAGAGATAGAAGAATGAAACTGATGATCGCGTCCGACCTGCACGGCTCGGCGTACTATACGCAGGCGCTGCTGCGCCGCATGGAGGATGAAAAGCCCGCAAAGCTCGTGCTGCTCGGCGACATCCTCTACCACGGCCCGCGCAATGCCCTCCCGCGCGACTACGACACGAAAGCGTGCGCCGCCATGCTCAACGCGCTGGAAAAAGCGCCGCTCTGTGTCCGCGGCAACTGCGACGGGGAAGTGGACCAGATGGTATTGAATTTCCCCGTGCTCGCGGACTTCGCCGCCGTGTTCGCGGACGGGTATGCCCTCTATCTCACGCACGGCCACCATCTCGACGAGGCGTCCAAAGCCGCTGCCCCCGGCGACATCGTGCTCTACGGACATACCCATGTCCCGGCGTTCGAGCAGAAGAACGGGAATTATTATGTAAACCCCGGCTCCGTATCCATCCCGAAGGAAGGAAGCCGCCACAGCTATATGCTCTGGGAAAACGGCGTTTTCACATGGAAGGACGTGGAGACCGGCGAGATCTGGCGCACGGAGCGCATAGAGAAGTGAGCGGCGCGCCGGAGGCGGTGCGCGCGCGGCTCCTTGCGCTGCAAGACGAGAAAAACGCGCCCTTCATGGCAAAGCTCGTCCCGACGCTCCCGCCGGAGAGCGTTCTCGGCGTGCGTATGCCGGATTGCCGCGCGCTCGTCCGAGAGCTTTGCCGGGAACCCGACATCGGCCTCTTTCTCGCCGATCTGCCGCACCGGTATTTGGACGAGAACAACCTCCACGCGCTGATTTTAAACGAGGAAAAGGAC
This sequence comes from Clostridiales bacterium, assembly GCA_003522945.1. Lineage (GTDB taxonomy): Bacteria > Bacillota > Clostridia > Oscillospirales > Oscillospiraceae > Apopatocola. Next base: position 5,813 of record DPHR01000007.1, read on the forward strand.
TATGCCGCCGCCGTCGCCGCGCTCGACGCCTTTATCCCGTATGTGGACAACTGGGCGACCTGCGACGCGCTGCGCCCGAAGGCATTCAAAAAGCACCCTCCGGCTTTGCCGGACGAGTGCCGCCGCTGGATAAAAAGCGGCGAGATCTATGCCGTCCGCTTCGGCATCGAAATGCTTATGACGCACTATCTCGACGCGGATTTCCGCCCGGAATATCTCGAAGAAGTTTCCATAATTAAAAGCAAAGAATATTATGTAAACATGATGATCGCCTGGTATTTCGCCACCGCCCTCGCCAAGCAGTACGAAGCGACGGTTCCGTACATCGAGCAGCGCCGCCTCGCCCCATGGACGCACAACAAAACCATCCGCAAGGCCATAGAAAGCTACCGTATCACCGACGAGCATAAGGCCTATCTCCGCACGCTCGCCATACGAGAATAACAAACGCCCGAAAGAGCAAAACTCTTTCGGGCTTTATCTTTTATCGATTTGGGCTGGCCAAATACCCCTCGAGCAGGAGCGTTGCCGCTACCGCGTCTACGTTGGCGCGGTGCTTTTTTTCTTTTTTTCCGGCGGCGTGGAGGATGGCGTGCGCCTCAATGGTGCTGCGCCGCTCGTCCCAGAGTATAACCGGCAGGCCGGAGGCCTCCTCCAGCAATGCCTTGAACTGCCGCGCCTTTTCCGCGCGCGGGCCCTCCGTGCCGTCCATGTTCTTCGGCAGGCCGAGCACGAACTTTTCGGCGTCACGCTCACGGGCAAAAAAGGCGAGCCGCTGCGCGAGCTTTTCGGCGTTCCATTCCTGAATGGTGAGCGCTTCTCCCGCAAGCGTGCCGGTGAGATCGGACACCGCAACGCCGGTGCGGGCGTCGCCGTAGTCTATGGCGATGATCCGTTTCATGGCAGGACCTCCTGTATATGTCTTTTTCCTTACTATACCACACCGCAGCGCCCCGGCGCAATGCCCTCTCCGTTCGACGGCTTTTGCAGGACGCTTCTGCTATGCTCTTACCTGAAAAAACATTTCCCGCGGTTTTCCGTGGGGAAGGGAGGAAAGAGCATGAAGCGCCGGATCGCCTGTCTCGCCGTATGTCTGCTTGCGGTTCTGCTGCCGCTGCGCGCGCTGGCTGCGGAGGAGAACGCCGCCGTACAGACGCGCGCCGGGGACTGGACGCCCTCACGCAGCGCCATGCCGGGCGAAGAGCTGCATTTCCGCGCCACGCTCACGCTGCATACCGGCGAGAGCTGGACGGTACGCAGCGTGTTTTCCCCCGGCGTCGAGTTTCTCGCGCTCACGGCGGTCCGCGCCGACGGAGAGAACGTCAACGCCTCGTACTATACGCTCGTCACCGGCGCGCGCTCGAAAGAGAGCGCCTTTGCGCTCCATCTCGCGGCGCGCTTTTCCGCGCGGAAGAGCGTCTGCCTGACGGTCGAGTGGACGGCGCGGCTGGACGACGGCTGCGTCACCGGCGCGGAAGGAAACCGCGTATTTCTCACCGCGGTGAGCGAGAGCGGCCAGACCGCAGCGAGCGGCAGCGCGGCGGTTTTCGCCTACGGCTTTTCCGTTTTCCGCGGTGTGCGCTTTGCCGATGCGCGCGTGGCGGATCATCCGCTGCCGTCCGCCTGCTTCCGGCTCTATTATGACGCCGCGGCGCGCGAGCCGGTGGCGTTCCGGGAGAACGGGGGCGTGTATCTCGCGTGCGCGCTCGGCTGCGGTCACACGCGCCATACCTACATCCTGCGCACCGCGGAGGACGGGTACGTCCGCATGGCGGGACTTCCCGCCGGAACGTATTATTTGCAGGAGTCGCGCCCGCCGTCCGGGTACGGCTGCGCCGCCGACATGCTGCGCGTGACGCTCACGGAGGACGGAGCGCTGGAAACCGACGCGTCCGAAGCGTCCGGCAGCACGGTTCTTCTGCTTGAAACGGCGCAGGAATCGCTGCCGGAGAACAAAACGCTGACCTTTTACCGCCGCGGCTGCGGCGTGATGGCCATGCTGTTCACCACCGTTCTGTGCGGAAAGCGGCGATATTGGTGAATCATTTTTTCTCCTTGGGCTTGAAGAGCACGGCGGCGAGATACCCGAAGAATATCGCCGCGGCGATGCCGCCCGCGGAGGCCGTCAGCCCGCCGGTGAACGTGCCGAGAAAGCCCTTCTCCGCCACGGCCTTTTCCACGCCCTTGGCAAGCGTGCTGCCGAAGCCCGTGAGCGGGACGCTCGCGCCGGCGCCCGCCCACTCGATGAGCGGAGCGTACACGCCCACGGCGTGCAGCACGACGCCGAGCACGACATAGCACGTCAGAATGCGCGCCGGAGTGAGCTTCGTGCGGTCAATGAGCACCTGTCCGAGCGCGCACAGCGCCCCGCCGACGAGAAACGCCTTGAGATAATCTGTCCACATAGTCCTTACCCCCGATCAACGTCCAGTACCACGGCATGACAGATGCCGGGGATACTTTCGCCCTGCTGCGACGTTGTCGGCGACATGAGCGCGCCGGTCGCGGCAAAGAGCACGCGCGGCCAGTCGCCGCAGGTCATGCGCTGAAGAATATGGCCGCAGAGCACCGATGCGCTGCACCCGCAGCCGCTGCCGCCGGCGTGCACGTCCTGCGTCTCCGGATTGAAAATGAGCATGCCGCAGTCTGTGGAGCATACGCCGAGATCGACGCCGTCCCGGAGAAAGAGATCGGTCAAAATTTCGTGCCCGATCTTTCCGAGATCGCCCGTGATGATCGCGGCATAGTCCGCCGGGGTGCGCCCGGTGTCGGCAAAGTGCGCGCGGAGCGTTTCATATGCCGCCGGAGCCATTGCCGCACCCATGTTGTTCGCGTCCGTCACGCCCGCGTCGCGGATGCGCCCGGTCGTGACGTGCGTCACGTAGGGGCCTTCGCCCTCGCTCGTGAGCAGCAGCGCGCCCGCGCCGGTCACGGTCCACTGTGCCGTCGGCGTGCGCTGCCCACCGTATTCGAGGGGGAGTCGGAACTGGCGTTCCGCCGAGCAGAAGTGCGAGCTAGTCATGGCGCACACGATGTCGGCATATCCGCCGTCGATCGTCATCGCGGCGAGCGACAGGCTTTCCGCCATCGTGGAGCACGCGCCGTAAACGCCGAAGTAGGGGATGGGGAGATCGCGCGCGGCGAACGTGGAGCCCGCGCACTGGTTGAGAAGGTCGCCCGCGAACAGATACTGAATGTCCGAGGGCGGGATCTTCGCCTTGTCGCAGCAAAGCGCAAAGCACTTCGAGAGCATCACGCTCTCCGCCTTCTCCCAGCTCGACTGGCCGAAGTAGGAATCGTCGCTGATATAGTCGAACCATTTCCGCAGGGGGCCTTCGCCCTCCTTCTGCCCGACGACGCAGCTGCCAGCTGCCACGGAGGGCGGGTTCGTGAAGGCGACCGTCTGCCGCCCGAGCCGCTTGTTTTTCAGAAAAACCACCGTCTTTCCCTTTTTTCATAGCGTACCCCGAAAAAGCAAAAAAATCCCTCCGGTACAAGCCGGAGGGAGAAAAATGTTTGATTTACGTCCGCCCGACGGCCTGATAGTTCCAGCCGAGCGAGTTTTCCCGCAGCATCATAAAGTTATCGGTGTACATCTGGAGAAGCCAGTAGTTCATCTCGATCTCCGGGTCGCAGATGTAGATCTTGCCGTCGAGCGTGATCTCCGTCCAGGCGTGCGGCTGGTTTTCTATGCCGATGCTGCCGGAATAGGTGCGGGCGTTGTACCCAAGCCCGCGGGCGAGCGCGCAGAACGCCCCGGCGTAGCAGTAGCAGTTGCCCTTGTTCGTGCGGAAGATCGTGAGCGCCTCGTCAATGTCCCAACCGGTCGCGCCGGAGTCGTAGTAGTTGCGCGTAAGGTACTGGAAGTCGTTTTTCACATGGTAGTAGATCGCTTTGAGATCGTCGAGCCGCGCGGCATCCGGCGTCATGAAGTCGGAGAGCGTCTGCGCGACGTAGTCATCGAGCTCTGCGCTGCCGCTTGTATAGCGGCTGTTTTTATCGAAATACAGGCCGTCAAATTCCGAATCGGTGAGAAAATACCCGTCGTCGCCGAGCCGGTAGAGATATCCGCCGAACCAAAGGAAGCCGTCGCGCGTCATGGATTCAAGAGACTCTTTTGTGAGCGTTCCGCTGCCCGCCGCGGCGAGCACTTCGGCAGATGCCCAGTGCGTCGGGGCGACGTCCGGATAATAGACGTCCTCCGCGGCGCTCTCTTTCCCAAGCAGCCGGGAAACGCAGAAGGCGAATTCCGCGCGCGTCGCATATTCGCTCTCCGTTTCCGGCAGAGCCTCAAGCACCGGCTCGACGGTCTCGGGATCGAAAAGCGTGTCCAGCGCGTTTTTTAGCTCCTCGCGTGTGAGCGCATCCTCGGGAGCGGCATCCAGACTTGCAAGCAGTGACGGATCGATACGCTCCTCCGGCGCGAGCGCGCGCAGCGCCGCGGCGCACTCCGCGTGCGTCATCGCGCTCTCCGGGCGG
>DPHR01000118.1:0-428 GCA_003522945.1 Clostridiales bacterium
CGCAGGACGCATTCTCCCGCGCGAGCGCGCCGAGGCGCGCGCCGACCTCACGGGCGACGCCCTGCTCACAGTCGGTAAGAATTTCCGGCGTATACCCAAGATCGCGGCAGGCTTTTGCCGCGGCGGCGCAAAGCTCGCGGACGCTGCCGGTGACGCGTACCGTCACGTTGTCCGCCGTTTTCGGCGTCTCCTGCGCGAGGAGTCCCCGCGCGGTATCGCTCAGCCGGAGAGCGTACTTTTCCGCAACGGCGAGCGCATCCGCGCACGTGGACGAGTCCGGCGATACCGGACCCGAGGCGATCATATCCACCGGGTCGCCGACGATGTCACTCAATATCACGGCAAACACATGCGCCGGAGCGCAATGACGCGCGAACCGGCCGCCCTTCACCGCCGAGAGGCGTTTGCGGATCGTGTTGATCTCCACG
>DPHR01000118.1:584-3950 GCA_003522945.1 Clostridiales bacterium
TTGCGGATCGTGTTGATCTCCACGATGTCCGCGCCGCAGGCGAGAAGCTGCGCGGTGATGTCCTGCAATTCCGCGCCCGGAACGAGCGGGCTTTCAAAAAGCGCGCTGCCCCCGCCGGAGAGAAGAAAGAGCACCGTGTCGTCCGCCGTGAGATTTTCGGTGAGCGCAAGCGCCTCGCGCGCGGCGGAGAACGAGTTTTCGTCCGGCACGGGGTGTCCCGCCTCGCGGCAGACAATGCCGGGGATTGTCCCCTGCGCATGGCCGTATTTCGTGATGACGATGCCGGTATCGATCCGCTCGCCGAGCGCCGACACCGCCGCCGACGCCATGCGCCACGCCGCCTTTCCCGCAGCGACGAGGATCACGCGCCCCGGAAAGTCCGCCCCGTCGAGCGCGCGCCGGACGGCTTCATCCGGCAGCACAGCTTCGATCGCGCGGGTATAGATATACTTCGCGTCCTCGCGCAGCGCACCCATGAGCCGATCACATCCTTTGGAAGTGCTTTTGCAAAAAGTATAGCGCCGTTTTCGTCGTTTGTAAACAAATCCGGCCGCAAAAATGTGCGTTGACAAAACCCGCCGCAGGGCATAGAGTGGATTTGAATTTAAAAAGCCGTAAGGAGGACACGCACTTGAAGCTCAACGCCAGAAAAGACGTACCGGTCAACGAGACATGGGATCTCTCCCTGATTTTCGCAGCGGAAGCCGATTTTGAGGCGGCGGTCGAAAAAGCAAAGGCGCTTGCCGACACGCTGGAGAAAACGTACAAAAACGCTCTCACCACGCCGGAGAGCATCGCCGAATGCCTTGCGCTCTATGAGGAGCTGGAGATCCTGCTCTACCAGACGACGAGCTACACGAGTCTCGCCGTTTCCGTAGACTATACCGATACCGAGGCGCAGAAGAAGGACGCGAAGATGACCGCACTCGCCGCCGAGATCGGAAGCCGCCTCTCGTTCATCGAGAGTGAGATCGCCGACGCGCCCGAAGAGCTCATCCGCGCCGCCATGGACAAGACCAGGCGCGCGAAGCATTATCTTGCGGAGATCCTCCGCGAGAAGCCGCACCGTCTCAGCGCCGAGACCGAAAAGGTCCTCGCCGCACTCAGTCCGGTATTCAACGCGCCCTACGACATTTACCACATGACGAAGCTCGCCGATATGAAGTTCGGCTCCTTCACCGTGAACGGCAGGGAATACCCGCTCGGCTACTCGCTCTTCGAGGACGAGTATGAGTACGAGGCCGACACGGACGTGCGCCGCGCGGCGTTCCGCGCGTTCTCCGATAAGCTCCGGGAATACGAGAACACGACCGCCGCCACCTACAACACCTATCTCACGCAGCAGCGCATTATGGCCAAGCAGCGCGGCTTTGCCGACATGTTTGACGCCGACCTCTTCACCGACCACGTCACGCGCGAGATGTACGACCGGCAGATCGACCTCATCACCGAAAAGCTCGCGCCCGCGATGCGCAAGTACGCCCGCCTCGTCGGGAAGATGAACAAGCTCGACCGCGTGACCTTTGCCGATCTCAAGCTGCCGCTCGACGCGGAGTTTGACCCGCGCGTCACGATCGGGGAATCGCGCGAATACGTCCGCAGCGCGCTTTCCGTTCTCGGGCAGGACTACGCCGACATGGTGGACGAGGCGTACGATAAGCGCTGGATCGACTTTGCCCGCAACGTCGGCAAGGAGACGGGCGGCTTCTGCTCCTCGCCCTACGGCTGCAATTCCTACATTCTGCTCAGCTGGAACAACCGCATGGCGGACGTGTTCACGATCGCGCACGAGCTCGGCCATGCCGGACACTTCCGGCTGTGCAACGGCGCGCAGTCGCTCTTCGATACGAACGTCTCCGGCTATCTCATTGAAGCGCCCTCCACGATGAACGAGCTGCTGCTCGCGCAGGATCTCCTGCGCAAGAACACCGACAAGCGCTTCCGCCGCTGGGTGCTCTCCTCGCTCATCGGGCATACCTACTACCACAACTTCGTCACGCACCTGCGCGAGGCATGGTACCAGCGCGAGGCTATGAACATCATCGAGCAGGGCGGCGCGGTGAACGCCGAAACGCTCTCCGGCATTTTCCGCAAGAATCTCGAAACGTTCTGGGGCGATGCCGTGGAACTGACCGAGGGCTGCGAGCTCACCTGGATGCGCCAGCCGCACTATTACATGGGGCTCTACTCCTACACCTACAGCGCCGGTCTCACGCTCGCAACGCAGGCCGCGCTCAACATCGCCGCCGAGGGCGAGAGCGCCGTGGCCCGCTGGCGCGCGATGCTCGAAGCCGGCAGCACGCACGATCCGCTCGGTCTCGCCGCCATTGCGGGCATCGACCTCTCCACGCCGGACGCGCTTGAGCACACGATCGCCTACATCTCCGGTATCATCGACGAGATCGCCGCGCTGACGGAGGAGATCGACGGCATCACGCTGGATTGAAAAATTTTTCAAAACGGGTGCTGACTTTATCGCCTTTATGTGCTAAAGTTTGGCCATCAAACCGAAGAGCAAGATAAGCAGCCCGCCAATGAGACGTCTTTCAGAGAGCCGCCGATGGTGTGAATGCGGTAAGATGTTTCCGCGGGTGAATGGCCTTGCGAGGGCAAACAGAAAGGGAGCGTATCCCGAGTATGGGCGACGGAGTTGGCTGTCCGTTATCCTAAGGCCGGCGCATGAAGTGTGCGTTTAAGTGGGCGCGAAAGCGTCAAGCCGGGTGGTACCGCAGGAGTTTATCCAAGCTCTTGTCCCTGCATTTGCAGAGACAAGAGCTTTTTCTTTTTCCTGTCTCTGCTCCAAAAAGGAAACTGACAGAAAAGAAGCAAAACGCCATGGAAAACCGGAACATCCCCTACAAGATCTATCTCGACGAAGCCGATATGCCGCAGGCATGGTACAATCTCCGCGCGGACATGAAGAATAAGCCCGCGCCGCTGCTCAATCCCGGCACCGGCAAGCCCATGACCGCCGCGGAGCTCGGCGGCGTATTCTGCGGCGAGCTCGTGCAGCAGGAGCTGGATAACGACACCGCGTTCATCCCCATTCCGGACGAGATCCGCAGCTTTTACAAAATGTACCGTCCCTCCCCGCTCGTGCGCGCGTACTGTCTCGAAAAGGCGCTCAATACGCCCGCGAAGATCTACTACAAGTTTGAGGGCAACAACACCTCCGGCAGCCACAAGCTCAACAGCGCCATCGCGCAGGCGTATTACGCGAAAAAGCAGGGTCTCAAAGGCGTGACGACCGAGACCGGCGCCGGACAGTGGGGCACCGCGCTTTCGATGGCGTGCGCGTATCTGGGGCTCGACTGCAAGGTGTTCATGGTGAAGATCAGCTATGAGCAGAAGCCGTTCCGCCGCGAG
>DPHR01000118.1:4139-4272 GCA_003522945.1 Clostridiales bacterium
GAGGTCATGCGCACCTACGGCGCAAGCGTGACGCCGTCCCCCTCGATGGAGACAGAGGTCGGCCGCCGCATTCTCGCCGAGCATCCCGGCACGACCGGCTCGCTCGGCTGCGCGATCAGCGAGGCCGTCGAGG
>DPHR01000143.1 GCA_003522945.1 Clostridiales bacterium
GGCCCCGGCGGCGAAGAGCGCGAAGCCGGCGAAGAAAAAGCCGGTGCGTTCCGTCCGGACGGCGCGGCCCGAAAAGAAGCCGGAGCCGGAACCGAAAAAGAAGAAAGCCGCGCCGCAGCCGGTCGAGGCCGAGCTGGACCCGCGCGAGGCGGAGCGTGCGTATATGCCCATCCGTTCCCGGCGCGACGGGCGCATCGGATGCATGGGCGGCATTATGTACGCTGCGTTCATCCTCTGCGCAAGCGTGCTTCTCGCGGTGTTCGGCTGGATGGCGGCCTCGGACGTGCTCGCGCTCAACAAGAGCGCGGAGAGCGTGGAGATCACGCTGCCGGAGAGCGCTTTTACGCAGAAGACCGTGGACGTGACGGACGACGACGGCAACGTCACCGGAACGAAAACCGTCCGCGTGGCGGACATGAACACCGTCTCCGGCATTTTGAAGGACTACGGCCTCATCAACTACAAGTGGCTCTTCCAGCTCTATTCGCGTTTCTCGAACGCGGAGGTGCAGCTCAGCCCCGGGACGTACGCGCTCACAACGAATCTGGACTACCGCGCTCTTGTGAAAAAGATGCAGACCGGCGCGGATTCGCAGCTCCAGACGCTCGTCATGTTCCCCGAGGGCTACAACCTTGACCAGGTGTTCGCCAGACTCGAGGAAAACGGCGTGTGCAGCAGGGAGGATCTCTACGCTGCCGCGGCGAACGCCGAGTTCTCGTATACGTTCCTTGAAGGCGTGGAGACGGGCGATCCCTACCGGCTCGAGGGCTTTCTCTTCCCGGATACGTATTACTTCTATCAGGGGATGCAGGCCTCGAGCGCGATCAACAAATTCCTCTCGAACCTCCATTACCGCATCACGGACGAGATGTGGCAGAAAGCGCAGGCCATGAATCTGACGTTCAAGCAGGTGATCACGGTCGCCTCGCTCATCGAGCGAGAGGCCGCGAACGACGCCGAGCGCGCGACGATCGCCTCGGTCATCTATAACCGCCTGAACATCGGTATGCCGCTGCAGCTCGACTCCACGGTCGTGTACGCCATCCGCGAGACCGGCGAGACGACGATGTCCACCGAGCTCATCCAGGCCACCGACAGCCCGTATAACACCTATCTCTATCAGGGCCTGCCGCCCGGACCGATCTGCAACCCCGGCATGAAGTCTATCGAAGCCGCGCTCAACCCCGAGCAGACCGGGTATTACTACTTTGCGCTCGACATGGAAACGAAGAGCATGCGCTTCTTCGCCACGCTCGCCGAGCACGAGGCGTTTGTTGCCACACAGGATTACGGCTAAACGCTTCAAACAAACCATGTTTGACTCCTGCGGAGGCAAACCCAGGCAAGACATTTTAAGCGCAAAAGACCGTGGAAAACATTCTGCGGTCTTTTTGCATTGTAAACGCAAAACCGGCGTGATATAATCGCAGCTATGGAAACGAACGATCTTATTCGGCGCGCGGAGGATCTTGCCGCGCGCTGTGAGCGCACCTCGTCGGTGACGGCGACCGCCTTTCTCACTCCGGCGGAGCGCATGGAGCTGCAAAATACCCCCTCGCTGCACGGCACGGCCGTCGTCTATTCCGGCGGCGGGACGGAGTGCGAGCGCACCTGCGCGTTCTTCCTCCCGTTCTATCTCACAGCGGAGGAGCTTGACCCGTCGGAGTATATCAGCGCGGTGCATTTCCGCAGCTTCTTCGGCGAGCCGTGCCACCGGGATTATCTCGGCGCGCTGCTCGCGCTCGGCGTGCGCCGCGAGTGGGTGGGGGATATCCGCATCCGGGGCGCGGAGGCGTGGGTGTTCTGCCTGCCGAGCGTCGTAAAAACGCTCGCGGAGCTCGACCGCGCCGGGCGCTATACCGTCCGCGGCGAGGAGATCGCTCTCGCGGACGTCCCGGAGGAAGAGGTAAAGACCGAGACCGTGAGCTTCACGGTGCAGAGCCTCCGGCTCGACGCCGTGACCGCGGGGCTTTTCCATGTCTCCCGCACGACCGCCGCAGAGCTCATCCGTCTCGGCAGCGTGTCGCTCAACTATGTGCCGTGCCTGCACACGGACGCCGCCATCCGCGACGGCGACGTTATTTCCGTGCGCGGCAAGGGTAAGGGAACGGTCACCGACACCGGCGGCCGCTCGCGCAAAGACCGTATCTTCGTCACCGCCGAACGGCGGGTCTGAAAATATAAAGGAGGAACAACCATGATCCCTGAAAGACTCTCCCGGCTGCGCCGGGAAATGGAACAGCGCCGCATCGACGTGTACGTCGTCCCCACGGCGGACTTCCACGAATCCGAATACGTCGGCGCGCATTTCAAGGCACGCTCCTATATCACCGGCTTTACCGGCAGCGCCGGCACGGCCATTATAACAATGACCGAGGCCGGCCTCTGGACGGACGCGCGCTATTTTCTGCAGGCGAAGCACCAGCTGGAGAATACCGGCGTGACGCTCTACCGCATGGGCGAGGAGGGCGTACCGACGATCATGGAATACCTGCGCTCCGCGCTGCCCGAAGGCGGCACGCTCGGCTTTGACGGCCGCGTCATCAACGCGCGCCTCGGCGCAGAGTTCCTCGCGCTTGCCGAGAAAAAGAACGCCAAGCTTGCCGTCGGTGAGGATCTTGTCGGCATCATCTGGGACGACCGTCCCGAGCTGCCGCACGCGCCGGTGCGCATCCTCACGGCGGAATACTCCGGCCGTTCCACCGCGGACAAGCTCGCGGATGTGCGCGCCGAGATGAAAAAGCAGGGCGCGAGCGTCCATCTGCTCACGTCGCTTTACGATATCGCGTGGCTGCTGAACGTCCGCGGCGGCGATATCGACTATGTCCCCGTTGTGCTCTCCTATCTCGCGCTCACGGAGGAGCAGTGCCTCTGGTTCGTGCAGGACGCCGTTCTCACGGACGAGCTTCGCGCCTATCTTGCCGAGAACCGCATCGAAACGCGCCCGTATGAGTGCTTCTACGACTATGCCGCCGCCATCCCCGCCGGGGAGACGGTGCTGCTCGACAAGGGCGTGTGCAACTACCGCCTCGTCTCCGAGCTTTGTGAGGGTGTCGAGATCGTGGACGAGACGAACCCCTCCGTGCTTATGAAGTCCATCAAGAATGAGACCGAGCAGAAGAACACGGTCAACGCTCACATCAAGGACGGCGTCGCCGTGACAAAATTCATCTACTGGCTCAAGAAGAACATCGGCAAGACGCCGATGACCGAGCTTTCCGCCTCCGACTATCTCGCCGCGCGCCGCGCCGAGCAGAAGGGCTTTCTCGATCTCAGCTTTGACACCATCTGCGCCTATGGCGCGCACGCCGCCATCATCCACTACGCCCCCACGCCGGAGACGGATATCCCGCTCGAGGCGCACGGCCTGCTGCTCGTGGACTCCGGCGGACACTATCTCGAGGGTACGACCGACATCACCCGCACCATCGCCCTCGGCCCCGTGACGGACGCCGAGCGCGCCGACTTCACGCGCGTCCTCCGCTCGCATCTGCATCTGGCGAACGCCCGCTTCCTCCACGGCTGCACGGGGCTGAATCTGGATATTCTCGCCCGCGAGCCGCTGTGGGAGGCTGATCTGGACTACAAGCACGGCACCGGCCACGGCGTCGGCCACATCCTGAATGTCCACGAAGGGCCGAACGGCTTCCGCTGGCGGCAGTCGCCGGAGCGCAGCGAGGGCAGCGTGCTCGAAGAGGGCATGATCACGACCGACGAGCCGGGCCTTTATATCGAGGACGCCTACGGTATCCGCATCGAGAGCGAGCTTCTCTGCCGAAAGGGTGTCAAGAACGAGTTCGGGCAGTTCATGTACTTCCAAAATCTCACCTGCGCGCCGATCGACCTCGACGCGATCGACGTTAACGCCCTCACCGTGACCGAGCGCCGCTGGCTCAACGAGTACCACGCCGCCGTGTACGAGACCGTCGCGCCGCACCTCACCGAGGATGAGCGCGTCTGGCTGCGCGACGTCACCCGCGCCATCTGATTTTGCACGTTACCTGCTTCGGGAAGGAGAACACTTATGCTGGACGAAGCCATTCAGAAGGAGATCATTCAAAAGGGACGGGAGTTTCTCAAAAGCCCATTGGAGCGGGACCCGTACGAGGAAGCGTTCGAGTCCGATCAGGACCGGAAGCTGCCGCAGCCGCCGCTTGTAAAAGCGCCTATGGCGGACGAAAGCGAGCGCATCGCTCTCACGAGAGATTTTTCCGGCCTTGCGCTGAAAAACGATCTTGTGAGCCTCATCCGTGACCGGCGGAGCGCCCGGATCTATACGAACGAAACCATGACGCCGGACGAGCTCTCGTTTCTTTTGTGGGCGACGCAGGGCATCAAGAAGATCCGCGGCAAGGCATATGCGACCATCCGCACCGTGCCGTGCGGCGGTGCGCGCCACGAGTTTGAAACGTATCTGATCGTCCGGAACGTGGAGGGCCTGCGGCCCGGCGCGTACCACTATCTGCCAATGCTCCATGCGCTCGAGTTTCTGCACCCGATCGAGGACATTCCGGAAACTATAACCCAGACGCTGTGCGGCCAGAAATGGGCGGCCAAGGCCAACGCGGCGTTTTACTGGTCGGTCGTGCCCTACCGCGCCGAGTGGCGCTACGGCATTTACGCCCACCGCATCGCGCTCATTGACGCCGGACACGTGGGGCAGGCGCTCTATACGGCCTGCACCGGGCTGGGTCTCGGGACATGCGGTCTTGGCGCTTTCCAGCACGAGAAATGCTGCGATCTCTTCGGGCTTGACGGCGAGGAGGAGTATATCATCTACACCGCCCCCGTCGGCACGATCCGTGACGAGGACCTGACCGAAGAAAACGCCTTCTACCAGTTCGTGGAAGACGAGGGACTCTGAATTTTATAGCGCAAAAAAGCTCACGGACCCGATCCGTGAGCTTTTTGCGTGTATGCGGTCTCTATCTCCCGCGGAGCGGCTCAGTACCGATCCAGCCGCCGCTGGATCTCGTCGATATCGCTCTGGTCAAAGTCTTCCGCGCGCAGACCTTCCTGCCGGCACAGCTCTTCAAATTCCTCGTTTCCGATATGGCAGGTGCCGCGGCGCACGATGGCATCGACGATCTTGCGGATACGCTCCTCGCGCGCGTCGTCGTCCAGCATCTGCGTCAGCATCGCTACTTCCAGAACATCGTCCCAGGAGTCGATTTTCCCGTCGCCGTTCCAGTCTATGCTGGTATGTGAATCCAGAAAATCCAGAAGAAAACCCATAAACGCGCCTCCTTACACGGCTTACCATGATAAAAAAGACACGATACCGCGCCGGCGGAAAGAAGAGAAAGCATTCCGACAGGGGGGATCGCGTCTATATTCATTATACGGTTTTTCCGCGGAAAAAACAAGGCCGTACGCCGTCAGAGCGCGAATTTTTTGCCGTATTCCTCCGCGTACTGCATGTATTTCTGCGTTTTCATCTCGCGGAGGCTTTTGAGATATTCGTGGGTATCAAAGCTGTCGGACTCCAGCTCGATCATCGCCACGGCGATGTTGGAGCAGTGGTCGGCGATACGCTCGTAATTCGTGAGAAGGTCGTTAAAAACAAAGCCCATGGCGAGCGTGCAGGAGCCGTCCTGCAGACGGATGATGTGGTGGAGCTTCATCTCGTCGCACAATCCGTCGATCGTATCCTCCAGCGGCTCGACGCGCAGCGCCATTTCCAGATCGTTCCCGATGAACGCGCCGACAACGAGCGAGACGATCTCGCTCACGGCGGTGCGGAGCACGTCCAGCTCGCGCTGAGCGGCGTCGGTGAAGCGGATGTCCTTTTCGTAAATTTCGCGCGCGACCTCGGCGAGATTCATCGCGTGGTCGCTGATGCGTTCAAAATCGCCGATGGTGTGCAGGAACTTGGATACCTCCTCGTTCTGCGCGGTGGAAAGCTCGCGGCCGGTGAATTTGACGAGATACGTGCCGAGATGGTCCTCGTACTGGTCCACGGCATCCTCCATGTCCACGACCTGCTGAAAGCCTTTCTGGGAGAAATCCTTTATCAGCTCGAGCGCGACGACAAGGTTATCCTGAGAGCGCATCGCCATGGCGTTGATCGTCAGGCGGCACTGCTCAATGGCAAGCGCGGGGTGGACAAGAAAGCGCTCTTCCAGCCGCTCGATGCCTGCGGTGAGCTCGTTGTATTTTTCCGAGGTCTTCTCGGGGATGAGCTTTCCGGTGAGCGCCTCCAGCTGGCGCAGGAACGGGAAAAGGATCAGGATCGAGCCGATGCGGAAAAGGGAGTTCACCATCGCGATGCCGACCGGGCCGAGCGCGGTCTCCATGAACGGGAACGGGGAAAAGGCGTTGACGCCGTAGAAGAGGGCAGAGAAGATGACGGTGCCGAAAATGCCGGTGAAAAGATAAATGAGCGCGGTGCGCCGCCCGTCGCGGTTCGCGCCGATGGCGGAGACGAGCACCGGCACCGCCGCGCCGATGCCCATGCCCATGATCATCGGGAAGGCCGTGGCAAAGGAGATCGTTCCGGTCACGGAGAGCGCCTGCAAAATACCGACGGAGGCGGAGTTGGACTGCAAAACGGCGGTAATGAGCGTGCCGATGAGAACGCCGAGGATCGGGTTTTCAAACATCGTCATCAGACGGAGAAAGCCCTCGCTCTCGCGCAGCGGGGACACCGCGCCGCTCATCGCGTTCATGCCGTACATCAAAACGGCAAAGCCGAGCAGGATATCGCCGGTGTGCCGCTTCTGCGACGTTTTCCCGAGCATGCGCAGCAGTATGCCGGCAATGGCGGCGATGGCGGTGATCGTTGCGGAGCTCAGAAGGGAGAGCGCGTCGCTGCTGCTGATATACGAAAGGCAGAGGATCCAGCCCGTTACGGATGTACCGATGTTCGCGCCGAGCACGATGCCGATCGCCTGCGAGAGCTTCATCATGCCGGAGTTCACAAAGCCGACGACCATCGCGGACGTGGCCGAGGAGGACTGGATCACGGCGGTGACGGCGGTGCCGAGCAGTACGCCCTTGAGCGGCGTATTGGAGAGCCGGTAGAGGATGAGCTCGAGCCGCTGACCGGCGACGAGCTTCAGGCTGTCGCCCATGAGCCCCATGCCGAAGAGAAAAAGCGCCACGCCGCCGAGCAGCGCTAAAATGTTGGAAATACCCACAGCCATCGATTCCTTTGCAAGTTATAGATTATCCGCATATCAGTGTACCGTATGAAGGTTAAATCCAAAAGCAAGACAAAGTTAAATCCACGTTAAATCCATTTTACAAGCGGCGCTGCGCGTGATATGCTATAGAAAGTTGGAATTGCAAAACGGAGGCGGAAGAGATGATCTACCTTCTCGAAGACGACGAGAGCATCCGAAAGCTCGTTACCTATACGCTGCAGCACGCGGGATACGAAGCCGCGGGGCTTAGCTGCCCCTCGGCATTCTGGGCGGCAATGAAACGCCAGACGCCGGAGCTCGTGCTGCTCGATATCATGCTGCCGGAAGAAGACGGCCTTTCGGTTTTGAAAAAACTGCGCAGCTCGGCGCTCTGGCGGGAGCTTCCGGTCGTGATGCTCACGGCAAAGAACGCCGAGTACGACCGCGTGGTCGGACTGGACGCCGGGGCGGACGACTATATATCGAAGCCCTTCGGCATGATGGAGCTTCTCGCGCGGGTGCGGGCGCTGCTGCGCCGCACCGGGATGACGTCGGCGGGCGAGCATACCGTCGGCGAGCTGTACGTCTGCCGGGACAAGCACATCGTGCGCGTTTCCGGGCAGGATGTGCCGCTCACGAACAAGGAATTTTCGCTCCTCTGCCTGCTGCTGGAGCATTCCGGCGCGGCGCTCACGCGCGACCGGATCATGGACAGCGTATGGGGCAGCGGCTTTGACGGGGAAAACCGCACCGTGGACGTGCATGTGCGCACGCTGCGCACCAAGCTCGGCGCGGCGGGGGCATACATCGAAACGGTGCGCGGCGTCGGCTACCGCTTTACCCCGGAGAAGGGGAGCGCGCCATGAAGGGAAAGCTCTTTCTGCGTGTGGGGCTTCTGCTCTTCGCCGCGATCCTGCTCGGCTCCGCCGTGACGTATGCCATCGCGCAGCCGCAGCTTGCCGGGACAGAGGCGAGAGCGCAGGTATCATCGCACCTTTTGTGGCTGCTGCCGATCGCGCTCTGTCTTGCCGCAGCGGGCGGCTGGGCCGTAGCGCGCGGCATCGTTGACCCCATCCGGAAGATCGACCCGGAAACGCCCGGCACGGAAGCACCGTATGAAGAGCTCGTGCCGCTGCTTGCGCGCATCCGCGCGCAGAACCGTCTCATCCGCCAGCAGGAGGAAACGCTTGGACAGACGCGGCGCGACTTTGCCGCGATCACGGAGAACATGGGGGAGAGCTTCCTCCTGCTCGATAAGCGGCTGAACGTTCTCTCCCGCAATGTATCGGCGAGCTATCTTCTGCCCGCGCCGCCGGACGGTGAGGCGGACAACCTCAACCGCGGCGGCTGCCCGGAGGAAATCGTCCGCGCCGCCGAGCGCGCTCTCGCCGGCCGCCGCACGGAGCTGACGCTCGAAATG
>DPHR01000066.1:0-4667 GCA_003522945.1 Clostridiales bacterium
ACATCAAACCGGTCGAGCACGCCAGAGAGCGCGTCGAGCGGCAGAGCCTCGATGCCCTCCGCCTCCGCCCATGCGCGCTGCTCACCGGAGCGCGCCGCGGCGGTGACGAGAGCGCCGGCCTTCTGCAGCTCCCGGGCGAGCAGGCGGGCGATGCGGCCGTAGCCGAGCAGCAGTATGTGCGCGCCGGAAAGCCCCGTTTCCGGGCGCAGCAGCGCGATCGCGCCCTCGGCGGTGAGCCGGGCGATCGCGATCTGATACTCCTCCCGGCGGGCGTACCGCGCCGAGGGATCCCACGGAGGCGAAATGACCATGTCGGCGGAGGCGGGGTCGGTGATCTCGTGCCCGTCGGCGAGCAGCAGCTTTCGCAGCGGGAGGAACCGGGCGTCCGTGCCGGTGATGGCAAAGCGCATAATGTACCACTCCTATCCAAAATCGTATTCCAGCGTATGCGCGCTCGTTGACTTGTGTCCCGGTTTGCGGTAAAATCTTTTCTGAAGAAACCGAGAGGAGATGCCCGCAGAAATGGCGAAGCTCTATTTCAAATACGGCGCGATGGGCTCGAGCAAGACCGCTCAGGCGCTCATCACCAAATTCAATTATGAGGAGCGCGGCATGGACGTGTGGCTTTTGAAGCCCTCCGTCGACTGCCGCGACGGGGAGACCCTGCTCCGCTCGCGCATCGGGCTGGAGGCGACCGCCGACGTCGTCCGCCCGGAGGACGATATCCGCGTGCTTTACGCCGCGCGCGGCCATCACGACGTGGTGATCGTGGACGAGTGCCAGTTTCTCACGCCCGAGCAGATCGAGCAGCTGCGGCAGCTCGTGGACGAGGAGAATCTGCCGGTGCTCTGCTTCGGGCTGCGCACCGACTTTCTCACGCACCTTTTCCCCGGCTCGCGCCGCCTTTTTGAGCTGGCCGACTCCATCACCGAGATCAAAACCATCTGCGAGTGCGGCTCGAAGGCCACGGTCAACGCCCGCATCGACGGCGAGGGTCACGTCGTCACCGAGGGCGCGCAGGTGTTCCTCGGCGGGAATGATTCCTATATCGCCATGTGCCACGCCTGCTGGCGCAGGCGCATCGCGCGCGAGCGCGCCGAACGGACGCAGAAAGAGAAGCAGAAGCAGTAAAACTTACACATAATTGAAAAGGAGACGATCCGCATGTCCACACCGCATAACAGCGCCACCCCCGGCGATTTCGCCAAAACCGTACTGATGCCCGGCGACCCGCTGCGCGCGCAGTTCATCGCCGAAAACTTCCTCAACGACTGCCGCCTCGTCAACAACGTCCGCGGCATCCGGGGCTACACCGGGACCTACAAGGGCGTGCCGGTGAGCGTCATGGCCAGCGGCATGGGTATGCCGTCCATGGGCATTTACAGCTATGAGCTCTTCAACTTCTATGGCGTGGAGAACATTCTGCGCGTCGGCTCCGTCGGAGCGCTCAGCGAAAAGCTGCATGTGCGCGATATTGTCCTCGCGCAGGGCGCGTGCACCAACTCCGCTTACGCCGCGCAGTTCGGCTGCCGCGGCGCGATCGCCCCGATCGCGGACTACGGCCTGCTGCGCACCGCCGCCGACATTGCCGAGGAGCGCGGCCTTCGCTGCACCGTCGGCAATCTGCTCTCTTCGGACACGTTCTACGACGATGACAAGACCGCGAACGCCGCGTGGATCAAAATGGGCGTGCTCGGCATCGAGATGGAAGCCGCCGCGCTCTATCTGAACGCGATGCGCGCGGGCAAGAAGGCGCTCACCATCTGCACCGTTTCCGACCATGTCATCACCGGCGAAGAGACGACCGCCGAGGAGCGCCAGAACTCTTTCCGCGAGATGATGGAGCTGGCGCTGGAAGTGGCTGTCCGCAGCTGAAAAACACTTGGAATCGCCGCGCGGACGGGCGGTGAAAACAGATAAAAAAGACCCGCATTTCCGACGGGGAGGCGGAGGACAGACCTTGCATATACCGCCCGGACATGGTATAATCATTGTTGCGAAAGTCCCGAAAAGGGACAAATTATTAAGGAGGAAAGATTCTACATGAAGAAGATCCTTGCCCTGATCCTGGCTCTCGTCATGGTCTTTGCCCTCGTTGCCTGCGGCACCACCGCCGCCCCGGCTGCGACCGAAGAGCCCAAGACCGAGGAGCCCGCTGCCACCGAAGTTCCGGCGGAAGAGCCCACTGAGCAGCCCACGGAAGAGCCCAAGACGGAAGAGCCCGCGACCGTCAACGCCGACGACATCGAGGACACCATGACCTCCGCCGACGGCAAATATGAAGTTGCCTTCGTCACCGACGTTGGCCAGCTCAAGGATAAGTCCTTCAACCAGGGCACCTGGAATGGCGTTAAGCTGTACGCCAACGAGAACGGCCTGAGCTACAAGTACTATCAGCCCGCCAACGGCGATCAGGCGACCGACGACGACCGCTATGACGCCATGAAGGCCGCTGCCGAGAACGGCGCGAAAGTCGTTGTCTGCGCCGGCTTCCTGCAGGCCACCGCGCTTGAGCAGGCTGCCAAGGATTACCCCGAAGTGAAGTTCGTGTTCATCGACGGCTGGTCTCTCGGCCTCGAGAATGTTGCTGCCATCGCGTTCCAGGAAGAGCAGTGCGGCTACCTCGCCGGTTATGCTGCCGTTATGGAAGGCTACACGAAGCTCGGCTTCTGCGGCGGCGGCGGCGGCACCAACGATGCCTGCTGCCGTTACGGTTACGGCTACGTCCAGGGCGCCGAGGCTGCGGCTGCCGTTAAGGGCGTGAACGTTGCCATGAACTACACCTGGCTGTACGGCGCTTCCTTCCAGGCTTCTCCGGAACTGCAGACCCTCGCTTCCGGCTGGTATGAGAACGGCACCGAGGTCATCTTCTCCTGCGGCGGCTCCATCTTCGACTCCATCACCGCTGCGGCTGCTGCCAACGACGCTTACGTTATCGGCGTTGACGTTGACCAGTCCTTCTCTTCCGACACCGTTATCACCTCCGCCCTCAAGGGCATCGGCGAGGCCGCTTACCTTGCTCTGACCGCCGCTTACGACGGGACCTGGGCTGAGAACTACGGCAACCAGTGCGTGACCATGGGCGCTGCGCAGGGCGCTGTCGGCCTGCCGGTCGATACCTGGTCTCTCGAGAACTGGAGCGTCGAGGAGTATGAGGATATGTTCCAGAAGATCGTCTCCGGCGAGATCGCTATCGACAACGACTTCTCCAACCTCGCTTCCACCGAGCACGTTGCTCTGAACATCGTCGAGTAATTTACCTGCACAAAACGTCGGGAAGGTTTTTCCTTCCCGACGTTTTTCTTTTTAAAACAGGAGCTGATTCTTGCAATTTGTTTGTAATATATATATAATAAATGAAAATGCATATGCACATTGCGATTCCTTGTGCAGCAAATCTGCTGGAGAAAGAGAAAGGGAGGTGGGGACATGGACACGACGCCGGAGTATGTGATCGAGATGCTCCACATTACCAAGGTATTCCCCGGAATCAAGGCAAACGATGACATCACCCTGCAGCTGAAAAAGGGCGAGATCCACGCTCTGCTCGGGGAGAACGGCGCGGGCAAGTCCACGCTGATGAGCGTTCTCTTCGGCCTGTATCAGCCGGAAGAGGGTATCATCAAAAAGGACGGCAAGGAGGTCACGATCAACGACCCCAACGACGCCACGGCGCTTCACATCGGCATGGTGCACCAGCACTTCAAGCTGATTGATGTGTTCACGGTGCTCGACAACATCATCCTCGGCGCGGAGGACACGAAGCTCGGTTTTCTGGAGAAGAAGACCGCCCGCAAGAAGGTGCAGGAGCTTTCCGACCGCTACGGATTGAAGATCGATCTCGACGCAAAGATCGAAGACATCACCGTCGGCATGCAGCAGCGCGTGGAGATTCTCAAAATGCTCTACCGCGACAACGAGATCCTCATTTTCGACGAGCCGACGGCGGTGCTCACGCCACAGGAGATCGAAGAGCTCATGCAGATCATGCGCGGGCTGACGAAGGAGGGCAAGAGCATCCTCTTCATTTCCCACAAGCTCAACGAGATCATGGAGGTCTCCGACCGCGTGACCGTACTGCGCAAGGGCAAGTACATCGGCACCGTCAACACGAGCGAGACGACGAAGGAAGAGCTCTCCCGCATGATGGTCGGCCGCCCGGTGCAGCTCGTGGTGGACAAGACGCCCGCCAAGCCCGGCGAGCCGGTGCTGGAGGTTGAAAACCTCACCGTGCCGTCGCAGCTGCACAAAAACGATGCCGTGAAAGGCGTTTCCTTTACTGCCCGGCGCGGCGAGATCGTCTGCATCGCCGGTATTGACGGCAACGGCCAGAGTGAGCTTGTCTACGCGCTCACGGGGCTGGAAAAGGCGTCCGGCGGCAAGATCACGCTCCTCGGCAAGGACATCACCCACGCTTCCATCCGTCAGCGCTCGTTCGCTGGCATGAGCCATATTCCCGAGGATCGCCACAAGCACGGTCTCGTGCTCGACTATACGCTCGAGCAGAACCTCGTGTTGCAGCGCTATTATGAGCCGCAGTTCCAGCACGGCGGCTTCATCCGCTTTGACGAGGTGCGCAAATACGCCGATAAGCTCATTGAGGAATACGACATCCGCTCCGGCCAGGGGCCGGTGACGATTGCGCGCAGCATGTCCGGCGGCAACCA
>DPHR01000066.1:4846-13046 GCA_003522945.1 Clostridiales bacterium
GGCGGCAACCAGCAGAAGGCGATCGTCGCGCGCGAGATCGACCGCGAGCTGCCGCTGATCGTTGCGGTGCAGCCGACGCGCGGTCTGGACGTTGGCGCGATCGAATACATCCACAAGCAGCTCGTCGCGCAGCGCGACGATGGCAAGGCGGTATTGCTCGTTTCGCTGGAGCTCGACGAGGTCATGAATCTCTCCGACCGCATCCTTGTGATGTACGAGGGCGAGATCGTCGGCGAATTTGATCCGAAGAAAGTTACTGTGGAAGAGCTCGGCCTTTACATGGCGGGCGCGAAGCGGCAGAACGGGGAGGAGAAGAAATGAAAGAACAAAAGACCTCCTTCTGGCATAAGGACAGCACGCGCTCGGTCATCGCGTCGCTGCTCTCCATTCTCATCGGCCTTCTGGTCGGCGCGGTGCTCATTCTCATCGTAGGCGTTTCCAACAAGTCGCTCGGACTCAAGAGCGCATGGGAAGGCATCCGGCTCGTCCTGTTCGGACTTTTCAGCACCGGGCGCGACGCCTCCGGCGCGCTGACGTTCGGCTTCAACCCCACGAGCATCGGCAATATGCTCTTCCGCGCCACGCCGCTGATCCTTACGGGTCTTTCGGTGGCGACGGCGTTCAAGACCGGCCTTTTCAACATCGGCGCTCCGGGACAGTATCTCGCCGGAACGTGCGCCACGCTCTTCATCGCGCTGAGCATCCCGTCCGAGCAGGTGTCCCCCGTGATCATCTGGCTGCTGGCGTTCCTTGGCGGCATGGCGGCGGGCGCGCTCTGGGGCGCAATTCCCGGCATGCTCAAGGCGCTGCTGAACATCAACGAGGTCATCGCCTGCATCATGACGAACTGGATCGCGGCGAACGTTGTCACGTGGCTCTTTGATATCAGCAATCTCAAAAACATGGTGGAGAACACCAAGTCCGGCTACATCTACAAAACGACCTACAACAATGTCGCCACCTCCAAGCTCGGGCTCGACAAGCTCTTCCCTGGCTCGCAGGTGAACGGCGGCATTATCATTGCGATTCTGCTCGCGATCCTTGTGTACATTGTGATCACGAAAACGACGTTCGGCTATGAGCTGCGCGCCTGCGGCGCGAACCGCCATGCGGCGCGTTACGCCGGTATCCACGACAAGCGCAACATCATTCTCTCCATGGCGATCGCGGGAGCACTTGCCGGTGCGGCCGGTTCGCTCTATTATCTTTCCGGCAATACCGAGTTCTTCTGGACAACGTACCAGAGCCTCCCGGCGGCGGGCTTCAACGGCATCGCCGTGGCGCTGCTCGCCGTGAACAACCCCATCGCCGTGATCTTCACCGGCTGCTTCATGTCCATCCTTGACATCGCCGGTCTCCAGATCACCAACCTTACCGTGTACAATGAGTACATCACCGACGTTATCATCGCTGTGATCGTGTACATGGCGGCGTTCTCGCTCATCATCAAAATGTGGATCGCTGAACGCCAGAAGAAACGGGCGAAGAAAGCGGAACAGGCCGCCCCGGCGGCTCCGGCGGCGGAAACGCCCGCCGAGAAGAGAGAGGAGGTACAGAAGTAATGTCCTTTCTGATCCGACAGACGCTCATTTATGCGATCCCTCTGATGATCGTGGCGCTCGCGGGCATTTTCGCCGAGCGAAGCGGCGTTATCAACCTTGCGCTCGAAGGCATTATGATCTTCGGCGCGTTCATCGGCGTGCTGTTTGTGCGCATTCTGCAGGCGACCGGCTGCATGGATATTGCCAAGGAAGCCTCCAACTGGGCGGCGCTGCAGGGCTATATGTTCCTCACCATGCTGGCCGCAGCAGCGCTCGGCGCGTTGTTTTCCATGCTCCTTGCCTTTGCGGCAATCAAACTCAAGGCCGACCAGACCATCGGCGGCACGGCGCTGAACATGCTCGCCCCCGCGCTGGTGCTCTTCCTCATCCGCGTCATCGTCAACCAGAACAACATGACGCTCATCAGCGGCGACAGCGCGACGTGGTTTATGATCAAAAAGACCATGCTCGGCTTTGCCAAGAACGACAAGCTGAACTTCTTTCAGGAAACGTTCCTCAACAAGGTGTATCTGAGCACATATATCTGCATTATCATCTTTATCGTGCTCTCCATCGTCCTTTACAAAACGCGCTTCGGTCTCCGGCTGCGTGCGTGCGGCGAAAACCCGCAGGCAGCGGCGTCGCTCGGCATCAATGTTATCAAAATGCGCTACGCCGGTGTGCTGATCTCCGGCGCGCTCGCGGGCATGGGCGGCTTTGTTTATGCCATGACGACGGCCAACTGCAGCTCGAACGGCGACGTGGCGGGCTTCGGCTTCCTTGCGCTCGCGGTTATGATCTTCGGCAACTGGAAGCCGCTGAACGTTGCGGGCGGCGCGCTGCTGTTCGGCCTCTTCAAGTGCATCGCGGCGTCGTACTCCACGCTGGACATCAACGGCGACGGCATCTACTGGCTGAACACCATCGGCCTGAACGGGCACTTCTACCGGCTGCTGCCGTATCTCATCACGCTCATCGTGCTCGCATTCACCTCCAAGAGCTCCCGCGCCCCGAAGGCCGAGGGCATCCCCTACGACAAGGGTACGCGCTGATGGCGGAGAAAACAAACAGCGCCGCGCTGCCGGACATTCTGGTCGTCGGCATTGCCGGCGGCTCCGGCGGCGGAAAAACGACGCTCACGAGCAATCTCATCCGGCGCTTCGGCGACAAGGTGTGCATCGTCCACCACGACAATTACTACCGCGCGCACGACGATCTCACCTACGAGGAGCGCACCAGACTCAACTACGACTGCCCCGAGGCGTTCGAGACCGAAATGATGATCGAGCATCTGCGCCTTCTGAAGCAGGGACGCTCGATCCACTGCCCGGTGTACGACTTCAAGGTGCACAACCGCAGCGGTGAGACCATCGAGATCGAGCCGCGCCCGGTCATCCTGGTCGAGGGCATACTGATCTTCGCCGAGCCTGTGCTCTCCGATCTCATGGACATCCGCGTATTTGTGGATGCCGACGCCGACGTGCGTCTTGCCCGGCGTGTGCTGCGCGACACCGAAAAGCGCGGCCGCACGGTGCGCAGCGTTGTGGAGCAATGGCAGAACACCGTCAAGCCCATGCACGAAAAGTATGTGGAGCCGTCGAAGAAGAACGCCGACATCATCGTGCCGCAGGGCGGTAAAAACCCCGTGGCGCTCGATCTCATCGTAGGCCGCATCCAGCGGCATCTCGACGAGAATGCATAAGGAAAGAGCCTCTCTTTATACAAGAGAGGCTTTTTTCGTGGGTTCTATCTGACGAGGGCAGACATGTTTCGTCGGGCGGAGCAGAGCCCCGCCCCTACAGAAGATCGAAACTGTGCCCGGAACGAAACCGCGGGCAAAAAACCGCCCCTCTTCCAAACGGAAGAGGGGCGATCTGCTGTTTGGATCACTGCCGGTCGCGCTTGCCGAAAACGGAGAGCACGTACAGAAGAAAGCGGAGGAAATACACGAACGAGGTAAGCAGCGACGCGAGATAGGTGAGCGCCGCGGCGGAGAGGACTTTTTTGGCCGCGGGCAGCTCGTCCTCCGCGATCACGCCCGCGGCGAGGAGCATTTCCCCCGCGCGGCGGGAGGCGTCCAGCTCCACGGGCAGCGTGACGAGCGAGAAGAGGAACGATCCGCCGTAGAGCACGACGCCGACCATGGCGACATAGAAGCCCGTGTCGGGGTTCGCCGTGCGGACATAGGTGTCGAGCAGGATGCCGATGAGCACGAGCGGCATGGCGAGCCGCGAGCCGAAATTCACAACCGGCACGAGCGCCGTGCGCACGCGGTAGGGGCCGTAGCCCTCCTTGTTCTGCATCACGTGGCCGATCTCATGCGCGGCGACCGCTGCGGCGGCGACGGAGCGGCTGTCCGCGGTGCCCGTCGAGAGATTCACGATGCTCTGGTTCGGGGCGTAGTGGTCGGTCAGCTCGCCGGAAACGCGGCCGAGAGCGATGTCGTATACGCCGTTCATGCGCAGCAGCCGCTCGGCAGTCTCGCGGCCGGAAAGCCCGCTGTGGCAGGGCACGCGGCTGTACGCCGAGTACGCGCTCTTCACCTTGCCGCCTGCGATCATCGAAAACACCATGCACGCGAGCAGGGCGAGAATAAATACAAGATAAACGGAAAGATACATATAGACTCCTTTCTTATAGGGCTTACAGGCGCTCGATGCGCCCGGAATACCAGCCGGAAACGCCGTTTTTCTTGATCCAGTATCCGCGGTCGGTCTCGCGCACGATGCTGAGAGTTTCGCCCGGCGCGATGGCGGGGCGGTAGTCGGTCACGTCGTTCACGCGCAGCACGCCTTTGGATTCATAGAGAAAGTCCGTCGGCACGTCCATGACGTACCCCGTGCGGATGTGCCGGATGCGGCACCATTCGCGCCCGAGCTCAATGGGCTCCACGGCGTTATCGCCCCAGCGGATGTAGGCCGAACGCGCGCTTTTTTTCTGCGCGTCGAGCGCGCGGCCGAGCGGGAACGGGTCGTACCACTCGCTCGTGAATTTCCCGCGGCGGAGAATGAGCGCGTTGAGCTGCCCGTCGTCCTTGAGGACGCACCCGCCGTCGATGCTCGCAACGCGGCACGCCGGATCGACGACCGGCACGGCGGAGATGGTGTTTGTCCCATAGAGACACACCGGCGTGTGACCGGTGATGACCCATTTTTTAAAGTGCGGGCGGGCGGCATAAAAGCTGTTGATCTTCATGCAGCGCCACGGCCCGGCGCTCTCGAGCGTTTCGCCGTGGGGAATGCCGCCGTGGACGAAGATGTATTTGTCGCTCTCGAGCGCGAACGGCATGGCCCGGAGATATTCAAACTCCGGCGCGAACGCCTCGCGCAGCAGCGCCTTGAGCGCGGCGAGATCGGTGTCCGGAGAGAGCACTTCGCCGAGCTCGGCGCACATTTCGAGAATGAGGCCGCTTCGCGCCGTCGCCTTCTGGCGCAGGAGATGGGCGAACGTCCGCACGTCCCACTCCATGTCGCACCCGTCCACCCAGAGATGCCAGAAATCGCAGTTGCCGAGCACCGGGTACACCCGGCACTTTTCCCGCAGCGCCATGGCGTACCGGAGCGTAGCAAGACTTTCCGGCCCCTTTTCCACCAGATCGCCGAGCAGCACGAGCGAGTCGTCCGCGCGCAGATGGAGCTTTTCCACAAGACCGCGGAAATACGGGAGATTCCCGTGGATGTCCGATATGGCGATGATGCGCGAATGATCGTCAAACGTCGGATGCGCAACGGTGTAGGTATTGTTAGGGTAAGCGGGATTATCGTAAAAATGCGTTACAAAGTCCATTCCATCACCAAGAGGTCGCCGAGAGCACCCGCCTCCGTGCCGACGCGCACAAAGCCCGCCTTTTCGTAAAAGCCGAGCGCGGGGTTTTCCGGCGCGACGGTGAGACGCATGGCCCGCCGCCCAAGCTGGCGGAAGCGCATCGCCGCGGTGCCGACGAGCTGAATGCCGCAGTGGTGGCCGCGCAGCTCCGGCACAACGTACAGAAAAGCGATCCAGCCGATGCCGCGCTCGCGGCCCCGGCGCTCGTCGAGCGTGAGGATCCCGGCAAATTCATTTTCAACCAGCGCCTCGGTGATGCACCCCGGCGCTTCGGCGCTGTGGAGCTGGGCACTGAGCCAGCACGCGGAGGCGTTGAACCCCTCGGTCGTGCCGTGCGCGCCGCGCCAGGCGTCACGGTAGCAGGCAATGTAGCGCTCCTGCCCGGCATCAGGATCGAACGGGCGGTAGCGCAGATCATAGCAGCGCGGGCCGCCCGCCTTTCCGTTTTCCCGGAAGGGCGTATACGGCGGCGCGGGGAGATGCGTCGTGTCGTTCACATAGAGGACGGAGAACGTGTCGTTTTCAAAGCGCAGCAGCGTGACGGACGTGTTGTTCACGAGCGGGATGTCCTCGAAGATGCGCTCGCTCGGCACGCCGAGAATGCGCGCCAAAAAAGCGCGGATCGCCATGCCGTGGCTGGCGACGGCGACGGTTTTTCCGTCGTTCGCGCGGGCAAGGTCCGTCATGGCGGCAAGCATGCGCTTTTGCACCGCGGTGTGCGCCTCGCTGCCCGGCACATGCCAGCGGTCGGGGTCGTGGAGAAACGCGCGCTTTAGCTCCGGCGATTCGAGATTCACCTCGCCCCAGGGGCGCATTTCCCACGCGCCGAAGCACATTTCAATGAGTCGCTTGTCCGCAAAAACGGGGATGTCCCGCCCGCCAACGATGGCGGCGGCAGTTTCCTCCGCGCGGCGGAGAGGGCTGGTATATACGGCGGCGAGCGGCGTTTCGGCAAAGCGCTTCGTGAGATACGGAAGCTGCGCCTTGCCGTCGGCGGTGAGCTCCACATCGGTCTGCCCCTGTACGCGGCGGAAGAGGTTGCCCTCGGACTGTCCGTGGCGGACAAGGAATATTTGGGTCATGTATTGCCACTCCTTCGGAAATGGGGTATAATATCAAGTCAATGTAAGTATACCACAGTCCGCCCCTGCGGGGCAAGACAACAGGCTGCGGAATTTGTCCGCGGTCATGGGAGGACCGCCGTGAAAACCGTACATCTCATCAGCGGCGGCGACGCCGGGGGCGCGCGCACCCATGTGCTCCGGCTGCTCGGCGAGCTGAACAAAACCGGCCAGGCGCAGCTTCTGTGTCTGGGCGGCGGCGTGCTGCCCGACGACGCGCGCGAGCGCGGCATCCCCTGCGAAACGCTCACCGGCGGTTTTTTTGCGCAGCTTCGCGCGGCGAAGCAATACATCCGCTCCGGCGGGTTCAATCTCGTCCGCTGCCACGGCAGCCGCGCCAATCTGACGGCGGCGCTGCTCCGCCCGTCCCTCGGCGTGCCGGTCGTATCGACGGTTCACAGCGATCACCGGCTCGACTATCTGCACCGGCCCGCTGCCCGGCTTGTTTACGGCACGCTCAACGCTCTGGCGCTTCGGAAAATGGACGCGCTCGTGTGCGTGTCGGGCGCAATGCGCGAGAAATATGCCGCCCGGAATTTCCGGCGCGGGAGGCTCTTTTCCGTTTATAACGGCGCGGATATGGATGCGCCGCGCTCAAAAATGCGCCGGGAGGATTTTCTTGCCGCGCACGGCATCCCCGCTGTGCCGGGCGATATTCTCGCGGGAACTGCCGCGCGGTTTGATGCGGTAAAAGACCTTTCCACGATGCTGCGCGGCTTTGCCGCCGCGGCAAAGGAGGAGCCGCAGCTCCGTCTCCTTCTCGCCGGAGCGGGCGCGGAGGAGGAAATGCTCCGCGCGCTGGCAAAAGAGCTCGGCGTTTCCGACCGCGTCCATTTCACCGGCTGGCTCGATGATACGGAAGCTCTCTACGCGAGCCTGGATATCTGTCTTCTCACATCGCTTTCCGAGACGTTTCCCTATGCGCTCACCGACGCGGCAAAATACCGCGTGCCGGTCATTGCGACCGCCGTCGGCGGCGTGCCGGAGCTTGTGGAAAACGGCGTTCACGGCCTTCTCATCGCCCCCGGCGATACCGCCGCGCTTGCATCGGATATTTTGACGCTCTCGCGCGATCCGGCGCTGCGCGAAAAGCTCGGCACAGCGCTCCGCGACCGGACGGCAAAGGAGTTTTCCCTCTCCGCCATGGCGCTGCGCGAAAAAGAGATCTGCCGCGCTGTTCTCTCGCCCCGGCGGGAGCTCGTGATCGCCGGAGCCTACGGCTGCTGCAACCGCGGCGATGAGCTGATGCTCGAAAATCTTCTGCGCGATGGGCGCGCCGCCGCGCCGGAATGCGCGGTCACGGTGCTCTCGCACCGGCCAAAGGAAACGGCGCGCCGGTTTGATGTTGACAGTTTGTATTATCTGAACGTTCCGGCGATCCGCCGAAGAATGAAGAGCGCCCGCGCGCTCGTCTTCGGCGGCGGGAATCTGCTGCAGGACGCGACATCCCGCCGGTCGCTTGTCTATTATCTCGTGCTGCTGCGAAAGGGAAAGCAAAGCGGCTGCCGCACGCTCCTGCACGGCGCGGGGCTTGGCCCGCTCTCGCCGCGCGGCTGGGCCAAATGCACGGCGGCGCTGAACGAATGCGCCGATACGATCGTCTTTCGGGAGAGGGAAAGCCTTGCCTCGGCAAGGAAGCACGGCATAAACGCTCCGGAGCTCATTCTCGGCGCGGACGGCGCGGCAGAAACATCCGTGTCCGCCGCGCCGCGG
>DPHR01000056.1 GCA_003522945.1 Clostridiales bacterium
CCGGCCCTGCCGGAGAGACCGCCGCTGCCGCGGCGCACGATACGACGCTCTCCGTTTTCGCCGCGCCCGCCGTGCAGACCGGCGAAGCCCCCTCGCCCGCGCCCATACCGTCGGAGGACGCCGCGGAGAACGGGTATAACTATAAAGAAGTTCTCTATGATGAGGACGGGCTGCTCGTAGCGCGCATCGTCGGCAAGCGCTGGAGCGGCTACATCGCCGTGATCGATGATCCGATGCGTGTGCAGGTCTCCGTCTGCCCGGTGTTCAGTCCGGATATGCGCGGCTACTCCGTGGCGGAGCACGCGGAAAACTCCGGCGCGGTGCTCGCCATCAACGGCGGCGGCTTTGAGGACCCCGGCGGTGCCGGCAAGGGCGCCATGCCCATCGGCAACGTGGTGGCCAACGGCGAGCTTCTCTGGGGCGGCTATTCCTCCACTGTCGGCATGGACGGCTCCGGCCAGCTCCATGTGGGCGAGTTTTACGGCGGCCAGTGCGTGGAGATGGGACTGCAGTGGGCCTTAGCTTACGGCCCGACGCTTGTAGAAAACGGCGAGATCCGCCCGGGGCTGGACGCGCTCTATGTGGAGCCGCGCACCGCCGTCGGGCAGCGCGCGGACGGCGCGGTCATCTTTGTTGTGCTGCAGGGACGCCAGCCCGCGGTGCTCGGCGTTTCCCGGCAGCAGCTTGCCGAGATCATGGTAGAATACGGCGCGGTGAATGCCGGGAATCTGGACGGCGGCGCTTCAAGCGATATGTATTTCAACGGCGAGTATGTGAACGTGTGCAACACGTCCGGCGGGCCGCGGGGCATCCCCACGGCAGTCGTCGTGATGCCGGGGCAGTAAGGAGGACGGAATATGAAACGCTCAACGCTTCTTCTGATTTGCCTTCTCGTATTCGTGGCGCTCGTCGGCGGCGCGGCCGCGTGGATGTACTTCTCCCCCGGCGGCGCGCTTGCGCCGGTCACGGCGGAGGACGCCGTGCAGGAGCTTCTCGACACGACCGATACTTCCGAATGGCGCGCGAAATACGTTTCGCTCTGCGCGCCGGAGACGAGCGTTTTTGAAAACGCCGAGACCGTCGCCGGAGACCTCTTCGACGCCGCCGTACAGGGGCAAAAGTTTTCGTTCCGGCGGGACAGTGAAAACACTTCGCGAAATGCGCCGGTTTATATTCTCTCCGCCGGAGACGCCGATCTTCTGCGGCTGAACGCGGCTTACGATAAGGCCAGCCGCGCGTGGAAAGTTGAACCTGCGCCGCTCGATGCGCTGCACGCCGAGGCACGCGCGCTCACCGTCACGGTGCCGGAAGGCTCGGCAGTCTCCGTAAACGGCGTCGCCCTCGGCGAGGAATATATAACGGACAGTCATGTTCCCTACACCAGCATATCGGAGCTTGAAACGCAGTTCGACACCTGCCCTTACCGCGTGACGTACACCGTTCCGGGCATTTATGAGACGGCGCAGGTGGACGTATCGCGCGAGGCGGGCGTTCTCCTGCTCTACTCGGACGGCACACGCTTTGACTATACCGTCCCGGACGCCGGGACGCACGCCTTTCGCGTGACCGCGCCGCAGGAAGCGACTGTCACGGCGGGCGGTGCGCCGCTCTCCGATGCGCAGGCGGTCTCCTTTGCCCCGCTCTCCACGCATGTGGATGTTCCGGACGAGCTTGCGGGAGCGCTGCCGGTCTACACGGTATACGCTGCGGGAGGACTTTACAGCGATCCGGCCTTTACGGCCACGCTGCCGGACGGCACGCCGCTCGAGCCGATGACCGGCGCCGACGGTTTCCCGACCTTTGAGCTGTCCGGAAACGAGGCGCTCCAAAACGAGTGCCACGAGCGTGTGGAGAACTACATGCGTGAGATCGCCGGATACGGCGCGGGCAACACCGCGGTGAACTACCCTGCCGGATACGTTGTGCCGGGCTCGCCGCTGCTGCTCTACTTCCAGTACGCGCTCGACACGCTGCACTGGACGCGCGGCTTCACGGTCACGTTCAACGAGGTCAAATCGTGGGGCTATGTCCCGCTCGGCGAAGACGCCTTTCTCTGTCAGGGCATGGCGAACTTCACCACAGCGACACGCAACGAAACGCGCGAGAACCTCGTGGAATACGAAATGCTCTGGATCCGCCGCAACGGCACCTGGTATATTCAGGATATGAGTTTTCTATAATTACACCGCCCCCGCTGCCGGTGCTTCCGGCAGGCGGGGGCGGTGTATTTACCGGCGGCGGAGCGCCGCCATCTTTTTTTCGAGATCGTCCGGCAGCGGAGCGGCGAGCTCCAGCGTTTCCCCGGTGACGGGGTGGCGGAGCGAAAGATACGCCGAGTGGAGCGCCGGGCGGGAGAGCATATCGTCCGGCGAGCCGTAGAGAGCGTCGCCAAAGAGCGGGTGGCCGATGGCCGCCATGTGTACGCGGATCTGGTGCGTGCGCCCCGTGAGCGGGCGGACGCGCAGCAGCACGCCCGTGGGAAAGCGCTCCAGAACCGTGTACTCCGTGCGCGACGGCTGCCCGTCCGGTGTGACGGCGCGCTTCGTCGGCGCGGCTTCGTCCCGCCCGATGGGAAGATCGACCGTGCCGGAATCGTCCGGAAATGCGCCGCGCGCGAGAACAAGATATTCCCGCCGGAAGGCGTCCGTATGCAGCATCCGGCGCAGAAGGTCATGGACATACGCGCTTTTTGCGATGACCATGATACCCGAGGTACCACGGTCGAGCCGGCTCACGGGATGAAACGCCGTGTCTCTGCCCCAGAGCGCGGCAAGGGCGTTTGCAACCGTACACCCCTGCCCCCCAGTCGAGCCGTGCACCGCCATATCCGGGCTTTTATTGAGCACGGCGATATCCTCGTCCTCATAGACGAAGGTAAGCGGCGCGGCGATGGGCAGCGCCTCGTTCACCGCGCCCTCGTCGCCGATCTCGACGCAAAGCACGTCGCCGGTACGGAGCCTCGCATTGGTGAAAACGCGTTCGCCGTTTCGCACGAGTCCGGTTTCGCGCAGCTTGACCCGGGCGATCAATCCCTCGGCCATATGGAGCCGGGCGCGGAGCAGATGCTTTACCGTGCTGCCGTTCCACGCCTCGTCCACGATGAGCGTCAATGTGCGCATACGCCGATTTTCCTCCGTTCCGCCATCAAGTTTCCGTTCCCTTTTCGTTCGGGATATGGTATGATGAAAATATCCCACCGCTTCTCCGCCGAATGCTCTGACGGGAAGGATGTTTTTTATGATCTATCTTCGATGCGTATTCATCATAGCATATTTGACGATCCTTTGTCTCTACTTCTTTTCGGAGACAAGCGGAAATTTCAAGCGCCGCGCCGTAAATAAGATCGCGCTCGCCGTGCTCTTTGAAGCCTACGCCGTGAGCGCGTATCTGCTGCACTCGCCGCTGTTCAGCATGCGGATGATATTGCCGATCGGTTTGTTTTTTGCGTTCCTCGGCGACATTTTCCTTTTGTGGAATTTCGTCCGCGGCGGTATCTGCTTCAGCATCGGCAATTTCTGTCTGCTGTTCTATGAAATTATGCTCATGCGGTATGAGCGTCTTCCGCTGCGCATCCTCTTTCCGGCCGCTGCGGTCTTTCTCCTGTTCTGGGGAACGACGATGCTCTTATATCAAAAGGAGTTCATCGATTTCAGCAGCGTGCGCATTTTCCCGGCGTATCTTTTCAGCGTTTCAATGCACGGTTCTCTCGGCGCGGTGCTCGCCGCCGTATGCCCGAGCCCCGGCGTGAAGCTCTTCGGCGCGGGCGTTTTTCTGATGATGATCTCCGATTACATTCTTTCCGTACACAAATTCAAGCACGGCGCAAACTGGATCCTGCGCTGCAACAGCGCGAGCTACTTTGTCGGCACGCTGCTCGCGGCGCTGAGTTTGTCGCTGCCGATCTGAGGAGGCGGTTTTATGGCCGAGCGCGGCCGCTTCGCCCCGACGCCGAGCGGGCGGATGCATCTCGGCAATGTATTCTCCGCGCTGCTCGCGTGGCTTTCGGTCCGCGCCGCGCACGGCGAGCTCGTGCTGCGCATCGAGGATCTGGATACGCTCCGGTGCAGCGCGGAAAACACCGAAATATTAAAGGACGATCTGCGCTGGCTCGGTCTCACGTGGGACGCTGAGCAGCCGGATCAGAGCACGCGCAGCGAATACTATGAGAGCATTCTCGACCGGCTGCGCGGTGATGGCTTTGTCTATCCCTGCTGGTGTACGCGCGGCGATCTCAAAAACGCCGCGAACGCTCCGCACGCCTCCGACGGTCACCCGATCTACCCCGGCACCTGCCGCGATCTTACCGAAGAAGAGCGCGCGGCGAAAGCGAAAGTGCGCGCCCCGCTCTGGCGGCTGCGTGTGCCGGACGAGAGCATCGCCTTTTCGGACGGGCATTACGGCCCATACGCCGAAAATCTCGCGCGCGAGTGCGGGGACTTCATTCTCCGGCGCGCGGACGGCGTTTTCGCCTATCAGCTCGCCGTCGTGGCGGATGATATTGACGCCGGTATAACGCAGGTCGTGCGCGGGCGCGATCTTCTCTCGTCCATGCCGCGGCAGCTGTATCTCTACCGTCTGCTCAACGCCGCACCGCCGGAATACTATCACGTTCCCCTGCTCACCGCGCCGGACGGACGGCGGCTCTCCAAGCGCGACCGTGATCTCGACCTCGGTATTCTGCGCGGAAGGCACACCGCGCCGGAGCTTCTCGGCGCGCTCGCCCACGCCGCGGGACTGCTGGACAAACGGGAACCGATCTCCGCCGAAGAACTCATCCCGCTCTTCG
Source organism: Clostridiales bacterium (assembly GCA_003522945.1). Taxonomy (GTDB): domain Bacteria; phylum Bacillota; class Clostridia; order Oscillospirales; family Oscillospiraceae; genus Apopatocola. The sequence continues at coordinate 4,787 of DPHR01000056.1, forward strand.
ACTGGGCAAAGATCCCCAAAGACGATATTGCCATCGATGTATAAAACCCTCGCGCCGGAACATTCGGCGCGAGGATTTTAGCGTGTCAAAAAGGAATTTTTGACACGCTCTCTTACGTTCGCACGTTTGCGAGGCTTTTTTGATGGTCTGAGAAAACCCAAAATTAAGGCTCGTCAGCGGATCTCTTTAATGATCTCCGTCACCAGCGCTGCCGCGATCTCCGACGCTCTGGCGCAGTTGGCATGAAAGGTCTCGTTCCCGCTGTGCTCGGCCGTGTCGGTGATGCAGCGGATAGAAAGGAACGGGATACCGTTCACATAGCAGACATGGGCAATACCCGCCGTTTCCATATCAACCGACAGCGGTGAATACTTTTCGAGGATTCTTCCTCGCCCCTCGTCGGTGATAAATGCCTCGCCCGTTACCATGCGCCCGAAATATACATTCCGAAGTCCCAGCTTTTTTACGGCCTCCCGGGAAAGGCTTAAAAGCCGCGGGGCGCTTTCAAAAAACACGGTTTTCATCCGCGGATGGTATTCGGTGAGGATATTCTCGGCCACGTCGTGATAGCAGCACTCCGTCGCTACGACAGTATCATATATCCGGAGCCTTGCGTCCATTCCTCCGGCGGTGCCGGAATTGATAACGGCAGTTACTCCGAAACCGTCGATCAGAATCTGCGCGGCGACCGCCGCATTGACTTTGCAGACCCCGGAAACCACGGCCGCGACCTCCGTGCCGTGGATCTTCCCCTCGTAAAACTGCAGCATCGCCTTTTCTGATGTTTTGATGCCCTCGATCTGCGCAAGAAATGGGGCAAGTTCCTTTTCCGCGGCACATATGATTCCGATTTTCATGGATATTTCTCCGTCAATTACGATTTGAGAATTCAAAAATCGCGCCGGAATTTCTCCCGGCGCGATTTTCTTATTTCAGGTTTTCCACTTTTTGCAGCGGTTGGCACGGCGGCGCCGGTCTCTCACGCCGCGGGCCGTGAGATACACGGCGGCGAGCAGCACCGTTGCGCTGATGCCGATGATGGGCGTATAATCCGTTTCGCCCTCGGTCTTGACCTCAAGCCAGAGCGAATCCATGAGATGCGTCGTCTTCTGGTCAAGATAGAGGAATGCTTCGCCGCGGCTGAGCGTTTCCTCGCTCGGGTAGGCGATATCGGACGCCGCCGTCTCCGGATCCATATACTCCTTGGCCGCCGATTCCGGCGTGGAATAGCCGAGATAGTCAAGATTTTCGCCGTTCACTTCCGGCGAGCAGAGGAAGTTGATGTACGCCTCCGCACCTTCCTTGTTCGTTGCGCACGTGGGGATGCACAGCGCGTCGATGAAGAAGTTGAAGCCCTCCTCCGGGAAGCAGAAGCGGAGATCCTCGTTTTCCCCGACCATCATAAGATAGTCGCCGGCATAGTACGGCGCAATCCACGCCTCGCCGCGCTCCATCTTGTCATAGATCTGGTCCATGACGTAGGCCTGCACGAGCGGCTTCTGTTCGATGAGTTTGTAGGCCGCGGCGCGCAGCTCGTCCTCGTCGCGCGTGTTGGGCGAATACCCGAGCATCGTTTCCGCGATGGCGAAAGCGTCGCGCGGATTATCGAACATCAAAATCTTCCCGGCGTACTTGCTGTTCCAGAGAAGATCCCAGCTGCCGACGTCCTCTTCGTCCACATAGGCGCTGTTGTAGATGATGCCGACGGTACCCCAGGTATACGGAACGGAGTAGAGGTTATCGGGGTCGTAGGCGGTGTTTTTGTACGCCTCGTCCATGTACTGATAGTTCGGGATGTTGTCAAAGTTGAGCGGCAGGAGCAGTCCCTCGTCGATCAGCCGACCGACCATATAGTCGGACGGGATGATGACATCGTAGGAAGAACCGCCGGTCTTGAGCTTGGTATACATCGTTTCGTTCGAGTCGAACGTCATGTAATTCACATGGATGCCCGTCGCCTCCTCGAAGGCGGCGTTGATATCGATGTAGCCGTCCGTGCCGTCGGAAATGTACTGGCCCCAGTTGTAGACGTTGATCGTGTTGGGAGCGGCGTGCGCTTCCGGCGCGGGGATCAGCACCGCGCATACGAGCAGCGCGAGCACAAGAGAGAACACACGCTTTTTCATGCGCTCGCCCCCTTCTTCCCGAACACACCGCGCGCCTGACGGCGGCGGCGCTCATCGCCGGCCTGCACGAGATTCATCACGACCATCACAAGGAGGATCGCAAGGAAGAGCAGCGTGAACAGCGCGTAGATCTTCGGCTGGAGCGGCTTTTTCGTATAGTTGTAGATCTCGACCGGCAGTGTGACAAAGCTTGGGCCGTAGACAAAATACGAAATGACAAAGTCGTCCAGACTCATCGTGAACGCCATGAGCGCGCCGGAGAGAATGCCCGGCATGATCTCATGGATGATGACCTTGAAGAACGCCTGCACGGGCGTGCAGCCGAGATCGAGTGCGGCGTCGAGCAGGTTCGGGTCGAGCTGTCCGAGCTTCGGCATCACGGACAGAATGACATACGGCAAATTGAACGTGATGTGCGCGATGAGAAGCGTCGTAAAGCCGAGAACGTTGTTGAGCTTCATCATCTGCCCGGCGAACGCGAAGAGCAGCGCGAGCGATACGCCCGTGACGATCTCCGGGTTCGTGAGAGGGATATTCGTCACGGCCATCGTGATGCGGCGCATCCGGCCGGACATGGCGCGGATGCCGATGGCGGCCATGGTGCCGAGCACTGTCGCCACGAGCGAGGCGATCACCGCGACGATGACGGAGTTTGCCAGCAGCGGCAGCAGCACGCCGTCGCGGAAGAGCGCGCCGTACTGCGCGAACGTGAAGCCCTTCCATACGGCGATATCCGTACCGGCGTTGAACGACGCAACGGCCAGCACGATCATCGGGATATACAGAAACAGGAACACGATCACGGTGAAAACACGGTTGAAGGTCTTCATATCGTTGCGACCTCCTCTTCGTCCGAGAAGCGGTTCATGACTGCGATGCATACGAGCACCATCACCATCAGCACGAGCGAGAGCGCCGCGCCGAGGTTCGGGTTGTAGGCGGCCTTGAATTGGCTTTCGATGACGTCGCCGATGAGCGTCGTACCGGCGGAGCCCATTTTCTGCGAAATGTAGAACGTGGACACGGCGGGAACGAACACCATCGTGAAGCCGGAGATGATCCCCGGCACGCTCAGCGGGAGCGTCACCTGTCCGAACACCTGCGCCGGGGTGCAGCCGAGATCCTCGGCGGCCTCGGTAAGGCGCGAATCGAGCTTTACAAGTACCGTATAGAGCGGCATGATCATGTACGGCAGATAGTTATACACCATGCCGAGCACGACAGCGCCGTCCGTGCGGATGAGCGGCAGCGGCTGAAGGCCAAGGCTTGTGACGACGCCGTTGATGATGCCGGTATCGTCGAGCAGCGCCACCCACGCGAGCGTGCGCAGCAGGAAGCTCATGCACATCGGCAGCATGACGAGCATATAGAGAAAACGCTGCCGCTCCGGCGCGGCGGACGCCAGACAGTACGCCACCGGATAGCCGATCACAAGGCAGATGAGCGACGAGAGGATCGCCAGCCAGATGCTCTTGAGAAAAATGGGGAGATACGTCCCCATGCGGGAAATGTTATCAAACGTAAATGCGCCGGTGATGGAATCGGTAAACGAAAACCAGATCACGATCCCGAGCGGGACGACCGTGAAGATCGCCATCCACACGAGATACGGCGCCGCGAGCGCTTTATTCTTCATCGGCGGATTCCTCCCGGCTCTCCGAGGATTCCTCCTCCGCCTCCGGATCGTATTCCGCGTCGGACAGTTCGTCATATTCCTCCGAGAAGGAACTGTAGTCGCCGTAGAGTCCGGAATACTTGCTCTTGTGCATGATGTGGAAGCCGTCCGGCACAATGCGGATGCCGATGCGCTGCCCGACTTCCGGGCTGTCGGTCGTCTGGATGAGCCACTTGAAGCCCTTGAAGTCTACAATGACATCGTACTGCATGCCCTTGAAGGTGATGCTCGTCACGGTGCCGGTCAGCATACCGTCCTTCACGGGGACGATATCGATATCCTCCGGGCGGACGACAACGTCCACCGGCTCGTCCTTTGCAAAGCCCTTGTCCATGCACTGGAAGCGGCGGCCGAACGTTTCGACCACATAGTCCTCACGCATGATGCCATCGAGAATGTTGCTCTCGCCGATGAAGTCCGCCACGAAGGCGTTCTTCGGTTCATTATATATATCCTCCGGCGTGCCGATCTGCTGGATGATGCCCTCGTTCATGACGACAACGGTGTCAGACATGGCGAGCGCCTCTTCCTGATCGTGGGTCACGTAGATGAAGGTGATCTCCATCTGCTGCTGGATGCGCTTGAGCTCCTGCTGCATGTCCTTGCGCAGACGCAGATCGAGCGCGCCGAGCGGCTCGTCAAGCAGCAGCACCTTCGGCCGGTTCACCAGAGCGCGGGCGATCGCCACGCGCTGCTGCTGGCCGCCGGAGAGTGATGTCACCTTGCGGTTTTCAAAGCCCTTGAGCGACACGACCTCGAGCATTTCCGTAACGCGCTCGTCGATCTCGTCCTCCGGGACCTTATGGTTCCGCAGACCGAAAGCGATGTTGTCGTACACGTCCAGATGCGGGAACAGCGCGTATTTCTGGAATACGGTGTTCACCTGCCGTTTGTACGGAGGAATGTCGTTGATCCTTACGCCGTCAAACAAAACGTCCCCCGAGGTAGGCTTAAGAAACCCGCCGATAATTCTCAGCGTGGTCGTCTTGCCGCATCCCGAGGGTCCTAACAGTGTAAGAAACTCTTTGTTGTTGATGTACAGGTTGATGGAATCCAGAACGGTCTCACCGTCGAAGGCCATGGTGCAATCGACCAGGCGGATGAGTTCTTTGGCCATTATCCTCCCCCTCTTTTCCCGATTTTTCGCGCTTTGCGCGTTAGGCCAATCATATAGATTTCAAGGGGGTTTGTCAATGCAATTTTCCTTTTCAAATCAAATTATTTTTTGCGCGGCGCGTGATGCAAAAAACTGCCGAAAACGAGCGGCGTTTCCGGCAGTTTTTTCACGTTTTCATGCGTTCCGCGAACGCTGGGAAGTACTTTTCCACGAACTCCGGCGTTTTGGTTCGGAAGCTCTTTCCGTTGAGATATTCGAGCGCCCCGGCGGGGGTGTCAAAGACGAACCGCAGCCGCCACGAGCAGAGCGCCTGCCCCTTTTCGCCGTAGGCGCGGTTGTCCCTTTCGCGGCCGTATTTCCCGTCGCCAAGCAGAGGACACCCGGCATGGCGGAACTGCGCGCGGATCTGGTGCGTGCGCCCGGTGATAAGGCGGCACTCCACAAGCGTGAGACGCCCGTCGGATGCGATCGTTTTATACTCCGTCACGGCGGTCTTCGCCCCGGTGCGGGGCGCATCGTAGACATAGACCTGGTTATTCTTCGCGTCCTTGAAGAGATACCCCTCGAGCCGTCCGGCGGCGGGGCGCGGCGTGCCGACAACGGCGGCGAGATAGATCTTCTCGATCTCGCGGTTTTTGACCTTTTCATCCATGATGCGCAGCGCCTCGGCGTTTTTCGCCGCGATCACGATGCCGCCGGTATTGCGGTCGATGCGGTTGCAGAGCGCGGGCGCAAAGCTGTTCTCCCGCGCCGGGTCCCACTCGCCCTTCGCGCGGAGATACGCCTGGATATTGGCGATGAGCGTATTCCAGCTCCACTCCCCCGCGCTGTGGCAGAGGACGCCCGGCTTTTTGTCCACGAGCAGGATGTTTTCGTCCTCGTAGACGATATCGAGCCGGGGGGCCGTGATCTTGCGCCAGGCATTTTCCTCCCGCGGCGCTTCAAAAAACTCGTCCGGGAGATAGACGCGCACCGTGTCGCCCTCGGCGAGGCGCGTCTCGCCCTTTGCCGGGCGGCCGTTGATCTTTATATCCTTTTTCCGCAGCGTCTTTTGCAGCAGCGATTCCGGGATAAGCGGCGCCGCCTTGCTCACGAACCGGTCGAGCCGCTGCCCGGCGTCGTTCCGGCCGATGATAAATTCCTTCATTGCCCCTCCGCGAGCGTCAGCTCCCGGTCCATATTTCGCAGCGCGCGGCGCAGGAAAAACGCCGTTGCGCACGCCGATACGACCTCCGCGATCGGGAAGCACCACCATACATTGCCGACGTTCCCTGTCAGCGACAGAAGATACGCCGCCGGGATGAGCGCCACGACCTGACGCAGCACCGACGTGAAGAACGAATAGAGGCTCTTTCCGAGCGCCTGACAGACCGACCCGCCCACGATGCAGAACGCCGCGATCGGGAAATGGATGGCGATCTTGCGCAGCGCGGGAATGCCGATGGCAAGCATGTGCTCCGACGGCGAGAACGCCTGCAGCAGCACGCCGGGGATCGCTTCAAAGAGCAGCAGGCCGACAGCAAGGATGCACACGGCATACAGCACGCCGTAGCGGATCGTCTGGTAAATGCGTTCTTTTTTCCGCGCGCCGTAGTTATAGCCGACGATGGGGACAATGCCGTTATTCAGTCCGAACACCGGCATGAAGAAGAAGCTCTGCAGCTTGAAGTATGCGCCGTACAACGCGACCGCCGTGGACGTGAACGCCATGAGGATGCGGTTCATGAGATAGTTCGTAAGGGAACCGATACCGACCATGAGGATGGACGGAAAGCCGATGCGATAGATGTCGAGGATGATGCGCCCGTCCGGGCGGCAGTCGGAAAGACGGATATTGACTTCTTTATTATGTTTGTGGTGAAACAGAAAGCCCGCCAGCGCGCCGAATGCCTGGCCGATGACCGTGGCGATGGCGGCGCCGGTGGTGCCCATCGCGGGCAGGCCGCACCAGCCGTAGATAAAGAACGGGTCAAGAATAATGTTTGCCACCGCGCCGATTATCTGCGCCCACATGGAGAGCTTCGTCTGGCCCGTGGACTGCAGAAGACGCTCAAAGTTGATCTCAAAATACACGAATACCGAGCCGATCGTAACGATGCGCAGATACGAATCTCCGTAGCTGCGGATGGACTCGATATCCGTCTGCGAGTGGATGAAGGCGTCGGCAAAGAAAATACCGAAGATCGCCATAATAATCCAGCAGCACACGCAGAGGAACAGGCTGTTTCCCGCCACGCGGTTGGCGAGCTTGTTGTCCCGGCTGCCGAGAGCGCGGGAGAGCATCGTCGAAACGCCGACGCCCGTGCCGGTGGCAAGACCGATGAGAATGTTCTGCGCCGGGAACGCGAGTGAGAGCGCCGAAAGGCAGTCCTCCGACACCTTCGCCACATATACGCTGTCCACAATATTATAGAGAGCCTGCACCAGCATCGAGAGCATCATGGGCACTGCCATTGACAGCAGCAGCTTTCCCTCCGGCATTTCGCCCATGCGTCGGGACCGGGCCAGGCTGTTTGTTTCCTCCATAGATCCGTTTCCTCGCTTTTTTCTTGATTATCGTGAATGAGTATTATATCAAAGGCCGCTATGATGGGCAAGGCTTTTTTCTTTTTTTCGTCATTTTCCTCTGGTTTTTTCCGAGAAGGTGTGGTACAATATCTTGTGGTCTTGCACAGACCGCTCAACTACGGAAAAAGAAGCGGTCTGTTGATTTTTCTGTTGACAATACAGAAATGCTCATATATAATAGCAAGGCTTGTGAGATGCTGACAGAGGATTGGAATCAACATGAATCTCCACGAACTTCTCCTGAATCCCGGCTCACGGCTGCCCTTCCGGTGTGAGCTTTCCACTGACCGGCTGGATTTTCCCGCCGTTCTCTCCTACACCGCCGCCCCCGTGGGCGAGGGCTTCATCGTGAACAACGCCGGCGCTCTGACGCTGCGGGGCACGCTCTCCGCTGCGATGCGCTGCGTATGCGACCGGTGCGCCGCCGAGTTTGACCGGGAAGTGAGCTATCCGCTCGATGTCCCGCTCGCCTCCGAACTGCAGGACGGGGAAAACCCCGATTATTTTCTGCTGGAGGGTGACGAGCTCGATCTGGAAGAGCTGCTGGAGACCGTGTTCATCCTGAACATGGACACCCGGTTTCTTTGCCGGGCCGACTGCAAGGGGCTCTGCTCCCGCTGCGGCAAGAATCTCAACGAAGGCCCCTGCGATTGCAGGACAGAATCGGATCCAAGACTGGCTGTTTTGGAACAGCTGTTGGACGATAAACCATGATTATGCGCTGTTCAAAGCAGCCAAAGTACGAGGAGGTGTCACCATGGCAGTCCCCAAGAGTAAAGCAAGCCGTACCAGACGCGACAAGAGACGCGGCAGCAACTGGAAGCTCACCGCTCCCGCTCTGGTCAAGTGCCCCCAGTGCGGCGCTTTCAAGCTCCCCCACCGGGCCTGCAAGGCCTGCGGCTCTTACGATGGCCGTCAGGTTCTCAAGGTAGACGAGGAGAAAAAGTAACCGAGCTTAAGAAGAGGAGGCTTTGCCCCCTCTTCTTTTGCTATGAGGAGTTTGTATGTTCAACACGATCTCGTCCGTAGACCCCGGCTCCCGGCTCGGGGGCAGGGTGCTCCCCGGCGACGAATTGCGTTATATCAACCGGCACGAGATCCACGATGTGCTCGATTATAAATACTGGGCGTATGACCGCTCGCTCACACTGGAATTCCGGGACGCCGGCACGATCCGCCTCCGCAAAAAAGAGGGCGAGGATCTCGGTCTGAACTTTGAAACGTACCTGATGGACAAGCCGACGGGCTGCTCCAACCGGTGCATATTCTGCTTCATTGACCAACTGCCGCGCGGACTGCGCAAAACGCTCTATTTTAAAGATGACGACGCGCGTCTTTCGTTCCTCACAGGGAATTATATCACGTGTACGAATCTCTCCGAGCGTGAATTGCAGCGCATCTGCGATCTGAAGGTGAGCCCGCTGAACATTTCCGTGCATGCGACCGATCCGGAGCTGCGCGCAAAGCTCATCGGCAACCCGCGCGGCAAAGAGATCATGGACATTCTCCGCCGCTTCGCCGCGGCGGGCATATTCATGGAATGCCAGATCGTCGCCGTGCCCGGCTGGAACGACGGCGCGGCGCTGCAGCGCTCGCTGGAGGATCTTGCGGGGCTTTACCCGCATGTGAGCAGCGTTTCCATCGTGCCGGTAGGTCTCACCTGCCACCGCGAAAAGCTCACCCCCCTCTCCCCCTATACGCCCGAGCAGGCGCGCGCGACGATCACGCAGGTGGAGTCGTTCGCGGCGGAGTGCTTTGAAAAATACGGCAGTCACATTTTCTACTGCAGCGACGAAATGTATCTGCGCGCCGGTCTTCCTCTGCCGGAGGACGAATATTACGAAGACTATGCCCAGCTTGAAAACGGCGTAGGTATGCTGCGTCTGCTCGAAACGGAATTTGACCTTGCCCTCTCGCTGGAGGACGAGGCCGACCGGAAGGAAACGCCGCGCTTCTCCATTGCGACCGGCAAGGCCGCCGAGCCGTATCTGCGCGCGCTTCTGGAAAAGGCCGGAGCAAACGGCACGGTCTACGGCATTCCGAACGACTTCTTCGGCCACACGATCGAGGTCGCCGGGCTGCTCACCGGGCGGGACATCATCCGCCATCTCCGGGATAAGGACATCGGCGAGCGGGTATACATTCCCAAAACCATGCTGCGCCACGGCGAGGGCGTATTTCTTGACGATCTTACGCCCGAGGACGTATCGCGCGAGCTCGGCGTGCCGGTCATCCCGCTCGAGGTGGACGGCGCGGAGCTGCTCGCCGCGATGCGCTTTGAAGAACTTTAACACCCCCGAAAGGAGGATTTTCCTATTATGGCTAAACGACCCCTTGTTGCGATCGTCGGCCGCCCCAACGTGGGCAAATCCCTGCTTTTCAACCGCCTGTGCGGGAAGCGTCTCTCCATCGTGGAGGATACTCCCGGCGTGACGCGCGACCGTCTGTACGCCGAGTGCGAATGGGCGGGGCGTACCTTTGATATCGTCGATACCGGCGGCATCGAGCCGACGGCGGACAGCGAGATCCTGCTCTTCATGCGCGAGCAGGCGGAGATTGCCATCAACTCCGCGGACGTGATCGTGTTCGTGACCGAGATCGGCACCGGCGTCACCGCCGCCGATCAGGAGGTCGCCGCGATGCTCAAGCGCTCGCATAAGCCGGTCGTGCTGTGCGTGAACAAGATGGACTCCGTCGGTCAGGTCGACCCGGGCATTTATGAATTTTACTCGCTCGGTCTCGGCGACCCGATCGCGCTCTCGGCCATCCACGGCCACGGCACGGACGAAATGCTCGACGCGTGCATCGAAAACTTCCCGCCCGAGGAAAAGGGCGAGGAAGAGGACGATCTCATCCGCGTTGCCGTCATCGGCAAGCCGAACGTCGGCAAGTCCTCGCTCGTCAATCTCGTGCTCGGTGAAAACCGCGTCATTGTCGCGGATATGGCCGGCACGACGCGCGACGCCGTGGACACACGCCTGGAGAACAAATACGGCAAGTATATCTTCATCGACACCGCCGGTATCCGCCGCAAGTCCAAGGTGGACGACCGCATCGAGAAGTTTTCCGTCATGCGCGCGCAGCTCGCCATTGAGCGCGCAGACGTGTGTCTCATCATGATCGACGCGCGCGAGGGCGTCACGGAGCAGGACACCAAGATCGCCGGCCTCGCCCACGAAGCAGGCAAGGCGAGCATCATCGTCGTGAACAAATGGGATCTCGTCGAAAAGGACACCCACACGATGGACAAGATGCGCAAGGACATTTATCGCGATCTCTCGTTTATGACGTATGCCCCCGTCCTCTTCATCTCCGCGCTCACCGGCCAGCGCACCGAGCGCATTTTTGAGCTTGTGAACTTTGTGAATGACCAGAGCTCCATGCGCATCACGACCGGCCTTCTCAACGACGTGCTCGCCGACGCGCAGGCGCGCGTACAGCCGCCGTCCGACAAGGGCCGCCGTCTGAAGATCTATTATATGACCCAGACCGGTACGAGACCGCCGCACTTCGTCATCTTCTGCAACAGCCGGGAGCTTTTCCACTTCTCCTATCAGCGGTATATCGAAAACCAGATCCGCTCGACGTTCGGACTGGAGGGCACGCCCATCCGCATCACCATCCGGCAGAAGGGCGACCGCGAGGATAACTGAAAATAATCCGAAAAAATCTTCGCGCGCGGCAAAGTCGCTCTTGACTTTGCCGCGCGCATTTGCTATAGTAGACAAGCTGAATTGAATAGTTTTCAGTTTGACCGCTATGGAGAAGTCGCGTAGCCCGGTCGAGCGCGCACGATTGGAAATCGTGTATACCCCATAAGGGTATCGAGGGTTCGAATCCCTCCTTCTCCGCCAATGAAAAACCCTGTATTCTCAATGGATACAGGGTTTTTTCTATACTCTTTTCCGGTTGTTTTCCCTTATGTTTTCCCTTACTGGCTTCAAATCAGGCGTTTTTCGCCTCTTTCAGCGTGGTAATAAAGGCTTCCATCCGGGCAGCGCTTTCCCGCTTCATCTGCTCCGTGACGTGGCCGTATACATCCAGCGTAAAGGCCGCTGTGTGATGGCCGAGATTTTCCTGTACTGTTTTGATATCATCCCCGGAGCGGATCGCGGCAACTGCGTATGAATGTCGAAGATCGTGAAATCTTGCCGCAGGGAGACCGATAGAGGCCGCGATCTTCTTGAAGTTGGTATAAACCGTCGGGGCCGCACAGACAGCCGCCCAGCGCGTTTGTGAATACGAGATCAAGCGGGTTATCCCAAGCAGAACCGGCTTTGAAGCGGTCTTGTATCTGCTCGGCCTTTCTGTGCCGCAACAGCTTCATAACATATTCCGCCGGGGCGATGGTACGCCACCGGCTATTTTTTGTTGTGTTCAGCACATACTTTCCGCCGGTCGTCCCGTATTGCTGGAGCTGCTGCTTCACAAGGATCGTCCCCCGCTCGAAATCCACGCAATCCCACGAAAGCCCCAGCACCTCCGCCTGTCTCATGCCGGTAAACAGCGTGACGGTGTACAGCGTTTCAAATTGGTGTCCCCGGATGGCTGAAAGGAACTTGTTGATCTCTTCGTCGTCGAGGGGCTTTATTTCGTGCTTCTCGATCCGCGGCAAATCGGGATGATCCGCCGGATTGAATTTGATATAGCCGAGCGCGACGGCCTTTTCCAGCGCCTTGTGAAGTGTGCCGTGTATGTTCTTGACGCTCTTCGGGGAAAGCGGCTTTTGCTCCGTGACCTTCTTCCCGCTCACCGTCCGTGTGACCGTGTACCCATCCCGCACAAGCGCGTTATAGAATTTTTGAACGTCAACGGCAGAAAGCGCAGAGAGCTTGACCGCGCCGAGAGCGGGCTTGATATGCACGCGGATGTTCTTCTTATAGGATTCCGCCGTCATCGGCTTAACGCTGTTCAGGTATTCCCCACTCCATGCGTCGAGCCATTCCCCCACGGTCATTTTGGCCGGGGCGATGTATGCGCCGTCGGTTATCTCCACAGCAGCAGCCTGCATCTTTTCCCGGACTTCCTTTTGTGTTTTGCCGGAAAAAGAGCGCTGAATCTGCCGCCCCCGCCCATCCTTGCCGGTAGTGATACGCGCTTCCCAGAAAGAATACTGCTTCTCGTTACGGGTCACCGTCTTTTTTCGTATCGTTCCCGCTCCGGCTGCGGCTTTATTCGGCATTACTTGCCTCCTTTTCAATTCTGCACGCAATATATTCCTTTACAGCTTCACTAAGCGCGTTTATAACACGTTGCTCAAAAAAAGCGGACATAGATTCAGCCGAAAGCAAACCCATCCCTTTTGGAACATGAGCCAAACATTCAATCTCAGGACTTCCTTCCGAAAAAACAATTTCTCCGTTTATTTGGCTGTCAGCGCGTAATAGGAAAGAAGAGACGGCACTATCGAGATGTTCTTCATTCTCTTGTTTGGCACAGTTAAGAGCACTGATTACTCCATAATTGATTGATACGCATAAAAACTCGTTAAGCCGGTCTGGTTTATAGTTTGCCTCGACAATTAGGTATTCCAGAAAATCAAACAAAAAAGGATCAATATTCTTAAAGAAGCGCAAAGTGTCAATAGCTTCCGAAGAAAGTCCGATATAATCACCGACAAACTGCATATCTTTATCGTTTGTTTCTGATTCCGATAGTCCTAAAAGGTAATCGGCAGATACATCAAAGTGTTCTGCCATTCTTCTTATCGTTCTTGCATCTGGAACGTTGTCCCCGGTTTCATACAGGCTGATGGTAGATTTTGTTACCATCAGCTCTTTTGCTAATGTCGCTTGCGATTCTCCCTTTTTATTTCGCAGTTGCCGCAAGCGCGATGGAAAACCTGCATTCCTCCGCTCCGATGAAGTTACTCCCGCCTCCTTTGCCTCTTTTTCTGTCGGCGGAAAATAATTGCTCTCCATGGCTTTTCCTCCTTGACTGATTTGAATTTCTTGTTCTTTTATTCTGGTAGATCGAAAATATTGACGAACAGAAAAATATATCATATAATATAATCATCGAGTAAATCATACCACGATACTCGAAAGAACGCAAGCAAAAAAATCAGCAGGAGGTAAACATGGAAAAAACGGTTTTGACTGTGGAAGAGATGGGGGCGATGCTCAATTTGAGCCGTTCCAAAGCCTACGAGCTTGTACATAGCGAAGCGTCCCCGCCGGTAATCAGAATCGGACGCTGTATCCGAATCCCGACGGACGGGCTTAGAGCGTGGCTCGCCAGCCAAAGTGAACAGGGGGCAAGGCTATGACACCATTGAAAGCCATTCGGGAAAAGTGCCTCGATTGCGTCTGCGGCGTTGCCGTTGAAGTTCGCCGTTGTGTTTGCACGGATTGTCCCCTGTTTCCGTTTCGTTTTGGGCGGAATCCGAATCGAGCGGGAATAGGTAACCATGCCGGATCATTCGCCGGAAACGCCAACTCAACAAACGATTTTGAGCGGGAGGGTACAGGGACATGAGACAATACCTCCCAGCACAAGAAAGCGCTCACAAGCCCGCTGAGATGGGCTTAGACGGGAAATCCGAGAACATAAAAAGCCGCCCCTCGGTGTACAAGACCGAGAGACGGCAAGCGGAGACGCAGCCTTTTGCCAGCCAGCAAGAGCAGCTATTCCCGCTCCCTGATTCTACCACGCAGAGCGGGACAGCGCAAAGATTTTTTCAAAACATCCTGCCCAAGGGGGCGGAGAACGCAATCAAGACGACGGAGCTTTGCCAAATGATGGGCATAAGGGACGCGCGGGCGCTCCGAAAAATGATCTCCGATGAGCGGGCGCTCGGCGCTGTCGTTCTCTCCTGCGATGGTGGTTATTTTCTCCCGGACGACGGCGAAAAGGGGCGGCGGGAGGCCGCAGCGTTCATCGCCACCGTGACCGCCAAGGGTGCGAATACGATTCGAGCGGTGAGATCGGCGCAAGCGTTCCTTGACGGGCTGCCGGGACAAATCGAGATCGGAGGGTATGTCGATGGGGAGAGGCAAAGCCGCCGTCCATTGTAATATTCGCCCGTGGCTATCCGCGAAAGCAGATTGCAAAGAAGGGCGATTCATTCAGATCGGCAATTCTCTCCTGCTCTCTGAGCAAATGGGCAAGCTAAAACCCGGGGCAAGGTATTTGTATCTCTGCATGACGATGGAGGCCGGAGGCAAGCGTGAGTTCACGTTCCCGGCCTCCTCCGCCGAAAAATACCATATTCCCCCGAGCAGCTTTGATCGCTTCAAGGCGGAGCTTATTGACGCCGGTTTTATCCGCATCAAGGAGAGCGGGAGGCTGACCCGAGAAAAGAATGTCTATGAGTTCGTGTTCGATTGGAAAGCCCGACCACCATAAACGGCGATGTATAAAAACTTTTATGCATTTTGGCTCCCCCATTTTGGGGAAAGTAAAAGCCGTTACTTACCCCATTCTGGGGGTAGCGACGCCGGAACGTAGAACCCACTACCCCCATTTTGGGGGAACCAGTGAGTTTTTAAACCGGAAACACTTCCCCCATTTTGGGGGAGATATACTATATGTAGCCATGTATGTAGGAAAAATTAAGCTCTCCCTCCCGCTCCAAAACAGGCTTATAAAGCGTCCAAAATCGCGGTCGCCCCTCCGGACAGCTTCCGCATACGAGAAAGCGGAGGCAAGCCAGCCAGAGAAATTTATATGAAACCGGTATCTTTTCGGGGGTGTGTTATAAAATGCGCCCCGTTCTGCGTTCCTGCGGGCATTTATCGGGAAGCTGCATACATTTCCCAGCTTTCTGTCTGCACGATGGTGTAACGCGTCGTTACGTCATTGCAAGGTAGTAACAAAACGCGACACCCTCGAGCGGGTGCGAGTGGCTACCAGTCGCTACGACTGGCTACGGCTCGTAACGGTGCGTGACCGCCTTCTTCCGCTTTTTGCCGGTTTTTTCCGTCCTGCTTCGGTTTTACTGTCGCCGGAGTGGGCCGCATACTGTACGAAGGAGATGATACAATGGCAAATAACCAAAAGAAAACCGCCGCACTGGTAGCTCTTGCAGACAGCAAAACGCTATCGGAGGCGGCAGGAAAAGCGGGGATCTCTCCGAGAACCCTATACACATACATTCACGACGATCTTGAATTTTCCAAGGCTTACAGAGATATACAGGAACAGGCAAAGATAACGATAATGGAGAGTATAGCCGGGAGCGTAGAATCAGCCATCGGGGTTATAAAGTCCATCATGGAAAATGAAAAGACGCCCGCGGCGGTACGTCTTAGGGCTGCAACGTCTATCGTGAGCATTTACGAGAACCAGCGCTCTGCCGTCGCCGATATGACGAGCGGCTATATCTCCGATAACTCCGACTTGTGCAACGACTTTTTCAGCTTCAAATGATCGGGCAAGCACAAAATCCGCCTTTCCGCCCTCCAAGCGGGTGCAATCGGCTGCAAACATAGCAATTTGTAGTTTTTTCAAAAGTCAGGTTTTGACAGGTTCGCGCCGATTTGAATGTTAAGTTTTATTAGGTTTTCGGCTCTTTTGAATGTTGGGTTTTGCCAAGTTCTTACACTACGAATAGCCATGGAATAATCGACCGCGATATGTCCCGCTCCCGCCCTCTTAAACAGGTAAGACCAGCAAAAGTAAAGCGGCGACAAAGCGGCGAGAACATCTCATTTGTGCCGGTCAAAAACGCTATCGAGCAAAGGGTGAACAAAGAGAAATCGCTGCCTTGAATATTCCTCCGTGAAGCCGCGAGAAAGCCGCGAGAGAACGTGTTAAAGCATGGATGAAGCAAGAGAGAACATCAACCATTGAACCCCGAGCGAACCCCGAGAAATCGGCTGCTGAGTACACCAGCGAAGCCGTGACAAAGCCGTGAGAACCACACAAAACCCGAGAAAACGATAGGTGTATTTTTCCGACTGAAATCCGGGAAAATGAGCGTCCCACACGAAGGGATAATATAGCGCAAGAAGAGCGGGACAAGTATCCCGCTCTCCGTCTATCATATTGACCGGCTTAACCGCCCCCGCCGAGAAGTCCGGCGCTTTCCAAAATACCAACGACCGCCGCCCGCGTCTCCGGGTCTTGTATCGCCTTTATGAAAAACTGCGTAAACTGCTCTTCGCTCATGCTGTCGATCATGTCTGCAAGCTCTTTCCGCGTGTCCATTACTGCACCCCCAGACCGTAAAGGTATACCATCTCGTTTGCTTCTTCGGCGCTGTCCGAAACGACGCGGATTGCGTGCAAGAGATCATTATCAACGTCCGGGAAAGCGCCGTCATTCTCTAATGCGTCCCGCTTCTTCTCCCGCGTTCTCTCCACAAAATCAACGGCGCGGACATGATTCAAATACGACAGGCGCTCTTTCCGCCAACTCAACCAGATACGACACAGCGCATCAATGGCGGAATCCCCGGCGATCTTCTTGACTTCGTTGTAGATCAAATCAGATTCAACGTGTTCCGGGTTGATCTCCATGAAGCGGGTAGCCAGCTCCAAAAGCCGCTCCGCTTTCGGGTGAGCCTTGTTGACGCACAGCGTCTCCCGATTCATCACTACGAATGTCCATGCATCGAGCGGGACGTTATACAGGCGCTCTATGGCAAACTTCGCCGCCGCGTCAAGCTCTGCGGTATCCGTGAGCCTGATTGTCATTTGCTCCGCCGTGCAGTAGTTAAAACCGTTCTTGTGGATAATCATTTTTACTCTTCCTTTCTTTGCTGCCGTCCTATCGGGCAGGGGTTGATTTGAGAGAGCGGGCGCGGTATAATTTGTTTGCACCCGCTCCGGGTGTTCTTCAAGCTCTTTGCCTGTTGCTTTGGTCGGCTGTCAGGTAAGGGGCTTTTTTCATGCAATCGCCTGGACTTGAGAAGCGCCGAAGAATCGGGCGTTGTATACCGCACTGTCTCCCTTGCTCCCCCAGATCAGCGCACAGCCGAAAAGAGCCTTGCTGCCGTGCATGACCTCATAGCCCAGCTCGCGCCATCCGCTCCACGTTCTGACCTCTTCCGTGATACCGGCGGCGGCTTTCGCGCTCTCGACGGTCGCGGCGTTGATTGGCTCCGCTTTGGCGGACAACCATGCGCGGTGCAGAGCTTCACCGAATGTAAGCCCGCCCTTGCGGTACAGGCTCCACGCCCGAAGCATGATCTTCTTGAGATTCCATTTCATCTTGCGTACCTCCTTTGTTTTTAGGGAGCGTGCGGCGTCTGGAATGTAGCAGCTACTTGGCCATTGTCCTGTCACCAGTATGTCTGCCGCCCTGATCGACTTGTTCAAGGTCTCTCCCTTAACTGTCTATATAATAACACTATTTACCCCAATAGTCTATTGACAGAATAAATATATTTGCGCCAATATATTTGTAGCAAATTACTATTTACATCAATAGATTTTTGCACTATAATATGGGTACAATGGGAGGGGGATAGTATATTGACAGAAGAGAAAAGGCCTGTATCAAAGGCGCAGCAGCGATCTGTAAACAAGTACGTCAAGGAAAATTACGACCGCATAAATGTTACATTCTCCAAAGGTCGCAAGGACGTTATAAAGGCGTTTGCCGATGCGCAGGGAGAAAGTGTCAATGGCTTCATAAACCGCGCTGTAAACGCCGCTATGAGCGGAGAACAGGCGGCGGGAGGTCATGCTCCCACTCCCCTCGTAACGCCGGAACGCTTTGCAAAGATCAGCGAGCATATAAAGCGCACCGGCGAGACACCGGAGGAGTTTGTAGACCGCGCCATAGAGGACACCATGGCGCGTGACGTGGTGTCTCTGAAAATCGGGATCAATCCGGCAGGAAAATAAAAAGCACCCGCTCTCATGCTTGACAGAGCACGGAGCGGGCGATATAATGAGTATATAAAAGGGCGCTGCGACAAGCGGTTAACCCCGACATTAACAGTTCATAGCAAAGCTACGAAAGACCGTCACTTGGCCGAGTGGCGGTCTTTGCTTTTTACGATGATCGTCACGGTGAACCGTCCGATATGTAACGTAATACGCATAGCTCCACCCCCTTTCGGGATGGTGTGAGCCAACCGCCTGCCGTTTTGTGCAGCGCCCTGGTACTTCCGTAGAAGCACCACAGACACAATAACACGTCTTGTGGCAGACTGCAAGATTTTTCGCATCTGATTACGATAAGCAGGACACAAAAGCCCTACGGAGGCGCCGAAAATCGAGCAAAAGATTTCCCTTATGTTTTCCCTTACCGCAATATCACGCAATAATACCTGCTATTACGGACGGCCGAAAAAGTCCTTGATTTCCAGCGGTTAAGCAGATTTGGTATTACTCGAAAAAACGTGAAAAAACATATATCGGGTAATTCGAATCCCTCCTTCTCCGCCATGAGTCCACCGTAATTCTGAAAGAATTACGGTGGACTTTTTATACCCGAATATGATAAAAATGAATTGCAGACCGGCAAATCTCTGCGGGCGCAGCGAAGGAGTTCCTGCACGAAAAGAGGAAAATTTTCAGCCAGCAGCGCATTCAACCGCGCATCAAAAAATGCATTCAGCTCCTTGGCCTGCGAGGGAAAGCTCTGGGCCGCAGTCTCCCGAAAATCACAGGAGAGATAGGTTTCCTTCATCGTCCTGCCTCCGTCCCTGCTTTCACGAAGCCCTTCTTTTTATACCCGCAGTCGCAGTATGGGCCGCCGGAGGCGAGAGTGTACTGCCGCACAAAGTCAGTCGCGCCGCCCGCCTCGCTCATGGTGTAGTCCAGACGGCACAGCGCGGGAGTGAGGTCATATAGCCCCAGCTTTTTCATCAGCACGCAGATGCCGCATTTGGTGAAGCGTCCCTCGTAGCCGCTGTCGTCGGGATATTCGTAAAACTCCATATTCCACGAGTAGGGGTTGCGGTCAGCGGCTCTCAGCGCGGCGGTGGCTTTCATACCGGCAATGTCCTTTTCGGTGAATTTGCTCTTTCCGCTCATTCGGCAGAACCATTTCATGGGCTTTGTCATCATGGATTTTGCGTAGTAATCTGTCAGTCTGTCCACCTTTGGGCGCTCCGGCATGGAGAGAATAAACGCACCGATCATCGCGCAGTTGACGAGGTTCATCTTGAACCGGTCGCCCTTTTCAAATTCAGGCAGCTCGGAGATGATCTCCCTGTATTTCGGCTTTGCTTTTTTCGTGATAGCTTTTGCCGTATTCGTACCGTAGCCGAACACCGCTGTCAGCTGGTTTCGGAAGGACGGCGCAAACAGCGTCCACATGCCAAAAGGCATTCCGGCGTATTTCATCGTAAGTATCTCCCGGCCTCCGCCTCCAGCGCCTGCCACACGGGATAAGCCGCGCCGTTCTCATCAAAGAACTGCTTGATATCCCGATTCAGGGCGCTCATTTCGTCTATGGCGTTCATGGCACGGTCGGAGGCACATAGTTTGCCCAGTGAGGTGGCGCACATGAGTTTAAAGAAGCGCAGACAGGTCTTGCGGTACTTTTCGCTCTCAAAGTCTGCATCCGCCTTTGGCAAAATGTCGTGTCCAGCATTGCGTATGGCACGGTAGCCTTCAATATTGGCATCGATCACCCGTCCAAGGTACACCGTATTTCTCCTAAGCTTTTTCAGGTCGCCGTCCCTCTTATAGCAGGCGAAGGCCGCAGGCATCACAAAGGCCGCATGGCAGAGCAGATAGTCCTCCATATTCGGCTCATAGACGACCTTGTATTTGGTACCGCCGAAAATTTCTCCGATCAGTTCCGCATTGGAGACCGCCCCACGCAACTGCCCAATGGTGATTTTTTTCAGGTCGATAGAAACGACCCGGTCAGGTTCCCGATGTCCGGCAGAGAGCGCAAAGGCAAACAAGACATTTTTCTCCGGCAGTGCCGCCGCCAGCGCTCTTGCCTGCACATTGTTACCCACAAAAACGATGTTCTTCGTCCGGTTCGTTCGTAGCGTGTCCAGAACGGAATCCAACTGTGTATAGCGCAGAACCACAAAAATCACATCGTATGCTGCATCCGGTGCAAGCGCGGTCACCACCGGAATGCAGCTGACCGATGTACGGAGGGCGAATTGGTCCTTGATCCGCAGTCTGTTCTTCCTGATTTCCTCTGCCCAATTTCCCCGGGCAAGCAGGGTCACATCCTTTCCGGCGTGAAACAGATTCCTTGCCAGATTGCACCCTAAAACACCTGCACCATATACCAGAATTTTCATTGCTTGCCTCCAAATCCGATCTTCACGATCTGCATCTTCATCATTCCGTCACCGACTTTGGCAAGAAAACGGAAAAAGCCGCTGACGGATGGGTCTTTCAAATCGGTGTAGCCCAGCATATAGCCTCGGCTGGTGACCTGCAAGCGGCTATCCCACGCACCGATCTCTTGGGGAGCGTCCGAAACTGCGAAATACGCGCCCACATCTTGAATCTTCGCACTTTTAAGCCATGTTTTTGCAATCATCTTCACCGCCGTCCGATTTGCAGCGTCAAACACCAGCACACTGTCCGGAAAAGCGTCTGCGATTTGCTGTACCAGCGCCTTGACCTGCTCAGTCAAAAAGTAGTAGAACACCCCGGAGGAAAAGAATACCGCGCCGTTTGAAGAGTCAATTTTTCTAAAC
>DPHR01000015.1 GCA_003522945.1 Clostridiales bacterium
GCGTGTGCCCTTGTCAATCGACGCAAATCATAGAAAAAGGCTAAGATTCCCGGGCGATGAATTTTGAAAAAAAATGTTCCATCAGGCAGATATTATGGTATAATCGCAATATGTGACAATATGACGGAGATTTCCCCGTCTCCGCCAGCAGCAAGAAAAGCAAACCAAAGGAAGAAAGGAAAGAAGCTATGTTTCCTATCGTAAGCAAGCGGCCCCTGAATGAGGCCGGCACGGTCCTTGAGTATGTCATCAAGGCCCCGCTGGTCGCCAAGAAGTGCCTGCCCGGTCAGTTCATCGTTCTGCGTCTGGACGAGCACGGCGAGCGCGTTCCTTTGACGATCGCGGATTATGACCGCGAAGCGGGCACCGTCACCATCATGGTGCAGCCCGTCGGTCAGACGACCCGTATGCTCGAGCTCATGGAGCCGGGCGACTGCCTCGCCGACTTTGTCGGTCCCATGGGCAAGCCCACCCAGATCGGCGGACAGAAGCGCGTCTGCGTCGTCGGCGGCGGCGTCGGCTGCGCCATCGGCTACCCCGTGTGCAAGGGCTTCTTTGAAGCCGGCATCGAGGTCGATATGGTCGCCGGTTTCCGTTCCAAGGACATCGTGATCCTTGAGGACGAGATGCGCGCCCACTCCACCAACCTCTACATCTGCACCGACGACGGCAGCTACGGCGAGAAGTGCTTCGGCAACGCCAAGCTGGAAGAGCTCATCAAGTCCGGCCGCGAGTATGACGAAGTGTTCATCATCGGGCCGCTGAAGATGATGAAGTTCACCGCTCTCACCACCAAGCCCTACGGCATCAAGACCATCTGCTCTCTCTGCCCGATCATGATCGACGCCTCCGGCATGTGCGGCGGCTGCCGTCTGACCGTCGGCGGCGAGACCAAGTTTGCCTGCGTGGACGGCCCCGAGTTTGACGGCCACCAGGTCGATTGGGACGAGCTGATCGCCCGCAACTCCTTCTACGCCGGTGAAGAGACCGCCGCGAAGGAACATATCTGCCGCATCACCGGAGGTGTAAGACATGGCTAATATGAGTATGACGAAAAACCCCATTCCGGAGCAGGAGCCTCTGGTACGCAACAAGAACTTTGACGAGGTCGCTCTCGGCTATACCAAGGAGATCGCCATCGACGAGGCCAAGCGCTGCCTCAACTGCCGTCAGCATCCCTGCGTCAGCGGCTGCCCGGTGAACGTCCGCATTCCGGAGTTCATCGCTAAGGTCGCCGAGGGCGAGTTTGAAGAGGCCTACAAGATCATCACCTCCACCAACAGCCTGCCCGCCGTCTGCGGCCGTGTCTGCCCGCAGGAGCATCAGTGCGAGGGCAAGTGCGTCCGCGGCATCAAGGGCGAGAGCGTCGGCATCGGCCGTCTCGAGCGCTTCGTCGCCGACTGGCACGCCGCCCACGCCGACCCCAACGCGAAGGTCGAGAAGCCCGTTTCCAACGGCCACCGCGTCGCCGTTGTCGGTTCCGGCCCTGCCGGTCTGACCTGCGCGGGCGACCTTGCCCGCATGGGCTATGAAGTCACCGTGTACGAGCTGTTCCACAAGGCCGGCGGCGTTCTGGTGTACGGTATCCCCGAGTTCCGTCTGCCCAAGGCGATCGTGGCGCGCGAAGTCGCCGCGCTCGAGGAGATGGGCGTTAAGATCGTGACCGACGCCGTCATCGGCCGCGCGATCTCCATCGACGAGCTGCTCACCGAGGAAGGCTTTGAGGCCGTGTTCCTCGGCTCCGGCGCGGGTCTGCCCCGCTTTCTCGGCATTCCGGGCGAGAACCTGCTCGGCGTTTACTCCGCCAACGAGTTCCTGACCCGTATCAACCTCATGAAGGCTTACCGCGAAGATTACGACACGCCGATCAAGCACCACAAGTGCGTCGCCGTCGTCGGCGCCGGCAACGTCGCTATGGACGCCGCCCGCTGCGCGAAGCGTCTCGGCGCGGAGCACGTCTACGTCGTCTACCGCCGCGGCATGGAAGAAGTTCCCGCCCGTAAGGAAGAGGTCCACCACGCCCAGGAGGAAGAGGTCGAGTTCAAGCTGCTCACCAACCCGGTGCGCGTCATCGGCGACGAGAAGGGCTACGTGACCGGCATCGAGTGCATCAAGATGGAGCTCGGCGAGCCTGACGAGAAGGGCCGCCGCCGTCCGATGCCTGTCGAGGGCTCCAACTTCGTGCTCGAAGTGGACGCCATGATCGACGCTCTCGGCACCAGCCCCAACCCGCTGCTCCGCATGACCACCCCCGGTCTGGAAGCGGACAAGCACGGCTGCCTGATCGCCGACGAGAAGGGCAAGACCACCCACGAGGGCGTGTTCGCCGGCGGCGACGCCGTCACGGGCGCTGCCACCGTCATCCTCGCCATGGGCGCCGGCAAGACCGCCGCTACCGCCATCGACGAGTACATCAAGAACAAGAACGCCTGAGTTCTTACATAAGGCATAGAAAATCCGGTTCGGAGCTTCCGAGCCGGATTTTCTTATGGACTTTTCGCCAGGAATCTGCTATTTTCAATGTGCAAATTACCCAAAAGGAGTGGGGCGTCTTGCGTCAGAATAAAGGTTGGAGAACAGAATACTTCTCTATGATTTAAAAAGGAGAACCAATCGATTTATGCTGAACAAAGAGGGATTCAATGCATGGGCGGACGGGTACGACCGCAGCACCGCCCGCTCCGACGCGGGAAAGGTCACGTTTATCCAAAGCCTTCTTCCGCTGCTGCGTGAGAGCGGAGTCATCTATATTGGCGACGTTGCCTTTGATACACGCGCAGAGCTGGAGGCGTGCCGGGCGCAGTCCGGAACCCGCTGGGACAAGGACGAGATCTATTTTGTCTATGACGAGCTGAAAAAAGTGTTCCCCGCCATGACGTTTGACCGTCTCTCCCCCCCGTGCCGGGATACTGTCGCTGCGGAAGTGAGGCTGCCATGACATCCACCGACTGGATACACTATATACAGGATGCTTACAGCACAGAGCCGGAGCATCCGTGGGCGGACAAGCCGGAGTTTTCCGTATTCCGTCATGCGAGCAACAAAAAATGGTTTGCTCTTTTTATGACCGTAAAGGCTTCGCTGCTCGGTCTGCCGGGAGCCGAAGAAGTCCCCGTGCTGAATCTCAAGGCCGATCCACGTCTGATCGGGCCGCAGCGGGAAAAGCCCGGGTTCTTCCCTGCCTACCATATGAACAAGGAGCATTGGATCACCGCCGCGCTCGACGGCAGTGCGCCGGAGGACGAAATAAAGATTCTGCTTGCCATGAGTTATGATCTGACAGCAATGACGCGCGCTTTCCGCAAAAATACTATACTTCCATGAAAAAAAATCCTCGTGATCGGCTGTCCCGGGATCGGGAAAGAGCACGTTTGCCCGGCGGCTGCGGGACAGGACCGGACTGCCGCTCTATCACCTTGATCTTCTCTGGCACAGGCCGGACAAAACGACCGTTTCCGAAGCGGAATTTGACGCGGCGCTCGCCGAAATACTCCGAAAAGACCGCTGGATCATCGACGGCAACTTCAGCCGGACGCTGGAACGGCGACTGGCGGAATGCGACACGGTATTTCTTTTCGATCTGCCGCTTGCGGACTGCATTGCGGGCGTGGAAGCACGCATCGGTACGAAGTGCGAAGATATGCCGTGGATCGAGACGGAGTTCGACCCGGAATTCCGCGAGTTTATCACGCATTTTTCCGAGACCCGGCTTCCCAACATCTATGCGCTGCTGGAAAAGCACAGGGATAAAACGCTCACCGTATTTCATTCCCGCGCCGAGTGCGAGGCCTATGAGATTCCGGCGGCGGAAGCCTGACGGTTTACCCATGGAGGACCGATATGAACGAAACAAACCAAACCGACCGTTTCGCCCCGCTGTTCGCGGAGCTTGACCGGCGGCTCGCCGGAGAAGCCCTCGTGCGTCTCGCTATTGAGGGCGGAAGCGCGAGCGGCAAAACGACGCTCGGCAAAATTCTCGCCGATTGGTACGGCTGCACCGTGTTTCATATGGACGACTTTTTCTCCGCTCTGAGCAGCGCACCGCCGCGCGGTTTGCTGAGCCCGGCGGGAATGTGGATTGGGAACGGTTTCTCGCCGAGGTGCTGCTCCCGCTCCGGCGCGGCGAAAAGGTTTTTTACCGGCGGTTCGACTGCGCTTCCATGCAGCTGCAAAATGCCGTGGAGACCGCGCCGAAAAAGCTCGTCGTTGCCGAGGGGGCATACTCCATGCACCCCGACCTTGCGCCGTATTACGATCTCTCCGTATTTCTGGACATCTCCCCGGAATTGCAGCGCGATCGCATTTCCCGCCGCAACACGCCGGAGAAAGCGAAACGCTTTTTTGCCGAATGGATCCCGATGGAGCAGGCGTACTTCGCCGCGTTCGATATTCCGGCAAAGTGCACGCTGCGCCTTCCCATACTGTAAAGAAAGAAAAGGCACCTGCAATTTCATCATCCTCGACTGCGCCGCCGGAAAGGACCGGACAGGCGTTGTGTCGGCGATTCTCCTTTACAAGCTGGGCATGAGCCGCGAATACATTATCGCGGATTTTATGAAGACCACGTCCAATCCGGAAGCGTATCTCGCGCAGTTTGCCGGTGAGCCCCCCGGCATCCGGCTCGACGTCATCGCGCCGCACGAGCGGTTTATGGAAAAGTTCCTCGCATGGCTGTCAACGCAGGAGATATAAGGCGCACAGGCAACAGCGCGTTGCTTGCCTGCGTCGGAGCCTTCGGGTATAATTTTCCCAAGAGGTGATCGGAATATGGAAACAAAAGATGTGATATTGCAGCTTCGGAATCGGGAAAACCTGTCGCAGGAGGAGCTTGCGGAAAAGCTCTTCGTGACGCGGCAGGCGGTGTCCCGCTGGGAAAACGGCGAAACGCTCCCCAACACGGAAACGCTCAAGCGCCTGTCGGCGCTCTTTGACGTCTCCATCAACACGCTTCTCGGCTCGCCGCGCCGGAACATCTGCCAGTGCTGCGGTATGCCGCTCGAGGACGAAATAACCAGCCGCGAGCCGGACGGATCGTTCAACGAGGAATACTGCAAATGGTGCTATTCCGGCGGCGAGTTCAAGTATAACAGCGCCGAGCAGCTCATTGATTTCTGCGTGGAGCATATGGCGACGGAGGCATGGCCCGCGGAGCAGGTACGTGCGCACATGGAAGCCGTCGTGCCGCAGCTCAGGCACTGGAAGCGCGGATAATGATTATTACAAAAAAAGCGTATGGCCGCGGCCATACGCTTTTTTCGTTATTCGTTATTCCTTTTCCGCCGGGGGCTCCGTTTTGGCTTCGGCTTCCGCCTTTTCCGTGTCTGCAGGAGCGGCTTCGCTTTCGGGCAGAGGCTCGGTTTTTCCGTCGGGCAGCGTTTCCGCCGCTTCCGCGGGGTCAAGCTCGATCACGGGTGCCTGTCCCGCGAGGAACTCGGCGCGCGATTTTCCGTGCGCCACCGCAACGGTGGTGAAGAGGCCGGAAATGCCGTCCAGCAGGAAGCCGAGCGCCGCGGCAAACAGGAGCGTATCGTTCTTTTCAAAGGGATTCACAAGCAGCAGCACGCCCGCCGCACAGATGCACACGCCCAGCACAAGCGCCGCCGACCAGCCGCCGGTTTCGCAGCTTTTGATATCCAGCCCGTGCTTGCAGTCCATGAAGCCGTGGTAAAGCAGCACAACGCCCATCACAATGACCGTAAGGCGCATGACCTGCTCCGCAAGGCTCTGCGTGAGCAGGATCCAGACGCCCGCCACCGCAGCGATAATGCCGGAGATGAGCAGCAGCTTTCGCAGCAGTCCGACACGCTCCCCGGTAAGGTACGAGGCGATCTGCAGTATGCCCGAGAGGATCATCACCGCGCCGAAGCCGTAGCTGATCCACTTCATGGCGGTCGCCGTCCATATCAGCATGGCAATGCCGAGAGCCAGACAGAGAATGCTCACGCCGAACGCGGCAAAAGCAAAATGACGGAAAAAACGTTTCATGGCGTATCCTTTCAAATGACCGAATAGATCGTGGAAACAAGCTCGTACCGCAGCGGATAGTGCGTCATGGTGCCGAGAGCGGAAGCGTCGGTCCTTTTCATCAGCAGCACATCGGCCTCGCCCGCGGCAGCCGCGGCAGCGAGAACGGACGCATCGCCGGCATATACCTCGGCAATGTATCCGGTCGCGGTCTCAAACGCCGGGAGCCACGCTGTGAGGATGCCGCTCTCCAAAAGCTCCGTATCCGCCGCGACGCGCACACGGCGCGTCTCATCCGTGGCCGCGGGGATCTCTTCGGAATTGCGCTCTGCAGCCGGGACCGTATACATCGGCGTATCCAGCCCGTCGGGGATAAAGGTCTCCGCCGTGTCCTTCCCTGCGGAACGAAGCCAGCGGCTGAGCGCCTTCGCCCCGTCGCTCCTTCCCTCGCAGAGGACATACACGGTCTCCTCCCCCGCGGTGAAGCGCGGCGCGGCGGTCGGCTCCGGAGTTGGCTCA
>DPHR01000150.1:0-258 GCA_003522945.1 Clostridiales bacterium
GCTGCGCCGTCTGCTCCGCCGCGCCGCCCGCCACGGACGGCTGCTCGGCGAGAAGGAGCCGTTCCTTTATAAAGTCTGCGATACCGTCATCCACGAGAACCGCGGCGCTTACCCCGAGCTTACCGAGCGTCAGGAGTACATCACCGGCGTCATCCGCTCCGAGGAGGAGAACTTCTCCCGCACGATCGACGGCGGCATTGCCATCTTCGCCGGTATGCTCGCCTCCCACAAGGAAAAGGGCGAGACCGTGTTCTCCGG
>DPHR01000150.1:472-9809 GCA_003522945.1 Clostridiales bacterium
AAAGGGCGAGACCGTGTTCTCCGGCGCCGACGCCTTCAAGCTCTACGATACCTACGGATTCCCGCTGGATCTCACGAAGGAAATGGCGGCGGACGAGGGCATGACGGTCGATGAGCCCGCGTTCCAGACTCTGATGAAGGAACAGCGCGAGCGCGCCCGCGCCGCCCGCAGCTCCGATGAGACCGCCTGGGCGGGGCTCGACCTCGGCCTGGACAATCTCCCCACCAAGTTCACCGGCTATGAGCGTCTGCACGACGACTGCACCATCCTCGCCATCGTTGCCGAGGACGAGCTGCGCGAGCGCGTCGGCTCCGGCGTGCACGCGAGCATCGTTCTCGACAAAACACCGTTCTACGCCGAAATGGGCGGCCAGAGCGCCGACCATGGCCTGCTCATTCTCAAGGACGCCGTCTTTGAGGTGCACGATGTGCAGAAGAACAAGGCCGGCAAGGTGCTTCACCACGGCGTGATGGTCTCCGGCAATCTCGCCGTCGGCGACAAGGTGAACGCCTGCGTCGATACCGGCCGCCGCAAGGCGATCATGCGCGCCCACAGCGCCACCCACCTGCTGCACAAGGCGCTGCGCACCGTTCTCGGCGACCATGTCCATCAGGCCGGTTCGCTCGTTGAGCCCGACCGTCTCCGCTTTGACTTTACCCACTTCTCCGCCATGAAGCCCGAGGAGATCGCCTCCGTCGAGCGCATGGTGAACGAGGCCGTGCTCGAAGGCTTCCCCATCACCGTGAAGGAGATGCCCATCGCGGAGGCACGCAGTATCGGCGCAATGGCGCTCTTCGGCGAAAAGTACGGCGACGTTGTCCGCGTCGTTGATATGGGCGATGGCTACTCCGTGGAGTTCTGCGGCGGCACCCACCTCGACAATACCGCGAAGGTCGGCTCGCTGCGCATCGTGAGCGAGTTCTCCGTTGCGAGCGGCGTGCGCCGTATCGAGGCCATCACCGGCCAGGAAACGCTCAAATTCATGGAGAACAACACACGTCTGCTCATGACGCTTTCCGAGCGTCTCAAGGCCAAGCCGGAGGAGCTGCTCACCCGCGCCGAGGCGCGCACGAGCGAGATCCGCGAGCTGCGCTCCGAGCTCGAAAAGTTCCGCGGCCGCGAAATGCTCTCCAACGCCGAGAGCTTCCTCGCCAGCTCCAAGAAGGTCGGCCCGCTGCACGTGTTCACCGGCGTCGTGCCGGTCGATACGCCGGATAACCTCCGCAAGATCGGCGATTTCCTGCGCGACAAGGACGAGAGCATCGTTGCGGTGCTCGCCGCCGTGCACGACGGGAAGATCACCTTCCACAGCGTGTGCGGCAAGGCGGCGGTCGCTGCCGGCGTCCGCGCGGGCGATATCATCCGCTCCGTCACCGCCATCTGCGGCGGCAAGGGCGGCGGCAAGCCGGATTCCGCCATGGGCGGCGGCGCCGATACGCTCAAGCTCGACGACGCTCTCGCTACCGTGGACGATTTTGTCGCCGGAAAGCTGAACTGAATTTTTCAAAAGCCGCCGCATTGCGGCGGCTTTTGCCCATTATGTGAAAGGAGCACTATTATGAACGACTGCCTTTTCTGCAAGATCATCGCCGGGGAGATCCCGTCCGCGAAGGTGTATGAGGACGAGCACGTCTACGCCTTCCGCGACATCAACCCCCAGGCCCCGACGCACATTCTCGTTGTGCCGAAAGAGCACATCGGCTCCGCCGCGGAGCTGACGGAGGAAAACTCCGCAGCCGCCGCGCGCTGCCTCGTCGCCGCGGCGAAGATCGCCGAGCGCGAAGCGCTGACCGGCGGCTACCGCATCGTATCCAACGTCGGCTCCGACGCCGGACAGACCGTGAAGCATCTCCACTTCCACATCCTCGGCGGCAAGCGCCTGGACGACACGATGGCGTAAAGGGTAAACAAAACCTCTCAGTCACGGCGCTGCGCGCCGCGCCAGCTCCCCTGTTAGGGGAGCCAAGTTAGTATTCCGCAAACCCGCTTGCCTCCCCTAACAGGGGAGGTGGCAAAACCAAAGGTTTTGACGGAGAGGTTTCCTTTTGGCGCGAGACAATCCCTCAGTCAGCTTTGCTGACAGCTCCCTTTGCACAAGGGAGCATTTTTAAACATGTACAACCAACCGTATGGTTGGAAAAACTAAGCGGAACGCAACCGTTTGGTAGCATCAACTCGGGTGATTGTATGTATTTTCCGCGTCTGTATGAGCTTCGGGAAGACCATGATCTGACACAAAAGAAGATCGCCGAATATCTGACCATGCATCCGGAGGTCTACCGCCGGTACGAAGCCGGTATCCGGGAGATCCCGGTCTGGGCGGTGATCCGGCTCGCGGAGCTGTATCACGTTTCCACAGACTATCTGCTCGGCCTGACGGACGAAAAGAACGGCCATGCGTAAAGCGGCGCTGCTCTGCGGGACGCTGTCCCTTGCCGTTTTCGTATCCTTTTATCTCCTGCCGGAGAGCGTTCTGCTCCCGGCGGCGGGCGTCTGCGCGCTTCTTTCCGCGCTTTCGCTGCTGCTTCCGCGCGGAAAGGGCCGGGCCCGCGCGCATCTCGCGCTGCTCGGCGCGGCGATCGGGCTTTTCGCCTTTTTCGTGCAGGAGCATTTTCTCGCCGCGCCCTCGGACGCGCTCGCCGGGGAAAAGCGCGTGATCTCCGTGCGCGTGACGGACTACCCGGACATTTACGATACGAGCGAATACATAACGGTGCGTGTCCGAGACCCGGACCTGCCGGGCGTGAAGTGCCGCATCGCCTCCTACGATACGGAAAATTTCACCGCGCTCACGCCGGGCGACGAGCTTTCCGTCCCGGTAAAGCTGCTCCCGGCGCGCGAGCGCAACGGCCAGAGCGTGGATACCTACGCCGCGCGGGGCATCTTCCTTCGCGCTACGGCGACCGGCGCGCCGGAGATCACCGGACGCTGGGACTTTTCGTTTCTTTATGCGCCGAAGGCGCTCTGCCGCGCCATCGGGGAGATCTGCCGAAGCGCGTTCCCGCCGGATGTGCAGCCGTTTCTCACGGCGCTCCTCACCGGCGACAAGACCGACCTTTACGACGACGGCGCGCATTACTACGCCCTTGCCGACGCGGGGCTCGCGCACGTCGTGGCGGTGTCCGGCATGCACATCGCCTTTCTCATGGGCTTTCTCTTTCTGCTGATCGGGCGACGGCCGTGGGCGGTCGCGGTGAGTCTGCCGGTGCTGCTGCTCTTTGCGGCAATGACCGGCTTTACGCCGTCGGTGACACGCGCGGCGGTCATGCAGTTCTTCCTTCTCGCCGCCCCGCTTTTCGGCCGGGAGAGCGACGGCGCAACGTCACTTTTGACGGCGCTTGCCCTGCTGCTCCTTCTCAACCCCTCCGCCTGTGCGAGCGTCAGTCTGCAATTGAGCTTCTCCTCCGTGGCGGGCATCTGGTTTCTTTCCGATCGGATGTACCGCGCGCTCAGCCGGCGGATCGAGGACTTGAAGATCGCCGAAAACCGGCACGCCCGGCGCGTTCTTCTTTTCGCCGCGGGCTCGGTTTCGAGCAGCATCGGCGCGATGGCGCTCTCCGCGCCGCTCACGGCAGTGCACTTCGGCTCGGTGTCGGTCGTGTCGCCGATATCGAACATCCTCTGCCTGTGGATCGTTTCGGCGGTCTACATCGGCGGGTACATCATCGTGCTGCTCGGCGCGTTTCTGCCCGGCGCCGCGGCGCTGGCCGGAAGCGTTCTCGCGTGGGGCGTGCGGTATATTTACGCGGTGTCCGGCTTCCTCTCGCGCCTCCCGTGCGCGAACGTTTATGTGCGCAATCCGCTCTTTCTCGGCTGGCTCGCGCTCGTATACGCGCTCTTTTTCGCCGCGTGGCTGCGCTCTCGGAAAACCGGGCGCTTCCGCGCGCTCGCGCCGATATGCGTTTCGCTCGCGCTGCTCTTTGCCGCCGCGGGCATTACGAGACTCCAATGGAGCGATACGCTCCGTCTCACGGCGCTCGACGTCGGGCAGGGGGAATGCATCGTTCTCACGAGCGGGGAGCATGCCGCGGTGATCGACTGCGGCGGAAGCTGGGTCACGCACGACGCCGGGAAAAGCGCCGTGCAGTTTCTCGGCGGCGAGTGCCGGAAGAGCATCGACGCGCTCATCCTTACGCACCTCCACACCGACCACGCCAACGGCGCGGCGCAGCTCTTATCCCGCGTGCGCGTCGGCACGCTCTATCTGCCGCGCGAAACGAAGGAAACATCTCTGCTCGCGGAGATACTGGATGCCGCGGAGCGGCAGGGGACACGGGTGGAATATGTGACGGAGGACATGGCGCTGCCGCTCGGCACGGCTGGGCTTGCCGTCTGGTCACCGCTGCTGCCGGAATCCGACGACGCGAACGAAAACGGCCTCATCATTGCGGTCTCGCAGGATGATTTCGAGGCGTTCATCCTCGGCGACGCGCCGTCCAAGGCGGAAAAGGCGCTCATTGCGAGCGCGCCGATGCCGGACGCCGAGGTGCTGTTCGTTGCGCACCACGGCTCGAACACATCCACCTGCAAAGAGCTTCTGGAAGCGATCACGCCGGAAACGGCGGTCATTTCCGTTGGGTATAATACGTACGGCCATCCGACGCAGAAGGTTCTCGACCGGCTGGCAAAATATGAGATCACCGTGCTGCGCACGGATACCGACGGCGAGATCACCATCGCCGCCGGGGAAGGGTAAAACGCTATGGCAAAACCGTCCTTCGGCAAAAAGGAAACGCCGCTCGACTACGGCGCGCTTGTAAAAAATCTCCGCGACAAAGGCCCGGAAAAGCTCTATCTTCTCTGGGGCGAGGAGGACTATCTTCTCGCGGACTTCGTTTCGCGCCTGCGCGCCGCGTGCGTCGGCGCGGAGGGAGACGAGTTCAACGCAAAGCGCATCGACTCTCCCGCGCCTGCGGCGAACGACATCGCCGAAGCGCTCGACGCCATGCCGTTTTTCGGAGACAGGACGTTCGTGGAGCTGCGCGGATTTGACGTGAACAAGTGCCGTGACGAGCGCACCACCGCGCTCTTTGCGGACATTCCGGACTGGTGTACCGTTGTCATCACGCTCCCGACGGGTATGGAGCCGGACGGACGGCTCTCATTTATCAAGCAGCTCAAATCCGCGGGCAAGGCCGTGAACTTCACGGCGCAGACCGGCACGCCGCTCAACAACTGGATCGCGCGCCGCTTTGAAGCCAACGGCAAGCGCATTGACCGCGACGCCGTGGACCGGCTCGTGTTTCTCTCCGGCGATCTTATGAACCGGCTCATCCCGGAGATCGCAAAGATCTGCGGCTATGTCCCCGGAGACCGCGTCACGGCGCAGGACGTTGAAAAGCTTGCGCATCACATCCCGGAGGCGGACGCCTTCCAGATGACCGAGGAGATTGCCCGCCGGAACTATGACGGCGCGGCGGCCAAGCTCGCGGAGCTTCTCGCCGGGGACGCCGAGCCCATCGAGATCATGGGCGTGATCGGCTGGCAGGTGCGGCAGCTCTATGCCGCGAAGATCGCCGAGAAGAGCGGGCGCGGCGTGCCGTTTCTTATGGAGATCCTCGGCACGTCGAGCGAGTACCGCGCGCGGAAGATCGCCGAAACTGCGGCAAAGTTTTCGCTTCCGGCGCTTACGAACGGCGTGCGCCTGTGCGCGGAGTGCGCCATGAAGCCGCGCGAGAGCGGCGCGATCACGGACGCCGAGGCGGTCAAGGAATTTCTGATCCGCTTTGCGATGGAGAGCCGCCGTGCTTAAGATCAAAGAAGCCATTGTCGTGGAAGGGCGGTACGATAAGATCGCCCTTGAGCCGCTCGTCGATACCGCGATTTTCACGACCGACGGGTTCGGTATATTCAAAAACAAGGAAAAGCTCGCCCTGCTCCGGCGCGTGGCCGAGCAGCGAGGGCTCATCGTCCTCACGGACGCGGACGGCGCGGGGCTCGTCATCCGCAACCGTCTGCGCGGCGCGATAAGCGCGCAGTATCTCAAGCATGCCTACATCCCGGACGTGGCGGGCAAGGAGCGGCGCAAAAAAGCGCCCTCGCGCGCCGGGACGCTCGGCGTGGAGGGCATGAAGCCGGAAATTCTGGAAGAGGCGCTGCGCCGCGCCGGGGCGGTGTGCGATACGGAGACGCGCGGGCGCGTCACCAAGGCCAATCTCGCCGCTCTCGGTCTCTCCGGCGGGGCGGACAGCGCCGCGCGGCGGAAAGCTCTGCAGAAAAAGCTCGCGCTGCCGGAGAATCTTTCGGCCAACGCCCTGCTCGACGCGGTCAACTCGCTCTATACACGGGATGAATTTCTATCGGCGGCGCGCTCTTTCGAGCACGAAGGCCGCGGCGTTGCCGAGCAGGAGAAAGCCGCCGGAGGCGGTCTCAAGCTCGGCGGCGAGCCGGTAGAGAGCATAGGTGCGCGGCGCGAGCTCTCCGATATGTAAAAGAAGGATTACCGAGCAGAAGAGCATCGCGCAGCTCACGCAGAGCGTCCCGCGCACCATGCCGAAAGCCTCCTCGCTCAGCGGGGAGAAAATACGTTTCATAAAATCACCTCTTCCATTGTACCCGCGCAGCGCATTGCGCCGCAACGGACAACATATGGAAACGGTGGATTTTTCTGCTTTTTTGTAACCGTATCTTGTCTTGTGACGGCGCGCGGCGTATGATATAATATGCTGAAAAATGTTTCTTTCAGGGGGTAACACCGTATGAAATGCCCGTTCTGCGGCTATGCGGAAAGCAAGGTCATCGACTCCCGCCCGGCGGACGAAGGCGCGTCCATCCGGCGGAGAAGAGAATGCCTCGCCTGCCAGCGCCGGTTCACAACGTATGAGGTCATGGAGCGCCTGCCGCTCGTCGTCGTCAAGCGCGACGGCAGCCGCCAGACGTTCGATAAAAATAAGCTCATCAACAGCATGCTCAAAGCGTGCGAAAAGCGCTCCGTCGCCCTCGGCGATCTTGAGCGCATCGCCAACGAGATCGAGCAGGAGCTGCAGAACCGGCTCGAGCGCGAATGCCCGACGAGCGAGATCGGCGAAATGGTCATGAAGCGGCTCAAATCACTCGACGAGGTCGCCTACGTCCGCTTTGCCTCGGTCTACCGCCAGTTCAAGGATATCAACACCTTCATGGAAGAGCTGACGCATCTTCTGGAGGACAAGGCTTAAAATACGCTCCGGAAGCTCACGTGCTCCATGGAGCCGATGCTCTGCAGATGCGCTTTGAGACATTCGATGGCGCTCTCGGCTGCGTCGGCGTCGTGCGTGAGGATCGGCTCGAGCGCGGCGTAAAAGGCGTCGGTCGCCGAATCCACCTCTGCGTGGCGGATCATGATGTGCGTGTAGTTCTCCGCGCCGTACCAGAGCTCGATGGCTTCGCGCAGCGAGGCCTCCGCGGCGTCGTAGTCCTCCGCGCGGCAGTATGTGAGCGCTTCGTCCGCGCTCGCCGTGAGAGAGCCGGTGAGAGAATCGATGTGCGCAATGTTCCACGCCGCCGCGCCGAAGAGCAGCGCGAGCAATACAGCCGCGGCGATAGCTTTTTTCATGGACTTTTCTCCCGTTTGGCAAAGTAGACGTTTCCGGTCGTATCACAGGTGAGCAGAAACACCTGTTCGGGGCTTTTCACACCCTGCCGGCGGCACTCGCCGCGCAGCCATTCCTCCGTTTTGCCGCATTTGCGAAGATTTTCGCGAAGCACCGTCCCGTCGCTGATGAGGATATAAGGGTAGCCCGTCTCCGGCTCGGCGCAGCGGAGCTGCCCGGCAGTAACGGGGCGCTCTGCGGGCGTGAGGATAACGTTGAGCGTGCCGTCCGTTTCGAGAATGGCATATTCCACCGTGGAGAGATCGGTGACGCTCTGGGCGCGCAGTTCCTCGGTCAGCTCGTCCACGGAAAACCGGCAGCGGTGCATCTCCTTCTGGTTGATCTTGCCTTTCTCGATGAGAAAGCACGGCTTGCCGAAGAGCGCCGCACGCAGCTTCTGGCTGCGGAGCGTGACGCCGGAGAGAATGAGCTCCAGGCAGAAAAGCGTCAGAATGGAGACAAGGCCGTTCATCAGCGGAATGCCGATATCCTGCAGGGGGAGCGACGCTAAGTCCGCCACCAGTACGGAAACGACCAGCTCCGATAGCTCCAGCTCGCCGAGCTGCCGTTTTCCCAGAATGCGCATGCACAAAAGCAGCACCGTAAAAATGATGATGGTGCGAAACATTACAATAGCCATAGAAATATTTTGACCCAAGGAGAGTAAATTATGAGCGAAGAAAAAAAGATCGGCGGGCGCGCCTTCGGTGAGACGCTGAATGTCGAAAAGTTCATCGAAGAGCAGGTCGCGCTCATCCGTGAGCAGGTCGGCGACGGCAAGGTGCTTCTGGCTCTGTCCGGCGGCGTGGACAGCTCCGTTGTGGCGGCGCTGCTGCTCCGTGCCATCGGCGATCAGCTCTACTGCGTGCATGTGAACCACGGTCTCATGCGCAAGGGCGAGAGCGAGCAGGTCATCAAGGTCTTCCGCGAAGAACTGGGCGCCAATCTTACCTACGTGGACGCGACCGACCGCTTCCTCGATAAGCTTGCGGGCGTTTCGGAGCCCGAGCGCAAGCGCAAGATCATCGGCGAGGAGTTCATCCACGTCTTTGAAGAAGAGGCCGCCAAGCTCCAGGGCATCCACTTCCTCGGCCAGGGCACGATCTACCCCGACATCGTCGAGAGCGACAAGGGCGTCAAGGCGCACCACAACGTCGGCGGTCTGCCCGAAAAGCTCGGCTTTGAGCTTGTCGAGCCGGTGAAGTACCTCTTCAAAGACGAGGTCCGTCAGGTCGGCGAGGCGCTCGGCCTGCCGCACAGCATGGTGTGGCGTCAGCCGTTCCCCGGCCCCGGCCTCGGCGTCCGGTGCATCGGCGCGATCACCCGCGACCGTCTCGCCGCCGTGCGTGAGTCCGACGCCATCCTCCGCGAGGAGTTCGCGAAGTCCGGCATGGACGCGAAGGTCTGGCAGTACTTCACGATCGTCCCCGACATCCGCACCACCGGCGTCGTGGACGGTAAGCGCACCGAGCTCTGGCCGGTCATCATCCGCGCCGTGAACACCACCGATGCCATGACCGCGAGCGTCCCCCGTCTTGACTGGGAGCTTCTCGAGACCGTCACGCGCCGCGTGCAGGCCGAGGTCCCCGGCGTCAGCCGCGTCCTCTACGACCTCAGCCCCAAGCCCCCCGCGACCATTGAGTGGGAATGAGAAAAAAGTGAACATGAGGGGCTGAAAAGCCTTGAAAACACTCACTTTTTGAAAATCTTATTTCCCATTTGATAGCAAAATGATAGCAGATACTAAAGCCATTTTGTTTGTTCTT
>DPHR01000039.1 GCA_003522945.1 Clostridiales bacterium
CGCGGCCGCCGAGGCTTCGGAGCTCGACATTGACTGCTTTTCCGCCGACGCGGTGCAGTATACGGCGGAGCTCGCCGTTGCGCCGGGAACGCGGTATGCCTATGCGGTCGTGACGGCCGGCGGGACGCCGGACGCCATATACCATTTCCGCACGAACGAGCCCGGCCGGCTGCGCGCCGTTGCGGTTTCGGACACACACCTCTATTCCGCGCGAGCGCACGAATACCATCCGGCGATCCTGGAAGCGACGCTCGAGAGCGCGCTCGAAAAGAGCTCTGCCGCGCACGAGCCGATCGACATGATCGTCCACACGGGCGACATTCTCGACTATCCGGAGTACTCGCTCGATATGTTTTTCGAGGGTGTGCCGATGCTGCGGAGCTTTCTGCTCGCCCCCGTTTCCGGCAACCATGATTCGCTGTACGCCGTGCGGCGGCGGCTGCCGATGGCCGGGCAGGACGCTCGTACCGGCAATTACTGGTTTGTGCGCGCGGGCGTGCTGTTCATCGGCGTGCAGATCGGCGACCGGTATTTCCCGAACCATACGGATTTTATGGCCTCCGTCGCAGAGAGCGCGCCGGAGCATAACTGGACGGTTCTGCTTGTCCACTACGGTCTGCGCAGCAACGGCGTCCATGGGCACGATGCGCCGGTGATCGGCTTTCGCGATACGCTTGAGCCGATGATGGACGCGCTGGATGTCGATCTCGTGATCTCCGGCCACGACCACGAATATAACCGCACAGCGCTGCTCGGCGGCGATGCGCCCGAAGCCGATACCGCCTCCATTCTCTATGCGCAGCCGGGCGAGCGGATCTATATCACGCTCCCCTCCGGCACCGGGCTCAAATACTATGACGATTCCCGCAGCGCGGATTTCCCGTTCACCGCAGAAGGGCTCGAGCACGAGCCGGGCTATGTATTTTTTGACTTTTCACCGGAGGCGATCTCTCTGAGCGCGTACAGTGCCGCCACCGGTGAGGAGATCGACGCCGTGACGCTGCGCCGCGGCGCACCCATTACCGAGGAGGAATGAACCATGCTCATCAAAGCCATCGAAGTCGGATACCTGCAGACCAACTGCTACATCGTCGCGGACGAGGCGACGCTCGACGCCGCCGTCATCGACCCTGGCGCGGACTCCAATCTCATTCTCGACTATATCGAGCGCTGCCATTTCCATGTGCGCGCCATTCTGCTCACGCACGGCCATTTCGATCACTGCATGGGGCTGGAGGAGGTCTATGACGCGACCGGCGCAACGGTGTATATGTCCCACGCCGATCTCACAACCGACATCGGCAACGGCATGTTCGGCAACGAGGATTTTGAGCTCGATCCGCCGGACGATACCGTGTTCGTCCGCGAGGGCGACGTGATCGAGGCCGGCTCGCTCACGTTCGACGTGCTGGAAACGCCCGGCCACACCCCCGGCGGCATCACCTACCGCTGCGAGGACTGTCTCTTCACCGGCGATACGCTCTTCCGCATGTCCTGCGGCCGGTACGACTTCCCCGGCAGCAGCTCGCTCGATCTCGGCCACTCGCTCGAAAAGCTGCGCGACCTG
The DNA here is from genome assembly GCA_003522945.1 of Clostridiales bacterium. GTDB lineage: Bacteria > Bacillota > Clostridia > Oscillospirales > Oscillospiraceae > Apopatocola. The sequence continues at coordinate 1,568 of DPHR01000039.1, forward strand.
CCCGGCGATTACGAGGTCTATCCCGGCCATGAGGGCAGCACCTCGCTCGAATACGAGCGGCGCTTCAACCCCTATATGCTCCGTCCGTGGGATCTGTAAGAGATGAGATCTTCCAAAACCCGCATATGGTGGGGCATCGCGGCGCTCGTGCTCTTGCTCGCGGCTGCCGCCGTATGGTTTTTCTGCTCGTACAGCGTCTCCGACGGGCGGCTGATCGCCCGAAAGGCGGACGTGATCGATCTTCGCGGCGAGGACATCTCCGCGCAGGAAGCCGAAGCGCTCGCCGCGAAGTACCCCGATAAGACCGTTCTCTGGGATGTGCCGCTCTCCGGCGGCAGCCGTCCGAGCAGCGCGGAAAGTCTGAGCCTCTCTTCGCTCTCGGCGGACGACATCCCGCTCTTTGCCTGCTTTCCGAATTTGAAAAGCATCGATGCGTCCGGCTGCGCGGATTATGAGGCGCTGCTCGCGCTGCGAAGCGCCTATCCGGCGCTTGATCTGACCGCGTTCGTGACCGTCGGCGGCAAGGCTGTGCCGATGGACGCGCAGCGCGCCGTGCTGCGCGCCGATACGCCGCTTGCGGAGCTTCTGGAAACGCTGCCCTTCCTTCCCGAGCTTTACAGGGTATCCTTTACGGGCGGCGCGGTATCCTATGAAATGCAGGATGCGCTCACCGCGGCGTTCCCGAGCCTTTCCTTCCGCTGGGACGTGGAAGTGCTCGGCGTGACCGCTTCCTCCGCGGCAAAGGAGCTCTCCTTTGCCGGGCAGGCGCTCACCGCGCAGGACGTGGACACGCTCTGCGATAACCTTTTCCGTTTCCCGGCTCTCGAGCGCATCGACCTCACTGGCTGCGGCCTGACGGCGGAGCAGATCAAAGCCGTCCGCTCCGCGAGCGGCGCCGTTACCGTATACGAGCTGGAGCTTTTCGGCAAGACCGTTTCGACGGACGCTCTCGAGCTGGACTTCAGCGGCATACGCATGGGGCTTTCCGGCGCAGCCGTCATTGAGGAAGCGCTCGGCGAGTTCCCGCTGCTTGAAAAGGTCGTGCTGTGCGACTGCGGCATATCCAACGAGGACATGGCCGCGCTCAACGACCGGCATGAGAATGTCCGGTTCGTCTGGCGCGTATACTTTTCCGAATTCTCCCTGCGCACGGACGATACGAACTTCATCGCCGCGCGCGTGCGCAACGAGTTTCCCATCTACAGCTATGAACTGGAAGTGCTCAAATACTGCCCCGACCTGCAGGCGCTTGATCTCGGCCATAAAAACATCACGAGCCTGGACTTTCTCCGCTACGTCCCGCATCTCAAGTATCTCATCATCGTCGAAAACGACGTGAACGACATCACGCCCATCGGCGAGCTGCAGGAGCTCACCTACCTTGAAATGTTCTGGACGAAGTGCGAGGATATCTCCCCGCTGCAAAACTGCAAGGCGCTCACCGACCTGAACATTTCCTATATCTACTGCCGCCCCGCCAAATGCCTTGAAACGCTTGTCAACATGCCGCAGCTCGAACGGCTGTGGTACTGCGGCAACAATCTCAATGCCGAACAGCTCGAAGAGCTGCAAACGGCGCTGCCGGACACCGAAATGTATCTCGCCGCGCGCGGCGAGCCGACCGGCAGCACCTGGCGCGAGCACCCGCATTACTTTGAAATGCGCGACTTTTTCGGCATGTACTACATGGCCGGCGGCACGAACGGCGTGGACGAAAACGGCAACCAGATCATTATCACCGGGTGAGAAAATGAAACGAAGCCTTGTACTATTCTTTGCCTCAGCCGCGCTTTGTATTCTTTGCGCGTGCGGCGCGAACGAAGCGGCCCCCGCCGCCGTCATAGTAAATGAGACGGCGTCTCCCGCACCGACGCCGCGCCCGACCGCGACGCCCGCGCCGGTCGAGCTTTACGGCGTCACCGTCCGCTGGGACGATGAGGAGATCGACCTGCGCGGCATAAAGATCGAGGACGCCGGCGCGGAGGTATCCGAAGCGCTCCCCGCTCTGCCGCGCGTTCGCCGTGTCGATATGACCGACTGCGGTCTCACCGATGAGGAGATGGGCGCGCTGCAGGAGGCGTTTCCGGATGTAACGTTCGTGTGGACGCTCCGCATCTATGTGTTCTTCGTCCCGTCCGACTCGGACTATTTCATCACGAATCCCGACGCGGGCTTCAAGATGAACGTCCATCAGCAGGGGCCGCGCGGGCTGTACTATCTCCGCAGCATCCGCTCGCTCGATCTCGGCCACTGCCATCTGAGCGCGGTGCCGTTCGTGGCGAATATGCCGCACCTGCGCCATCTCATTCTGGCCGACGATCTTGTCTACGACATTTCGCCGCTCGAAAATCTCAAGGAGCTCGAATGGCTCGAGCTCTTCAACACCGCCGTACAGGACCCGACGCCGCTGCTCGGCTGCACGGCGCTGCGCGATCTGAACGTATGCTACATCAGCACGCCGCCGGACGCGCTTTTTGAAACGCTCTCGCAGATGACGTGGCTGCGGCGGCTCTGGTGCACCGGAACGTACATGAGCGACGCGCAGGTCAAAGCGCTCCGGGAGGCGCTCCCGAACACCGAGGTCTGGTGCTCGCCCGGCGACGAATCCACCGGCGGCACCTGGCGCTATGACGAGGATTATTACGACATGCGCGACGCGTTTCACATGTATTATATGGACATCAAGGGCAACACCGTAGAGCGCATGACCGAGGACGAGCTCGCCGCCGTCCACAAAAAATACTGGGGTTATTGATTCCCGGAGGACTTCCGATGCAGGAAAAAAAGAACGACAAATCGAAAATCGTCGCCCGCGTGCTGGTCATCTGCGCGGCGGCGCTCATCGTGCTCGCCGCCGCGGCGGGGGTCATCCTCTCGCGCCGGTATGTCCGGCTCGGGCAGCAGTTCATCCCGGTAAGCGCAGCAAAGCTTGATCTGCGCGGCGCGGGTCTCACCGATCTCACCCCACTCGACAGGTGCACCGCGCTCACGGAGCTGGATGTGCGTGAGAACAGGCTTTCCGCCGAAGCGCTCGACGAATTCCGCGCCAAGCACCCCGGCTGCCGTGTGCTCTATTCCGTGTATCTCAACGACGAGCCGCACGAGAGCGGCACGGAGTCGCTCACGCTTGAAGATCTGCCGAACGACTGGGAGAATCTCCGGCTTTTTGAAAATCTCCGCTCGCTCACCGTGAACCACTGTACGCAGCCGGACGCGATGGAAACGCTCCGCGCGGAGCTTCCGGACTGCGAAATGCGCTACAGTCTCTGCATCGGCGGGCAGTGGTTCGATTCCGACGCTGTGGAGCTCACCGCTGCCGGCACCGCGCCGACGGCCATGGAGCTTCTCTCGCAGCTCGCGCATTTTCCGGCCGTTCGCACCGTGAATCTGCCGGACGCCGTCTTTACCATCGACGAGCAGCACTCGCTCGTCTCGGCTTACCCCAACATCAGCTTTTTCTGGAATGTGCAGATCGGCTCGCAGACCGTTTCCAACATCACCGCGGAGCTATCTCTCGCCGGCGAGGACGCCGCGACGCTCGCGCAGCTCACCTCGGCGCTCGATCTGCTGCCGCGTCTCCGCTCGGTCGATCTCACAGGCTGCACCGCGCCGGTAGCCGACCGGCTTGCCTTTGTGGAACAGCACGAAGATCTTTCCGCCGGCTGGACGGTTTCGGTCGAGGGGCAGACGTTCGAGTGGAACACCGAGTTTATCGATCTCAATAACTATTCCATCGCCGACGTGTCCGCGCTCGAGGCCGCGTTTGCCGAGCTCCCGAAGCTCACGCAGGTCGATATGTGCGATACGAATCTCTCCTACGAACAGCTTGACGCGCTCAATCAGAAACTTGAGAACATCCGCATCGTCTGGAAGGTCTATTTCGGAAACTATTATCTGCGCACCGATGCGCAATACTTCATCGCCGCCGCGTGGGGGGACAACAAGGTCTATCTCACGAACGACGACATCGACTGCTGGAAATACTGCACCGATCTCAAGGGGCTCGACATCGGCCACATGAACATCACCGATCTGAGCTTTCTGCAGTATATGCCGCACATGACGTATCTCATCATCGCGGAAAACCCGATCACGGATATTACGCCGCTCGCGCAGCTCAAGGAGCTTCGGTATCTTGAGATGTTCCAGACGAACGTGACCGACCTCTCTCCCCTGCTCGAGTGCACGGCGCTCAAGGCGCTCAATCTGAGCTATATGAAGGTGCGGGCGGACAACGTCTGGAACACGCTATCGCAGATGACGCAGCTCGACCTTCTCTGGTACCCGAGCATCCCGCTTTCCGGCGCGCAGCGGCGGCAGCTCGCCAACGCGCTGCCGGACACGACGCTCTTCCTCTATGACGGCTGCGAGCCGTCCGGCGGCATCTGGCGGTACAACCCGTATTACTATGAGATGCGCGATTTCTTTGAGATGTACTACATGCCCGGCGGCACGAACGGCGTGGATGAGAACGGCAACCAGATCATCATCGACGACTGGGGCGAGCGGTTCATTCTCGAAGACTGGGACGGCGGCCCGCGCTGGTGGGAGGAGCCGCAGTATTCGCACATGCATCCGCACATTTACGGTATTACCTGCTGATATTTCGGAAATCATTTTATAGGGCGGAGCAGAGCCCCGCCCCTACAAGAAGATCCGAATTGTACCCGTAGGGGCGGGGCTCTGCTCCGCCCGCGTAACCTCACACCTCTTTTGGACGAGATTTTCTTTTCGTTAAAAAAAAGGAACCGGTAAATTCAAACCGGTTCCTTCCGCTTGTCGAAAAAGCCTCGCAGAGTTTGCGCCCGCAGGCGCAAATAGAGTTTTATTTATTTTCTCCGGCGACATGTGCGTCGGAGAAAATAAGCCATCGACGGGCAGGAAACCCATGCGTCGGACAGC
>DPHR01000154.1:0-5914 GCA_003522945.1 Clostridiales bacterium
ACATTGCCCTCGCCGGTGGTGGAAACGGCGGCCTTGCCCTTATCGCGCACGTCGATGTTCACACCGGAGAAGGTGACGCTTGCGGTCTGACCGCTATCCGCGTTGATGGTGACGTTGTTTTCCTTAGAGGTTCCCGTAATGACGGGCGCGCTGTCCTCTACAGCGGCTCCGCCTCCCTGCCTGACCGTCTGCCCGCCGCTCTCGGCGTTTACGGTGATGTCGCCCTTGCCGATGTCCCAGGTCGCCGCGTGCGCCGACACGGGCAGACTGGCGAGAAGCAGCAGCGCAAGGAGCGTTGATACGATTTTCTTTCCCTTCATGTGTAAAAGCCTCCTTCTTTGTTCTGATTGATCGCCTCGATTCCGTTTTAATGCTCAGACACGGTAATTTTACCAGACGATGCGGAGAATTTCAAGTGCGCATTTGTACAAAATCCTGTTTTTGATGCGCCGCCGATAACGTTTGAGGCGGAGCAGCCGCTCCTTGCCCTGATGTACTTTGCAAAGCAGACCAAAAAAATCCTTCGGAACAGATGCTCCGAAGGATTTTTTGCTGCGCCAATATCATGTTTCCGAAAAACTTCGGCCGGTGGAAATCGGGCGCTGCCGTTTCCGCGGCGTTCCGCGCGGGAAAGTGCGGCCGCGGCGTTGTGATGTATGCCTTATGCGCGGGAGAAAACGATCGCAGTACCGGCAATGTCCTCGTCAACGACGGAGAGCGTACCGGCAGGCTCGTCATAGACGGCGGAGCTCTGCGTCTTGCCGATGGTCAGAACGATCTCGCCGTTTTTCACGGCATACACGCCGTTGACGGTGCCGCTGTCGAGAAGCTCCTTTAAAGTCTCCTTGGGAAGCAGGCTGGCCATAAAGTCTTCCAGAGGCATTTCCAGCATGGCATCAATGAGTTCGCGCGTCGTTGTGCAGCCGTAAGTCTGCATAAGTCCTTCCACGGTATAGCCGTTGTTCGCAGCGTCCTGCTCGATCTCTTTTTCCAGATAGGCGGTGAGACCGTCCGTAAAAGCTGTATAGAACGTGTCGATCATCGCGGCGGCAGATTCGCTGTCAGCCGCCAGAAGAAATGTACCCTCGCCGGTGAACTCGATGGTGTACTTCAGGGGAAGAGCACCGAGCTCCATGCAGTCCAGAAGTGCTTTGGAGGATTCGTCGTCATCAATGGCGTCGTATAGGGAGTCGATGAAGATCGACGATACATCCATTTCGTTCGATACCCAGCTTCCGAGCAGCTTTTCGGCAAATACTCTGTCGCCGGCCTGCGCGGCGAGAGCGGCGCTGTTTTTATAATCGCCAAGGGCAGTGAAGAGCTCCGCGGCGTGCGCGTACTCTCCGGCGTCATAGGTGTTCTGCGCGATCGCATAGTCGGATGCGGTGACGAGCGAAGCGCTCTCTTTATAGTCGCCGAGCGCGGCGAAAAGCGCGCGGGCCTGCTCGTAGTCTTCGGCAAGGTAGGCGTCCGTCGCGATCGAGTAGTCGCACGCCGAGGCGAGCGCCGCGCTGTCCTTGTAATCACCGAGCGCTTTGAACGCCGCGGAGGCCGCGGCCGCGTCGCCGCTGCCCATGAGCTGCACGGCTGTCTGGTAGTCATTGGCGCCGCAGCCGGTCACAGTCAGCATAAGAGCGGCGGTGAGAAGTATCAGAGCCAGTTTTTTGATCGTCTTTTTCATTCTTTCTTCCTTCTTCCGATACGTTTTTGCCGGAGATCGTATAAACTCAATATAGCATCAAATTTAACGGTTTGTAAAGAAAAAAACGCCCGCCGTGCGGCGCATTTCGCCGTGAAAAGATAGGATTCTACTTTCAGGGGGTGTTCTTTTCGCCGCGGTTCTGCTATAAAGAAACCGATCAACACAAAGGAGAACGGTTTTATGGATCTCATCAGGATCGGACAATACATCGCGGGCAAGAGGAAGGCGCTCGGCCTCACGCAGAAGCAGCTCGCCGAAAAGCTCGGCGTGAGCGATAAATCGGTCTCCAAGTGGGAGCGAGGGGTATGTCTGCCGGACGTGTCGCTCTATACGGAGCTGTGCGCGGCGCTGGGCATCGGCATCAACGAATTCCTTTCGGGCGATGATATCGCGGAAAACGATCTGCCGCGCCGGGCAGAGGAGAATATCCTTCAGACGGCGGCGGACGGAAAGCGGCGGCAAAAGCGGCTCAAATGCATGGTCGCTGCGCTGCTCATCGTTTCCGCTGCTGCGCTCTCCATCATCGGGGCGTACCTGATCCGGACGAACCGTCCGGAGAACGTGATCCGTCCCGTGGAAAAAGAAAGCACGGAGATGCAGACGCTCAAGCTCATCGCCGGTCTGGACGGAGCCTATATGTACCGCTATACAGCCTCGGACGATTTTCTCTCCCTGCGTATATATCTGACGGAGTATCATTTCGGGAAACAGGTCAGCAAAGAGAACTGGGAGCTCAGCTACCGGGACATCGGTTCGCCGAAGGAGGGGACGATCCTCATCGTCCCGGATTTTGAAAATTTTCAGGTGAAGCTCATCCTCGCCGACGGTGGGTCAAAACTTTCGACGAGCTTTCCCATACTGGAGGGCGAGGAAAATCGAAAGTATTTCGCCAGAGCTGGGGCGTCCATTGAGGACGAAACGCCCATAACGTTTGAGTCGGAGCAGCCGCTCCTTGCCCTGATTTACAGCGAAAATAGCCTTCAGCTCAGAGCCGTTCAGGAGTTCGCAGCCGGAAGCGTGTCGCCGGTAAACGACTATGCCTACTATATTTCTCTCGAATTTTGCAAAGCAGAGCAATAAAAAAATCCTTCGGGGCAGACGCTCCGAAGGATTTTTTGTTACGCCAGGATCATTTTTCCGAAAAACTCCGGCCGGTGGAAATCGGGCGCTGCCGTTTCCACGGCGTTCCACGCGAGAAAGTGCGGATGCACGGTTTTGTCGCCGCATTTGTAGCAGTTGGCACGGAAGGAAACGCCCGAGCGCAGGGAAAACTCCGGATAGAGGATGCGCAGAAACGAGAGCGGGATGCGGTATTCCGCCGTCCAGCCGTCCGGCGTCCGGGTACAGACGGGACGGAACGTTTCCCGTTCGGACTTGTGGCAGAGCCGGACGCGCTCGCGCCGGTTCGGGCCGAAACCCAGCTCCATGCAGGCGTTGGGGTTGATCTCGAAGTTTACATAACGCCCATCGTCCATGAGAGAGAAGAAAAATTCCATGCAGCTGTCCTCATGGACGGGGCTGAGCGGGGCGCTGCACTCCGCTCGGATGTCCGATTCCCACGCGCGCTGGAAAACATAGAGCGCGGTATCGTCGTAGCAGAGCTTCTGCTCCATGCGGACGCCGCAGTCCGGCTCCCACAGCACGCAGTCCGCGCGCAGCGGCTCGATCGCGTCCCAGCCGGGCGCGCCGGATGTTTTTGCTATCGTATAGCTTTTCATATCGCCTGTCCGCCGAGATATACGGCGCTCCGGTTCAGCGCGGCGTCGCACACAACAAAGTCTGCGAGCTTTCCGACGGCGATGGAGCCGATCTCCGCATCCTGACCGATCTCACGCGCCGGGATGATCGTTGCGCTCAGGATCGCCTGTTCCGCCGGGATACCGAAGGATACGGCGCGCTGCATGCATTCATAAAGGTTGGCGGCGGACCCGGCGATCGTCCCGTCGGCGAGCTTTGCAACGCCGCCCTTGAGGAAAACGTCCTGCCCGCCGAGCATATACTGCCCGTCCGGCATGCCGCAGCAGCGCAGCGCGTCGGAAATGAGGCAGATGCGGCCGGGGAAGAGCCTGAACGCCATCCGCACGGCGCTGGGGTGGATGTGGTATCCGTCGCTGATGAGCTCCGTAACGACGTTTTCGCGCTCGGATCCCGCCCCGATGGGGCCGGGCTTGCGGTGGTGGATGCCGGGCATGGCGTTATAAAGATGCGTCAGATGGGAAGCACCGGCGTCGAAAACGGCGCTGGCTTCCTCATAGGTGCAGTCCGTGTGCGCGATGGACACCGTGCAGAGCTTCGAGGCCTTTTCCGTGAACTCGACCGCGCCGGGCAGCTCCGCGGCAATGTCCGCAATACGGAGCAGACCTTCGGAGGCATTATACAGGCGTTCAAACGCGGCGTAGTCCGGCAGACGGAGATAGCTTGCGTTCTGCGCGCCCTTTTTCTTCTCGGAGAAGAACGGCCCTTCCATGTTGATGCCCATGAGCCGCGCGCAGCCCTCGGGCGCGGCTTTTTTGAGCGCAGCGGCAGTTTTGTACGCGGCTTCGAGCACGTCGTAGGGCAGCGTCATGGACGCGGGGGCAAAGCTCGTGACGCCGTTCGCGGCGAGATACTTTGCCATATTTACAAGACCGTCGTAGTCGCCGTCGGAAAAGTCCGCGCCGGAATTGCCGTGGTTGTGGATATCCACCAGACCGGGGATCACATACTGCCCATGCAGGTCGATCCCGTCTCCGGCGGCATCGGTGAGAATTTCCGCAAAACGCCCGTTTTCCACGCGGAACGCGCCGCGCTGAAAGCACCCGTCAAGAAATAGATTGGCATTGGTAAAAAGCATGATGTCATCCTCCTGTGAACGTTGATCTCCGGTGGTATGTTTGAATTTACGCCTTCGTTTCCTCGGCGACGATACGCCGCATATCGTCCCATTTCTTTTCCATGTCCGCCGCGAGCCTGAACTGCGCCCGCGCACGGTCAAGATTCTGCCCTTCGCGGTGGACGGCAAAGTACAGATCGCCGTCGATATGGTCGGTCAGAAACCGCATGCCGCACTCCAACGTTATTGTTTTCGCCCCCAGCGGAAGAAGCTCCAGTTCCCTGGCGGTCAGATTCGGGCAGGCGCGGACATATCCGCGCGTGAAAACGCGGAAGCGCTCCAGACTCATTTCCACCTTGGAGAGATCGCGCTCGTCCTCCGCCGCGGTCGAAGCGCCGTAGCGGATGGCGTCGCCGAAATCAAAGAGGCTTGAGCCGGGCATCACGGTGTCCAGATCCACAACGCAGAGCGCCTTTCGTGTCTTCGCGTCCAGAAGGACGTTGTTGAGCTTTGTGTCGTTGTGCGCAACGCGGAGCGGGATCTCTCCGGCAGAAAGAAGGTTCTGGAGCGCGGACATCTCCGCTTCCCTTGCAAGAGCAAAATCGATCTCCGGCTGAACGGCTGCGGCGCGGCCCACCGCGTCGCGCTCGATCGCCTCGCGGAAAAGGCGGCAGCGGTCGGGCGTGTTGTGAAAATTCGGGATGGTCTCGTGCAGCTTTTCCGCCGGGAAGTCAGAGAGCAGCTGCGCAAACGTACCGAAACCGACGGCGGCCTGATAGAAATCCTCGTCCGTCTCCGGCTGCTGAAGGCAGATTGTCCCGTCCACATAATCGTATACGCGCCAGTATTCGTCCCCATACCGGGTGTGGGGCGCACCGTCCTTCGTCCGGATGAGGGACATGACGCTGCGCGGATCGCTGGACTTGGAGCGCAGAAAATCCGTCACCGCCGCAATGTTTTCCGAAAGCGCCTGTACATTGCGAAAGGCGTGGTGATTGATTTTTTGCAGAATATACCGGCGTCTGGTGTCGGTCACAACGAGAAATGTGACGTTCACATGCCCGCTGCCGTAGTCTTCGCAGGAGACAGGCGTTCCGTCCAGCTGAAAGATGCGCAGAATATTTATCTTATCCTGATCCATGGTAAATGCTCCCTTTGCAGTGTTCCCGTCTATTTTAGTCAGTCCGGCGGAAGATAGCAATCCTTTTGTAAGATTTGGGCAGGATTTTTCAAAAAAAGCCAAAGCGCGGGCATCCGGCCCGCGCTTTCGGTTTATTGCAAAAAAATCGAGTGTTCTCAAGGAAAGATTCCTTAAGAACACTCGATATGGTCCGAGTGACTGGACTTGAACCAGCGGCCTCCTGAACCCCATTCAGGCGCGATACCAAACTTCGCCACAC
>DPHR01000154.1:6122-6321 GCA_003522945.1 Clostridiales bacterium
CCAAACTTCGCCACACCCGGATTTCTAACAGCTTTGTTATACTACCACAAGGTGTGAGCAAATGCAAGTCTTTTTTTACGATTCCTGCGGATTTTCCGCGGTGCCGATGTCACGGTAGAGCGAAACGAAGGTTTCAAAGCAGATATTGTTCTCTGTAATATACTTCGCGGCCTCTACGCCGACATAGCGGAAATGGAAC
>DPHR01000154.1:6505-7044 GCA_003522945.1 Clostridiales bacterium
GCGGAAATGGAACGGCTCATACATTACGCCCGTGATCGGCTCCATGCCGTCGGGGAAGCGCAGGATGAAGCCAAACTCCTGACAATGCGCGTTCATGTACTGGAACATGGCGGTATTCTCGATGGAGCGGTTTTTCGTCGGATAATAGATATCCGTGATATCGCAGCAAAGGCCGGTCTGGTGCTCGCTGTGACCGGCGGGCATGGTGATATAGTAGCCCTGACTGTCCTTGCCGTCGGATACGCCGTTGTTCCGGCAGACGCGGAGGAAGTTCGCGGCCTGATCTGCATAGCTCCGGTAGCCGGAGGAGAGATAGACGGAAAGCCCCTGCGCGCGGGTGTCCGCTGCCATCGCGGCGAGCGCATCGGCAATGCGGCTGTCCACGAGCTGCCCTTCGAGCGTCACAAGCTCCGGCGGGGCGTACTCGGCGATGGAGTTATCGGCGTTTGCGAGGATATACTCCCAGCTGTTGATATCAATGTCCGGCGGCTCGGGCAGACCGAGCGCCGCGGCGCGGCCGGCAGGGGAGTCCGGGTCCG
>DPHR01000134.1:0-4863 GCA_003522945.1 Clostridiales bacterium
GCAGGGCATGTTGCCCACCGCGTCCAGGCTGACCGTCAGGCATATCGTCTCCATGCCCATCCGCGCCGCCGCCAGCGCCGCCTCGATGCCGGCGTGTCCGGCGCCGATGACGGCAATATCAAATTTTCCGGCGTCGTAGGTATTCATGCTTTCTTGTCAGCGATCTCCTTCAAAATGGCGCGGATGAGCGTATCGCAGCCATACACGGTATCCAGCACGAGCGTTTCGCGCGGGGAATGAATGTCCAGAATGTCGGGGCCGATGGAGATGATGTCGAGCGCGGGATTGGCGGAAGAGAAGCTGCCGCACTCCAGACCGGCGTGCACCGGCTCTACGGACATGTCGCGTCCGTTCTGCTCCTTGAAAATGCGCTCGCAGATGCCGACAAGCTCGCTGCCGGGCTTGAGCGGCCACGCGGGGGAGGAGCTGAGCAGCGTCATCGTAAAACCGTGCTCGGATGCCTGACGCTCGTATTCCTTCTTCATTTCCGCGGTGATGGCGGGTTCGCTGCTGCGCTGATGGACGGTGAATTCGACTTCGTCCTCGCCGACGGCGGCAAGGCCGGTGTTCGCCGAGCTCTCCACGAGCGACGGGATGGACGGCGACATGGTGTGCACACCGTCGAACACCTCGGTGAGCAGCGCGAGATAGCCGCGCGAAAGCTCGCCCGTGAGCGCCTTTTCGGGGAGCTCGGCAGCGGTTACGGTGACCTTCGCCTCCGGATCGGTCGCAGCGCAGGCGACCGCCTCGGTAAGCGCATGGGTGTTGAGCGCTTCGAGAACCTTTTCGGCGTCCTTTTCCGGCACGGTGATCACGGCGGTGCAGGAGGCGGGGATGGCATTGTGGGCGCTGCCGCCGCGGAAAGCGGCAAGACGCGCGCCGGGGCACATGTCGAGCGCGATTTTTGCCGTGCGCGCGGCAATGCGGATGGCGTTTGCGAGCTTCAGATGGATGGAAGCGCCGGAGTGACCGCCGACGAGACCGGAAACGGCGATTTTATACGCTTTGCCGGAAGCGGCTTCCCACTCGGCGGCGCGGTGCATGCGGTACATATCGCTGCCCGCGCTCGAGTTGCAGAGCGAGCCGAACTCCTCCCAGTCGAGATTGATGAGGTATTTGGCGTCGAGGTGCTTCGGATCGAGATGGTCCGCGCCGGACATGCCGTCTTCCTCGTCCACGGTGAAGATCGCGCGGATCGGGCCGTGCACGGCGGTCTCATCCTCGAGAATGGACATGGCAAGTGCGACGCCCGCGCCGTCGTCGCCGCCGAGGGATGTGCCCTTGGCCTTGAGCGTTTTGCCGTCGTTGATAACGGTGATGGTATCGTTGAGCGGATCAAAGTCCATGCCGTCCTCCCAGACGACGACCATATCCATATGCGCCTGCAGAATGGTGCGCGGCGCGTCCTCGTGCCCGGCGGAACCGGCCTTATCGATGATGACGTTGCCTTCCTCGTCGCGCACGGCGGCGAGACCCTTTTTCACGGCCCAGTCGTAGAGAAACCGGCTGATCTTCTCCTCGTGATGGGACTTATGCGGGATGGCGCAGAGAGAAAGAAAGTTTTCAATGATCTTTTCGTTCATGGTTATATCCCTTTCTATATCAGTAAACATCGTTCACGTCCACGAGCTTCACGGTAATGTCCCGTGTCTCGCCCTCGTGCCACACGGTGAGCGTAAGCTCGTCGCCGACGCGGAGCGGGGCGATAATACCGGTGAGATCCTCGTTGACGGTAAGCTCCACGCCGTTCGCGGCAAGAAGCACGTCGCCGGTCACAATGCCCTTGGCGGCGCAGTCCGAACCCTCGGAAACAGCGCTCACGTAAAGGCCGGCGGGGAGATCGTATTCCTCCATCGCCGCCTGCGGTATCTTGCCGACGGTGAGCCCGAGCGCCGGGCGTCCGCGTACCTCGCCGGATTCGAGCAGACTGTCCGCAATGGTCTTCACGGTGCTCGACGGGATGGCGAACGCCACGCCCTCAATGGACACCGAGCCGATATACTGGCTGCTCATTTTCATATTGGTGACGCCGACGACCTGCCCGTAAACGTTGACGAGCGCGCCGCCGGAATTGCCCTCATTGATCGGCGCGGAGGTCTGGAGCAGGCTGTTCGTCACGCCGTTGTGGGAAATATCACGGTTGATGCCGGAGATGATGCCCTCGGTCATCGTGCTGCGGAATTCCTTGCCGAGCGGGTTGCCGATGGCGTATACCGCATCGCCGACGAGCAGAGAGTCGGTCGAAGTGAACTCCGCAGGCGTGAGACCGTGTGCATCGATCTTCAAAACGGCGATATCGGTACGGTGGTCGTAGCCGACGAGCAGAGCATCATACTCCGTATCGTCCCAGAGCGTGATGCGCGCGCGGCAGGTGCCCTCCACAACGTGCGAATTCGTGAGAATATACCCGTCCTCCGTCAGAACAACGCCGGAGCCCCAGTAATAGCTGTCTTCCGATGTCTCATCCGGAAAGGCCGACACCGCAACGATGGAGGGAACGCATCGCTCATAGACCTCCTGTGCGGAAAGCGGCGTTTTACCGGCGGGGGAGAGCGTCACGGTCACGCGCTCGGTCGTCTGCACGGTCGGGATGGTGCATTCTTCCGCTTCCTCGTTCGCGGTGAAGTAATTATCGAAGAACGATTTATAATCGTTCGGCAGATCGCCCGCCGCGCCGGGGTGGTTGGGGTCTGCCGCGGCGCTGTTCCGGAAGAGCAGGCACGAGCCGATGATGAGCACCGCCACGGCGACAAGGATCAGCGCAATGCCCCACGCGGGCATTCTTTTCTTTGGCTTCGCCGGAGGGACGAGGACCGGCGGGGATGCCTGCGGCGTGTCGCCAAAGGGGGCATACCACATAGATTCCTGATTTTCCATAAAACTCCTTTCCGCCTTTTACGGTTTGAGCGCGAGCGTGAACACAAAGTCGGTCACACCCTGGCGGCTTGTCACGGCGATGTCCTCGCCGTGGTTGTTCAAAATGGTTTTGACGATATAAAGCCCGAGACCGACGCCGTCGCGGTCCTGGCTGCGGCTGCGGTCGGACTTGTGGAAGCGATCGAAGAGGAGCGGGATCTCCGCCTCCGGAATGGTGCTGCCGCAGTTCCGGATGGAGACGTAGGCCTTCTTGCTGTCCTTCCATAGCGAAATGGTGAGCGGTGAATTTTCGCGGGAGAATTTGATGGCGTTATCGAGCAGATTGTAGATGACCTGCGTGATGGCGTCCACATCGCCGAGAACTTTGATCGCCTCCTCGGGGACGTTGAACACTACCTCCAGATGCTTCTGATCGATCTTATCGGCAAATGTGATGAGCGTGAGCCGGAGCTGCTCGGAAATATCAAAGCTGTTCTTGAGGAGCGTTGCGCGGTCCTTTGCCTGCAGGCGCGAAAGCTCCAGCATGCTGCGCACGAGCCGGGCCAGCCGCTTCGTCTCCGAGGAGATGATCTGAAGATATTTCTTTTCCGACTCCGGCGGGATCGTCCCGTCGAGAATGCCGTCGGCAAAGCCGGAGATCGTCGTCATCGGCGTTTTGAGCTCGTGTGATACGTTCGCGATAAACTCGCGCCGCTTCGTCTCCGACTGCTCGAGCGAGTCCGCCATGGAGTTAAAGGCCTCTGTCAGCTCGCCGATCTCGTCGGTGCTGTCGGTCGGCTCCACACGGACGTTCAGCTCGCCGCGGCCGAAGCGCCGCGCCGCGTCCGCCATGTCGCGCAGGGGCTTGGCGAAGTACTTGGAGCTTGCGTAGCTGAAAATGAGCGCGAGACAGAGTACGATGAGACTGATAAAGAAGAACAGCGGCAGGATCGTCTCCCAGATGGAGAGCGCGGTTACCGTGTCCTTGGAAACGAACAGATGGCCGAGCAGTGCGCCGTCATCGGTGAGCGCGGAAATGACAGTATAATGCTCGCTCGCGTAAAACCCGCCCAGCGTTCCGAGCGACGCGACTGTGCCGGACTGCGGCAGGATCGCCTTTACGCTCTCATCCAGACGCTTTCCGATGTGCTCGCAGAAAACGGCGGAGTCCGAGCAGGTGATGATATATCCGGAGGGATTGACGATGAAAATGTGCTGATTCGTGCTCGCGCCGATGGTGCTGAGCGTCATGCGCAGCTCGAGCGAGCGCAGATCGCCCTCGGCGGCATAGGCGACCGCCATGCGCGATATTTCGCGTGAGTTCGTCATCATGCTCTCGCGCGCTTCGGACACGAACACCTGACGGCTCGCAAAGCCGAAGGCTGCGCCGATGAGCAGAAAGCTCACAAGGACCATCGCCGCGGTCGTGGTGAAGGTCCGGAAATACGTTCTGTGCATCGCTTATTCGACCGACTCGAACTTGTACCCGACGCCCCAGACCGTTTTGAGCGACCACTTATCCGAAACTCCCTCCAGCTTTTCGCGCAGACGCTTGATGTGGACGTCCACGGTGCGGGAATCGCCGAAATAATCAAAGCCCCACACCTCGTCGAGCAGCTGGTTGCGGGTGAAAACGCGGTTGGGGGAGGAGGCGAGATGATAGAGAAGCTCCATCTCCTTAGGGGGAGCTTCCACGCGCTTACCGTCTACGATGAGCTCATAGGAATCAAGGTCGATCACGAGCTTATCGAATACAAGCCGCTTTTCCGCCGCGTGCGGCGCGGCTTCCGGCTCGCTGCGGCGCATGACGGCGTGGATGCGCGCCATCAGCTCCTTGACCTCAAACGGCTTCGTGACGTAATCGTCCGCGCCCATTTCAAGTCCGGAGATCTTGTCGAACGTTTCGCCCTTCGCGGTCAGCATGATGATCGGCACATTGGAGGTTTTCCGGACCTCGGAGCAGACGACCCAGCCGTCCACGACCGGCAGCATGATGTCGAGCAGGAT
>DPHR01000134.1:5014-5616 GCA_003522945.1 Clostridiales bacterium
CGGCAGCATGATGTCGAGCAGGATGAGATCCGGCTGCAGCTCCTGCGCGCGGCGGATGCCCTCTCCGCCGTCGGCGGCGAGAAACACGTCGAACCCGTCCTTTTCCAGATACAGGCGCAGCAGCTCCGCGATGTTGCTGTCGTCCTCAACTACCAGTACTTTTTTTGCCATATTTGCAGCCTCCCTGTATGTACGGCAAGAATTGCCTATTCTTCTAAATTACTATTATATACCAATTATACCGAAGATGGAACACCGTGTGCGAACAAAATGTAAAAAAACGGGAGAAAGCCGGAAATGTTGCAATGAGAGACCAAATACGGTAAAATGCGAAGTATGGAAATGAGGTGTTTTCCGTGACGGTAAACGAAAAAGGCTATGCCAAGCTGAACTATTCTCTCGACGTCCACGCCAGACGCCCGGACGGCTACCACGATCTCACCATGGTCATGGGCAGCGTCTCGCTCTGGGACGATGTTGACGTGACCCTCCGCCGCGACGGGAGGATCGAGGCAAAGTGTTCGATCCCGTGGCTGCCGCGGGATGAGCGGAATCTTGCCGTGCGCGCGGCGCGCGTGTTCTTTGACGCTGCGGGCGACAAA
>DPHR01000166.1 GCA_003522945.1 Clostridiales bacterium
TAAGCCCCGTGACCGCGGCGGTCAGCGTGAAGCCGGGGAAATACGCGCCGGTCGGGAACGCGAGCGAGCCGATGAAGTCGCCCAGCGCGGAGACGAGCGCCGCCCAAGCGGGGCCGTAGAGCATCGCGCACAGCGCTATCGCGGCAAAGCCGAGTCCGATTTTCATAAGCGGGGTGTTGAACGCGAACACCCGCGTGAGCAGCACATCCGCCGCGAGCAGTATCGCCGAGACGGCGAGCTTACGTGTAGTTATCTTCATTATTATAATACCACCTTTCCGTAGCCGGGATCGGCCTGACGCTGTCAGACCACACGAGCATTAGAATACCACACGGCGGCGCGGAGCACAAGCCGCGTATCAAATTTCCCAAGACGGGAAATAATAACCACACTCTTGGACGGGCGCGTATGCGTCCTCCGGATAAAAAGGAGTGACGGTTATACAGGGCAAGGTAGAGATATGCGGAGTCAACACGGCAAGGCTCCCTGTGCTGAAATCCGCCGAGACACGCGCGCTGCTCGAGCGCGCCCGCGGCGGGGACAAGACCGCGCGCGAGGAGCTGATCTCGGGGAACCTGAGACTGGTTCTGTCGGTCATCCAGAAGTTTGCCGGGCGCGGCGAGAGTATGGACGATCTGTTTCAGGTCGGCTGCATCGGGCTCATCAAGGCCGTGGACTGCTTCGACCTGAGCCAGAATGTGCAGTTTTCGACCTACGGCGTGCCGATGATCGCCGGGGAGCTGCGGCGCTTCCTGCGCGACCACAGCGCCATCCGTGTCTCGCGCTCGATGCGCGACACCGCCTATAAGGTGCTTCAGGCTAAGGAGCGTCTGACCGCCGCCGACGGGCGCGAACCAAGCATTGAAACTATCGCCAAGGAGCTCGGCATACCGCGGCAGGAGGTCGTGTTCGCGATGGAGGCGATAAGCGACCCCGTCTCCCTCTATGACCCGGTGTACAGCGACGGCGGCGAGAGCGCCTGCGTGATGGATCAGATCGGCGACACGCGCAATACCGATGAGCAGTGGCTCGAGCAGATCGCGCTGCAGGAGGCCGTGAAGCGGCTCGACAGCAGGGAAAAGCACATCCTCGCCCTGCGCTTCTATGACGGGCGCACGCAGATGGAGGTCGCAAAGGAGGTCGGCATATCGCAGGCGCAGGTATCGCGCCTTGAGAAAAATGCGATAAGCCGCATAAAGAAGAACATCACTGCGTAGTTAAAAAAATAAAGCGAAAAGCATTGAAAATACTTGACTTTCACGCAGAGTTTTGTTATATTGTTATGGCGCTCCAAAGACAGCAGGTGGGTCATGCCCGTAAATCCTGCCGAGGACATTAACAATATCAAGGTTTACCGTGATTGTTTTTGTGCCCTTGCGTCTTGACGCAGGGGTTTTCTTTTTGAGCGTGTCATCATTCGCGTGGAGGTGAAACACAATATGCCAAATGCAAAGGTTCTTAGCGAAAAGCAGGCGATAGTCGAAGCTCTGGCTGAACGCATCAAGGGCGCAAGCGCAGGTATCCTGGTCGATTACAAGGGAATCACCGTTTCTGAGGACACCGCACTGCGTACCGAGCTGCGCAAGGACGAGGTCAACTACACTGTTGTCAAGAACACCCTGACCAGAAAGGCTCTGGACAAGCTGGGGATGAGCGGTCTCGACCATGTCCTCAACGGCACCACTTCTCTGGCCACCGCTGAGAATGACCCCATCGCTCCTTTCCGTATCATCAATGATTACAGCAAGAAGCTGGGCGACCGTTTCAACGTCAAGGCTGCCTTCATGGAGGGCAAGATCCTTACCGACGCTGAGATAGCCGAAATGTCTTCTCTGCCCTCCAAGGATGCTCTGTATTCCAAGGTTCTGGGCACCATGATCGCACCCATCACCGGCCTGGCCGTTTGTCTCGGTCAGATTCTCGAGCAGAAGGGCGGCTCTATCGAGTCCGGCGCTGCTGAAGCCGCAGCTGAATAATCAGGCTGCACAAATAATTAATGGAGGAAATTACAATGAGTGAAAAAATCACTGCCATGATCGAAGAGATCAAAGGCCTTACCGTTCTTGAGCTCAGCGAGCTCGTACATGCTCTGGAGGACACCTTCGGTGTTTCTGCCGCCGCCGTCGCTGCCGGCCCCGCAGTTGCTGCTGGCCCCGCTGTCGAAGAGAAGACCGAGTTTGACGTTGTCATGACCGAGTTCGGCGCTGAGAAGATCAAGGTCATCAAGGAAGTCCGCGGCCTGCTGGGTCTGGGCCTTGCCGAGGCGAAGGCTATCGTCGAAGCCGTCCCCGCCAAGCTGAAGGAAGGCGTCTCCAAGGAAGAGGGCGAGGAGATCAAGTCCAAGCTCGAGGCCGTCGGCGCGAAGGTCGAACTCAAGTAAGATTTTTTATCCCATCCACCTTGCTCCCTGTCTGAGCAGGGGGCCGCAGTCCAGAAGGAGGACAACTAATGGCTAAGACCACCGAAAAGTACGAGGTCCTGTACGTTCTCAACCCCAACCTCACCGAGGAAGAGACCCAGGCCATCGTGGAAAAGTTCAAGACTCTGATCGAGCAGAACGGCACCGTCGATGAGATGGAAGAGTGGGGCAAGCGCAAGCTCGCCTACGAGATCAACTATCTTACCGAGGGCTACTATGTGCTGGTGAAGTTCACCTCCGGGCCCGAGCTTCCCGCCGAGCTGGATCGTATCCTCGGCATCACCGACGGCGTGATCCGCTCTCTTGTCACTCTGCGCTACGAATAAGCGGAGGGAATGATATGCTGAATCATATCGTTCTTATGGGCCGCCTGACGCGGGATCCGGAGCTGCGCTATACCGGCTCCAACGTTCCCGTGGCGTCCTTCTCCATTGCTGTTGACCGGGATTTCGGCCGCGGTGAAAACGGTGAAAAGCAGACCGATTTCATCAATGTGTCCGCCTGGCGTCAGACCGGGGAATTCGTCTCCAAGTACTTCACGAAGGGCAGCATGATCGTGGTTTCCGGTCGGCTGCAGATCCGTGACTACACCGACCGCGACGGCAACCGCCGTACCGCGGCGGAGGTCGTGGCGGACAACGTCTATTTCGGCGAAAGCAAGCGCCGGGATGACGGAGCCCCGCGGCAGGAGTACGCGCCCCGTCAGGAGTACGCACCCCGCACCCCCTCCAACGAGGGCTTTAACAGCGCGAAAGCGCAGGCCGGATCGTTCCAGACGATCGACGATGACGACGGCCAGCTGCCGTTTTGACACTCACGAAAGGAGTTTTTGAACCATGGCTTTTGATAAGTCCGCTGCCCCGCAGAAGAACCGCAAGCGCAGAAAGGTCTGCCAGTTCTGTGTGGATAAGGCCGAGTATATCGACTACAAGGACACCGTCAAGCTGCGTAAGTATCTGTCCGAGCGCAGCAAGATCCTGCCCCGCCGCACCACCGGCGCCTGCGCCTACCATCAGCGTCTGCTCACCGAGGCGATCAAGCGTGCCCGTCAGGTCGCTATCCTGCCTTACGTGACCGACTGATTTCGGTTTTTTATCGACAAAAAAGCTCTCATCCTCCGGGATGGGAGCTTTTTCTGTTGCACAGCGGCAGATCGGCGGTTATAATGAAAGTCGCAAAAAGCAAAGCATGCAACAGTATATATGCGGAGGTTGACGCGATCATGTACGATAACGGCAAAATCTATCTCGGTCTCTCCGGTGAGGAGCGGGTGGAACTTCCCCTCTCCATGTGCAACCGGCACGGCCTGATCGCCGGTGCGACCGGCACCGGCAAGACCGTTACGATGAAGGTGCTGGCGGAATCCCTCTCCGATGCGGGCGTGCCCGTTTTCCTGTGCGACGTGAAGGGCGACGTCGCCGGTATCTGCGCCCCCGGCGCGGACAGCGAGGATATGCAGAAGCGTATCGAGCGCTTTGGCCTCACCGGCAAATTTGCCTACCGCGGCTACCCCACCACGTTCTGGGACATTTACCAGACCGGCGGCCATGCCGTGCGCGCCACCGTGAGCGAAATGGGGCCCGAACTGCTCTCCCGCATTCTCGGCCTGAGCGAGGCGCAGACGGGCGTTCTGCAGATCGTTTTCCGCGTTGCGGACGACCGCGGACTGCTGCTCGACGATCTCAAGGACCTGCGCGCGCTGCTGAACTATGTGAACGACCATAAAGAAGATTACCGCATGAAGTACGGCAACATCACCACGCAGTCCGTTGCGGCGATCCTCCGCGCGCTGCTCCCGCTGGAGAAAGAGGGCGGCGAGCTGTTCTTCGGCGAGCCGGCGCTCGATGTGAACGACTGGATCCGCACCGACGCCGAGGGGCGCGGCATGGTCAACGTGCTCGACTGCGTCAAGCTCGTGCAGAACCCGACGCTGTACGCGAGCTTCCTTCTCTGGCTGCTCTCGGAGCTGTTCGAGACCATGCCGGAGGTCGGCGATCTTGAAAAGCCGAAGCTCGTGTTCTTCTTCGATGAGGCGCACATGCTCTTCCGCGACGCCCCGGCGGTGCTCGTGCAGCAGATCGAGCAGACTGTGAAGCTGATCCGCTCGCGCGGTATCGGCGTGTTCTTCGTGACGCAGAGCCCGGCGGACGTGCCGAACACCGTGCTCGCGCAGCTTTCCAACCGCGTGCAGCACGCGCTGCGCGCCTATACGCCCACCGAGCTGAAAGCGGTGCGCGTGGCGGCGCAGGCGTTCCGCGAAAACCCGGCGTTCAACGCCGAGGACGCGATCATGGAGCTCGGCGTCGGCGAGGCGCTCACGTCGTTCCTCGGCGAGGACGGCATCCCCGCCATGGTGCAGCGCACGAAGATCATCTGCCCGCAGAGCCTGATGGGTGCGCCGGAGGCGATGACGCGCGCCAAGGCGATCCTCCGCGACGGCATGGAAAAGTACGACGAGGCGGAGGACAACGTCTCCGCTTATGAGGTGCTCGCCGACGAAATGCAGGCCGCGGAGGAGGCGCTCGCGCAGGAGCGGGAGCGGCTGGAAGAGGAAAAGCGCGCCGCCGAAGAGGAAAAGCAGCGCCGGAAGCAGGCGGAGGCGGACGAAAAGCGCGCGCAGAAGCTCGAAGACGAAGCGCGCCGCCGTGCGCAGAAGCTCGAGGATGAGGAGCGCCGCCGCGCCCAGAAGCTCGAGGACGAGGCCCGCCGCAAGGCCGAGCGCGAAAAGGAGAAAAAGGAAGCGGAGGAAAAGCGCAAAGCCGAACGCATCCGCTCCAAGATCGAAACGCAGCTCATCTCCGCCGGCGGCCAGATGCTCAAGCGCGGTCTGCTCGGTATCCTGAAAAAGTAAAACACGCTTTTAAAGTTTATACACAAACACGGAAAGCCGCTTTGGCGGCTTTCCGCCGTTTTTGAGAATTATTCTTTACGGAGAACTGATACCCATGATAACCATCCGCGAATATGTCCGTCCCGCCTCGCTTGAAGAGGCGTGGACACTTAACCAGAAGCGCACGAGCCGCGTGATCGGCGGCATGCTCTGGCTCAAAATGCAGAATGCCGCCGTCGGCACGGCGATCGATCTATCCGGGCTCGGCCTCGACAAAATTGAGGAAACGCCGGAGGGCTTTGCCGTCGGTGCCATGGTCTCTCTGCGCGCGCTCGAAACGCACGCGGGGCTGAACAAGTACACAAACGGCGCGATGCGCGAAGCGCTGCGCCATATTGTCGGCGTACAGTTTCGGAATACCGCAACGCTCGGCGGGAGCGTTTACGGGCGGTTCGGCTTTTCCGATGTACTCACGGTGCTCCTTGCGCTGAACGCTTCGGTCGAGCTCTATAAGGGTGGAATCGTCCCGCTGGCGCAGTTTGCCGAAATGCCGTTTGACCGGGATATTCTCGTGCGCGTATACATCCCGAAGGAAAATGCCGCCTTTTTCTATCAGTCCGTGCGCCCGACAAAAACGGACTTCCCCGCGCTCACCTGCGCCGCGGCGCGGCTTGCGGACGGAGCATACCGCTTCGCTGTCGGCGCGCGGCCCGGAAGAGCGGTCGTGCTCACGCCGCAGTGCACGCTGGGCGAGCTGCCGGAGATCGTGAGCGCGCAGGTCACGACCGGCTCCAACCTCCGCGGCAGCGCGGCATACCGGAAGCATCTTATCCGCGTGCTCGTCCGCCGCGCCGTGGACGAACTGGAAGGAGGCGCGAAGTGAATATCACCTTTACGCTCAATAACAAAGCCGTGTCCGCGGATATCGCACCGGACACGCTGCTGCTCGACCTTGTGCGGCGTCTCGGCTGCAAAAGCGTCAAGCGCGGGTGCGGCACCGGCAACTGCGGCCTCTGCACAGTGTATCTCGACGGCACACCCATCCTCTCCTGCGCCACGCTCGCCGCGCGCGTGCAGGGCCGGAGCGTCACGACGCTCGAGGGGCTGCAAAGCGAAGCCGCAGAGTTCGGCGCATTCCTCGCCGACCAGGGCGCGGAGCAGTGCGGCTTCTGCAACAGCGGCTTTATTATGAATACGCTCGCGCTCCTGCGCGAAAACCCCGACCCGGACGAGAGCGAGATCAGGGAGTATCTCGCGGGCAATCTCTGCCGCTGCTCGGGCTACGAGGGGCAGCTGCGCGGCATACAGAGCTTCCTCGCGTGGAAAAAGGCGAAGGAGGCGAGCGAAGAATGACCACCGTCAATCAGGGCGTGCGCAAGCTGGACGCCATGCAGCTCGTGACCGGGCAGCCGGTCTACACCGAGGACATCGCGCCGGAAAACTGCCTTGTGGTGAAGCTTCTCCGCTCGCCGCACGCGAACGCCATGGTTCGCGAGATCGACACCGAACGCGCCATGCGCGTGCCGGGCATGGAAGCCGTGTTTACGTGGAAGGACGTGCCGCAGAACGCCCGGCGCTATACGCAGGCCGGGCAGACCGCGCCGGAGCCGAGCCCGCTCGACCGGCTCGTGATCGACCGCCACGTCCGCTTTGCGGGCGACGTTGTCGCCATTCTCGCCGGGCGGGACGAGGCGTGCGTCGATAAGGCGATGAAGCTCGTAAAGGTCGAGTACGACGTGCTCGAGCCGGTGCTCGATTTCCGCACCGCGCTCGATAACCCCGTGCTCGTCCACCCGGAGGACAACTGGGAGGCGCAGTGTCCCGTCGGCGCGGACAACCGCCGCAATCTCTGCGCGCACGAGGAGGACGGGCAGGGCGATATCGATGCCGTGCTCCGTGACTGCGATATTGTCATTGACCGCGTGTACCACACGAAAGCCTGCCAGCAGACGCCGATGGAAACGTTCCGCACGTTCTGCACGATCGACACCTACGGCCGGCTGCACATCGTGAGCTCCACGCAGATCGTGTTCCACACGCGCCGCATCGTGGCGAACGCGCTGCACATCCCGCGCTCAAAGATCCGCGTGAGCAAGCCCCGCGTCGGCGGCGGCTTCGGCGCGAAGCAGACGGCGGTGAGCGCCGTTTATCCGGCGTTCGTCACGTGGATGACGAAAAAGCCGAGCATGATCGTCTTCTCCCGCCGCGAGTGCATGATCGCGGGCAGCCCGCGGCACGAAATGGAGATGCATGTGCGTCTCGGCGCGGATAAGAACGGCATTGTCCGTGGGATCGATCTCTATACGCTCTCCAATACCGGCGCTTACGGCGAGCACGGCCCCACGACCGTCGGGCTTTCCGGCCACAAATCCATCCCGCTTTATGCCAAGGCCGAGGCGTACCGGTTCGTGTACGACGTTGTATACACCAACCACATGTCCTCGGGCGCGTACCGCGGCTACGGCGCGACGCAGGGCCTCTTCGCCGTGGAGTCCGCCGTGAACGAGCTGGCCGCGCGGCTCGGCATCGACCCCTTTGAGATACGAAAGCGCAACATCCCCCGCGAGGGGGAGATAATGCCCGCCTACTACGGGCAGGAGAATACGAGCTGCGCGCTCGAGGCGTGTCTCGAAAGCGTGCGGCGGCGCATCGGCTGGGACGAAAAGTACCCCTGCCGCGATATGGGGAACGGCAAGGTGCGCGCCGTCGGCATGGGCATGGCGATGCAGGGCTCCGGCATCAACAACGTAGACGTCGGCAGTGCGACGCTCAAGCTGAACGACGGCGGCGGGTACACCCTCTCCATCGGCGCGGCGGACATGGGCACCGGCTGCGATACGATCCTCGCGCAGATCGCCGCCGAAGCGCTCGACTGCCCGCTGGAGGACATTTCCGTTCTCGGCGCGGATACGGATTCCTCGCCCTACGATTCCGGCTCCTACGCCTCCAGCACAACGTACGTTACCGGCAAAGCCGTGGAGCAGTGCGCGCTCGCGCTGCGCGAAAAGATCACGGCGCTCGCCGCGCGTATGCTCGCGTGCAGCGAGGACGACGTGCTCCTCACCGGGAGCTGCGCCGAAACGGCGGACGGGGAGAAGTCCGTCTCGCTCGGGGAGATCGCGCTCGCCTCCCAGTGCGGAAATGCGATCGCGCTTGAAGCGACCGTGACGCACACCTCGCCGATCTCACCCCCGCCGTTCATGGTGGGCGCGGCCGAAATCGAGCTTGACCGCGAGACCGGCGAAACGCAGGTCGTGAACTTCGTCGCCGCCGTGGACTGCGGCACGCCCATCAACCCGAATCTCGCCCGCGTGCAGGCCGAGGGCGGCATACTGCAGGGCATCGGCATGGCGCTCACGGAAAACATCACCTACGACCGCCGCGGCA
This sequence comes from Clostridiales bacterium, assembly GCA_003522945.1. Classification (GTDB taxonomy): domain Bacteria; phylum Bacillota; class Clostridia; order Oscillospirales; family Oscillospiraceae; genus Apopatocola. The sequence continues at coordinate 8,637 of DPHR01000166.1, forward strand.
TGCCGGCGGAAAACTCCCTCATGCAGTATAAGATCCCGACGCGGCAGGACATCGGCCGTATCTCCGTCGAATTCGAGGCAAGCTACGAGGAGACCGGGCCGTACGGCGCAAAGTCCATCGGCGAGGTCGTCATCAACACGCCTCTCCCGGCGATCGCCGACGCGGTGTACAACGCCACCGGCAAGCGGTTTCGCGAGCTTCCCATCACGCCCGAGCAGATCGCCATGGCAGCGAAATAAACGAAAACTCTCTGCTGTTTTTGGCAGAGAGTTTTTGACATAAAGAAAAATGTCCGCGATAGAAAAACTTTTTATTGACAGTACGGCGAAACTATGGTAAGGTAACACTCGAATTCCATAGAAGCTTTCAGGATTTCCGAAAACTGAAAGTGGAGGACACTCTGGAGAATCCCGTTTGATCGGGTGCCGAAGGTGCAAGGCTCGCATTCCGGGCCGAAACTCTCAGGCAAAAGGACAGGGCAGAATCGTGATAGACCGCGAACATGTACGGGGTTATTTCCGAAACTGCATATTCTCTGGAGCTGCCGAAATCCGGCAGCTTTTTTCTATTTATCTAAGGAGGATCCCGCACATGTTTACCGCCATCGAAAATGCGCTCTACCCCGTGGTATACGATCTCAACGCGTATCTATCCAACTATGTTCTCGTCTTTCTTCTCATCGCCGTCGGGCTGTGGTACTCGATCCGCACGCGCTTTGTGCAGGTGCGCTGCTTCGGCGAGGGTATGCGCCGCGTGTTCGGCAATCTCACGCTCCGCGGCGAGAAGCACGCGAGCGGCATGAGCTCCTTTCAGGCGCTCGCCACCGCCATTGCCGCGCAGGTCGGCACCGGCAACATCGTCGGCGCGTCCGGCGCGATTTTGACCGGCGGCCCCGGCGCGATTTTCTGGATGTGGGTCATCGCCTTTTTCGGCATGGCGACCATTTATGCCGAGGCGACGCTCGCGCTGACCACCCGGCAGGTCGATAAAGACGGCACGATCCACGGCGGCCCGGTCTATTACATCACGACCGCCTTCAAGGGCGGCTTCGGAAAGTTCCTCGCGGGCTTTTTCGCCGTCGCCATCATCCTTGCGCTCGGCTTTATGGGATGCATGGTGCAGTCCAACTCCATCGGCTCAACGTTTGAGACCGCGTTCGGCGTCCCGGCGTGGATCGTCGGCATTGCGCTCGTTGTCCTCTGCGGCGTCATCTTCCTCGGCGGCGTGCGCCGTCTCGCCGCCGTCGCGGAAAAGATCGTGCCGGTCATGGCGGCAATCTTCCTCGCGGGCGCGCTTGTTGTGCTCGTTGTGCGCATCCGGTACATCCCCGCGACGTTCGGCATGATCTTTAAATATGCCTTCCAGCCGCAGGCCATCCTCGGCGGCGGCTTCGGCTACGCGCTGAAAACGGCGCTCTCGCAGGGCGCGAAGCGCGGCCTTTTCTCCAACGAGGCCGGTATGGGCTCCACGCCCCACGCCCACGCGCAGGCGCACGTCAAGTCTCCGCATGAGCAGGGCGTTGTGGCGATGATCGGCGTATTTATGGATACGTTCGTCGTGCTCACGCTCAACGCGCTCGTCATCATCTCCACGCTCTATACGCCCGATGGCCCGCTGGCAAACGGCTACACCGGCAGCGTGACAGAGATCCTCGGCAAGAGCAATCTTGCGCAGACCGCGTTCGGCACCGTGTTCGGCAGCCGCTTCGGCGCGATCTTCGTGGCGGTTTGCCTCTTCTTCTTTGCGTTCTCCACGGTGCTGAGCTGGAACCTCTTCGGCAAGATCAACGTGATCTATCTTTTCGGGCGCGAAAACGCCAAGCGGAGCACGGCGGTCTATACGGTCATCGCCCTCGTGTTCATTTTCGCCGGAACGATGATGTCCAACGATCTCGTCTGGGAGCTCACGGACCTTTTCAACAATCTCATGGTGCTCCCGAACGCGCTCGCGCTCTTCGCCCTCACCGGCACCGTTGTTGCCATCGCAAGGAACAAAACAAAAGCACAGCTGTAAAAAGAACCCGTCGCCGTTTCCGATAGGAAACGGCGGCGGTTTGCTGTTCTTTTCAGCCGATGGAATCGTCGTGGTACACCCAGTCGCGCACGAGCGTGGTCGTGTATTCGTCTGCGCCGGTGCGGCAGACGACCTGCGCGATGCCGGCGTTGATGATGAGCCGGCGGCACATGGCGCAGGGGGTCGTTTCCGGATAATAGCCGCCGGTGGCGGTATCGCGCCCGACAAGATAGAGCGTCGCGCCCATCATGTCGCGCCGCGCGGCGGAAATGATGGCGTTGGCCTCGGCGTGGACGCTGCGGCAGAGCTCGTACCGCTCTCCGGCGGGGATGTTCAGCTCGCGCCGGGTGCAGCGGCCGAGATCGGAACAGTTGCGCCGTCCGCGCGGGGCGCCGTTGTAGCCGGTGGCGACGATCTCGTCGTCACGCACGATGATCGCGCCGAACTGCCGCCGGAGACAGGTGCTGCGCTCCAGAGCGGCCTCGGCAATGTCGAGATAGTAATTCTCCTTGCTGCGGCGGTTGTCCATGGGTATTTCTCCAATCTTTTTCTTTGTTAATCGACGCTATCCCATTCATTTTACTCTTGGCGCACAAGTTTCGTCAATGCCCTTGTTTTTTTATGAAAAAGATTATAATATAAATAGTCTCTTGGAGGGAAGGAGGAAAACGCCGTGCAGCAGAGAAACTATCAGCGGGAGATGGACGCGCTCATCGCGTCGCTTGATGCCCGCCCCCGGCTCCTTCTTCACAGCTGCTGCGGCCCGTGCTCGAGCGCGTGTCTCGAGCGGCTCGCGCCGCATTTCGATATCGACGTTTTCTTCTATAACCCGAACATCCTCCCCGCGGAGGAATGGGAAAAGCGGCTCTTCTGGCAGAAGCACCTGCTCGAAACGGCGCCGTTCGGCAAAAATGTCGGACTGATCGTCCCGGAGCGGGACGAGACGGCGTTCCGCCTCGCCGCGGCGGGGCTGGAAGCAGAGGCAGAGGGCGGCGCGCGGTGCACGGAGTGCTTTGTTCTCCGGCTCTCCCGCACGGCGGAGGCCGCGCGCGAGGGCGGATACGACTATTTCGCCACGACGCTCACCGTCTCCCCGCACAAGAACGCCCCGCTTATCAACGCCATCGGCGAAAAGCTCGCCGAAGATCACGGCGTTTTGTGGCTGCCGTCGGATTTCAAAAAGCGCGACGGCTACCGCCGCAGCATTGAACTTTCGCACGAATACGGACTGTACCGCCAGAGCTGGTGCGGCTGCGGTCTGCCCGAAAATTTTTAAATATCACCACAGAAAGAGGTACCTTGTCTTGAACAGCAACGATCTTCGCGAAAAGCTCATTATCCCCGCCGTCGTCGGCGCGCTCTATGCCGCGCTCACGATGCTGCTTGCTCCCATCAGCTACGGCAATCTGCAATTTCGTATTTCGGAAGCGCTGTGCGTGCTGCCGGTTTTCTTCCCGTATACGTCCGTTGGTCTGTTTCTCGGCTGCGCGCTGGCGAACATGATCTCCGCCGCCGGGATACTGGACGTCGTTTTCGGCTCGCTCGCCACGCTCTGCGCGGGACTTTGCGCGGCGGCGTGCGGACGCGAGGCG
>DPHR01000152.1 GCA_003522945.1 Clostridiales bacterium
TCGCTCGCCGCGCAGGGCTATAAGGAGATCGTCGTCACCGGCATCGAGATCGCCTCGTGGGGCAAGGATCTCAAAAACGGCAAAACGCTCATCGACGCGCTCGAGGCCGTCGCCGTGGGCGCGCGTAGCGCGCGCATCCATCTCGGCTCGCTCGAGCCGACGGTCGTGACGGATACATTCGTTGCGCGCCTGAAAAAGCTCAACGTCTGCCCGCACTTCCATCTCTCCATGCAGTCCGGGTGCGACGCGACACTCTCGCGCATGCGCCGGAAGTATACGACCGCGGAATTTTTCGCCGTCATGGAGCGGCTGCGCGCGGCTTTCCCCGGCTGCGCTCTCACGACCGATCTTATCACCGGCTTTCCCGGCGAGACGGAGGAAGAGTTTTCCCGGACGCTCGCCTTCATCGAAAAATGCGCCTTTGCACAGATGCACGTGTTCCCGTATTCGATCCGCCCCGGCACAAAGGCGGCGGATATGCCCAGCCAGATCGAAAAGAGCGAAAAGGCCGCGCGCGCCGCGAGAGCCGCGCATATTGCGGAGCGGATGCAGCGGGAATATCTCACGTCCTGCGTCGGCAAAACGCTCGAAGTTATTTTTGAAACGGAGTCGGACGGCGAGAGCCGCGGCCACGCCGAGAACTATACCGAGGTCGCCGTGCTGGGCGATATGCCGCACGGCGTTGTGAGAAAAGTAAAAATCACCGGTGTGCGCGGTGAAATGCTTGTCGGTACGGCACTTTGACAGACTAATTCGTTGGGTATATAATAAACTAAATCGCTATAACCCCGCGAGCCGGGGAAAACCGGAAAGGAAATCCAGCTATGAACCGCGAGGACGTATTCAATTTCTCCGCCGGGCCGTCCGTGCTGCCGACGGAGGTGCTGCAAACAGCGGCAGCCGAGCTGCTGAACTATCACGGCAGCGGTCTCTCCGTGATGGAGATGAGCCACCGCAGCCGGGAATTTATGGATATATTTGCCGCGACAAAAGCGAAGCTCAAAAAGGCGCTCTCCGTGCCGGATACGCACGAGATCCTGTTTTTGCAGGGCGGCGCGTCGCTCCAGTTTTCGATGATCCCGCTCAATCTGACCGCCGAGGGCGACACGGCCGATTACGCCGTGACCGGCAACTTTGCCAATATCGCCGCGAAGGAAGCGGGAAAGTACTGCCGCGTGAACATCGCGGCATCGAGCGAGGCTACCGGCTTTGACCGCATCCCGGCGCAGGAGGAGCTTTCACTCTCGCCGGAGGCAAAGTATTTTTATTACTGCGCCAACAACACGATCTTCGGTACGGCGTGGAAGTATGTGCCGGAGACCGGCGGCGTGCCGATCGTATGCGATATGTCCTCGGAGATCCTCTCGCACCCGGTGGACGTGTCGAAATTCGGCATCATCTATGCCGGGGCACAGAAGAACATGGCCCCCGCGGGGCTGACGGTCGTGATCATCGACCGCGCGCTCGCCGGACACGAGCGCGCCGTTACGCCGCTGATGATGAGCTATCAGCGCATGATCGACAAGGATTCCATGTACAATACGCCCCCGTGCTACAATATTTATATGCTCGGTCTCGTGCTCGACTGGCTCGAGAAGCAGGGCGGCGTCGCGGGCATGGAAAAGCGCAAGAGCGCCAAGGCGAAGCTCCTCTATGACTATCTGGACGAGAGCGCGCTCTTCCATGGCTGCGCCGAGCGCGCGAGCCGCAGCGACATGAACGTAACGTTCCGCACGGGAGACGCCGGTACAGACGCCGAGTTTGTGAAGTTCTCGCTCGAGCGGGGGCTGCGCAATCTCAAGGGCCACCGCGTTGCGGGCGGGATGCGCGCGTCGCTTTATAACGCCATGCCGGAGGAGGGCGTCCTTCGTCTGGTGGAGACTATGAAGGAATTTGAGGCGAAACACCATGTTTAATATAAAAACCATGAACGCTATTGCGGAAAAGGGGCTTGACGAGCTGAAAGCGGAAAATTGCGCCGTGAGTCCCGAGATGAGCGCGCCCGACGCGCTTCTCATCCGCTCGGCCAAGCTGCACGACGCCGTATTCAATAAGGAGCTTCTGTGCATCGGCCGCGCCGGTATCGGCGTGGATAACATCCCCATCGAGCGCTGCACCGCCGAGGGCATCGCGGTGTTCAACACCCCCGGCGCGAACGCCGATTCGGTCAAGGAGTTGCTGCTGTGCGCGCTCACGATGGCCTCGCGTGACATTGTCGGCGCGGTTGAGTGGGTGGAATCCCTCGCCCCGGAGGGCGATAAGATCCCTGCGCTCGTGGAGAAAGGGAAGAACGCCTTCGCCGGGCCGGAGGTATCCGGCAAGCGCCTCGGCGTCATCGGTCTCGGCGCGATCGGCTCGCGCGTGGCGAACGCCGCGCTCAAGCTCGATATGGAGGTGAGCGGGTACGATCCGTATCTCTCGGTCGATTCCGCGTGGAACCTTTCGAGCAAGGTCGAGCACGTCACGGATCTCAACGTTCTCTTCCGCACGTGCGACTATCTCACCATGCACATCCACTCCACGCCGGAGACGTTCCACTACCTGAACGCCGAAACGTTTGCGAAGATGAAGCCCGGCATGCGCATTTTGAACTTCGCCCGCGGTGAGCTTGTGGACGACGACGCGCTCCTTGCCGCCATTGAGAGCGGGCAGGTCGCGCGCTATGTGACCGACTTCCCGAACGCAAAGCTCGTCGGAAAGAAAAATGTCGTGTGCTTCCCGCATCTCGGCGCCACGACGCCGGAGGCGGAGGAAAAGTGCGCGGTCATGGCCGCGCGCGAGATCGTGGACTATCTCCGCAACGGCAACATCCGAAACAGCGTCAATCTCCCGAACGCGACGCTCGACCGGCTCGGAAAGAGCCGCCTGTGCCTCATCCACCGCAACCGGCCCGGCATGCTCAACCGGTTTCTCGAGATCATCGCCGCGGGCAACGTCAACGTTGAGCACATGCTCAACAAGGCGCGCGGCGAGATCGCCTATACGATCTTCGATACGACCGAGCATCTGGACGAAGCGGCGGAGGAGGAGATGCGCGCCATCCCCGGCGTAACGCGCGTGCGGCTGCTGGGATAAAAATCAAACGAACGCCTGCTTTTGTCATCCGAAGGCAGGCGTTCTTTACGCAATTTTAAGACGGTCTTTATTGAAAAAGAGCGAAAAAATGGTATACTAATACATAACGCTTTTTTCGGGGGAGGGCTTGGCGCTTTGAAGCTGTTCCGCAGAAAAACAGAAGAGGAAGCCGTCCGGCAGGAGATCGCCGTGAAGGAGGCCGCGCCCTTCGAAGGGCTCACCGAGGCCGAGGCCGCCGCGCGCACCGCCGCGGGCTGGGACAACCGCCCGGTTGAACCGCCCACGCGCACCACGGGGCAGATCGTGCGGGAGAATCTTCTCACGTACTTTAACCTCGTGTTTCTTGTGCTCGCGCTGTGCCTTGTGGCGGTGAAGGCGTCGATTTTGAACCTTTCGTTCGTCATCGTCGTCATTATTAACGCCGTGATCGGCATCGTGCAGGAGCTGCGCAGCAAAAAGGCGCTCGATGCGCTGAATATATTGACCGCGCCGCAATGCGCCGTTGTGCGCGAGGGGCGCGAAAAGCGCGTGGACGTGTCCTCGCTCGTGCGGGACGATATCGTCCTCTTTTCGACCGGCGAGCAGGTCTGCGCCGATGCCGTCGTGGTGGACGGGACGTGCCTTGTCAACGAGGCGCTCGTCACCGGCGAGGCGGACGAGATCCGCAAAGCGCCGGGCGATACGCTGCTCTCGGGCAGCTTTCTTGTCTCCGGCATGTGCCGCGCGCGGCTCACCGCCGTGGGCGCGGATTCGTTCGTCAGCCGTCTGACGCTCGACGCGAAAGCGCAGAAAAAGCGTCAGGCCAAGGGTATGATGAAGGCGCTGAACGACCTCGTCAAATGGATCGGCATCGGCATCATCCCGATGGGCGTGCTGCTCGTGGTAAAGGAAGTCCACTGGCTTGGCCGGAGCATCCCCGCGGGCGTTACGTCCACGGTAGGTGCGCTCGTCGGCATGATCCCGGAGGGTGTGTATCTGCTCACGAGCCTTGCGCTTGTGGCGGGCGTGCTGCGTCTGGCGCAGAAAAAGACGATGTGCCGCGAGATGGACTGCATCGAAACGCTCGCGCGCGTCGATACGCTCTGCGTGGACAAGACCGGCACGGTGACGGAAAACAAAATGATCGTGGACGATATCGTCCCGCTCTGCCCTGACCGGTTCATCGCCGAGGATATCCACATGATCATGGCGGACTACTGCGCGGCGATGCGCGGCGATAACGACACCATGGCCGCCATGCGCAAATTCTTCACCGGCGAGGTGAATCAGCGCGCGATCGCCGCGCTCCCGTTCACGAGCGCGAAGAAATACGGCGGCGTTTCGTTCCATGAGGATGAGACCTATCTTCTCGGCGCGCCGGAGGTCATCCTCGGCGGCGATTTTGACGCCTATCGGGAAAAGATCGATCACTACAGCGCGAAGGGCTGCCGCGTGCTGCTCCTCGCGCTCTACGACGGGCAGCTCACCGATGAAGCGCTCACCGCCGAGCGACTGCCCATCTCGCTCATATTGCTCTCCAACAAGATCCGCGCCGAGGCGCCGGATACGTTCGCGTGGTTTGCGCGCGAGGGCGTTTCCGTGCGCGTGATCTCCGGCGACAACCCGCTCACGGTTTCCGAGGTCGCCCGCCGCGCGGGGATCCCGGACGCGGACCGGGCGGTGGACGCCCGCACACTTGAGACCGACGGGCAGGTCGAAAAGGCGGCGCGCGAATGCGTCGTATTCGGCCGCGTAACGCCGGAGATGAAGCGGCGGCTCGTCCTTGCGCTCAAAAAACAGGGGCACACGGTCGCCATGACCGGCGACGGCGTAAACGACGTGCTCGCGCTCAAGGAAGCCGACTGCTCCATCGCCGTGGCCTCAGGAAGCGACGTTGCCTGTCAGGTATCGCAGATCGTGCTCACGGACTCGAATTTTGCCTCGCTCCCGGACGTCGTCGCCGAGGGGCGGCGCGTCATCAACAACATCGAGCGCTCCGCCTCGCTTTATTTTGTGAAGAACATGTTCTCGATCGCGATGGCGATCATCAGTCTGATCTTCACTCTGCCGTACCCGCTCAGCCCCGCGCAGCTCGGCCTTGTGAACTGCATGACGATCGGCGTTCCGGCGTTCATCCTCGCCATGGAGCCGAACCGCTCGCTCGTGCAGGGAAAATTTCTCAAAAACGTGGTGCGGCGCGCGCTCCCGGCGGCGCTCACGGATATCCTGCTCGTCGGCGGCGTGATGCTCTTCTATCTGGCCGCCGATCTGCCGGACACCGCCATGAGCACGATCTGTGCCGGCGTGATGGGCGTTGTGGGACTCATGATGGTGCACCAGACGGCGAAGCCGTACAACAAGCTGCGCATCGCGATGATCTGCGTGCTCGCGCTCGGCTTTGCGGGGAGCTTTCTGTTCCTCAAGGCGCTTTTCAACCTTGTGACGCTCGATTTTCTCAGCGCGCTCGTGCTTGCGGTGTTCGCGCTGCTTGCCTGGCCGGTGATGAATGTGATGTACAAGCTGCTGGATAAACTCAGCGCATTCGTGCAGCGGCGGAAAAAGACGCGCCGCGCGGCGAAAGAACTGTAATAAAACGGAGGATCAGGCCGTTCCGACAGGGGAGACGGCGTCATGCCCATGAAAGACATTTTACTCACGTTTCTCGTAGCGATGGTTCCGGTCGTGGAGCTGCGCGGCGCGATCCCGTTCGGCGTCGTGCGCGGGCTGAACCTCTGGACGGCGATCATTGCCTCGGTGCTCGGCAATCTTGTGCCGGTGCCGTTCATCATCCTTTTCATCCGCAGGATCTTCGCGTGGATGCGCGCGCATATGCCGAAGCTCGACGGGCTCGTGACGCGCATGGAGAAGAAAGCGGAGAAAAACCGCGCCGCCGTGGAAAAGTACGCGTTCTGGGGTCTCGCCATTCTCGTGGCCATCCCGCTGCCCGGCACGGGGGCATGGACGGGCGCGCTCGTCGCGGCGATGATGGAGATGCGGCTCAAGCGCGCGTTCCCGGCCATCGTCATCGGCGTTGTGATCGCCGGCGTGATCGTCTCGGTCGTCACCTACGGTGCGCAGGCCATTTTCTCATTTTAAGAGGTACATAATGAATCAGAAAGAACTCAACGAGCTCCGCCGCCGGTTCCGGCCGGAGCGGAGCGGCATTGCCCATGTATACGGCTGCTTTGTAAACGGTATGCGCGAGGTCGTCGCGGAAACGGACGTGTCTCTCGGCATGTCCGGCAAGGAGGAGCAGGAGATGTATCTGACGCTCCTGCGCAAAACGCTCTCCGGCTCACTCGGGCGAAATCTCATCGATATCCCGTTTGAAACGAAGCAGGTCGCCGGGAGCGACGAGCACCGGCTGCTGCAGGCCCTGCGCGAGAGCGCGTGCGCCGACGAGAACGCGCGGCATGAGCTCTATTCGCGTGTCATCTCCTCGCTCGATATGCAGGGCGAAAACTACCTCATTCTCCTCGCGGGCGACGCCTACGATGTGCCGCACCGCGGCGCGGACGGCGAGAAGGACGAGCTGAGCGACGAGGTGTTCCGCTTCTTCGTCTGCACGGTCTGCCCCGTGAAGGATGCGACGGCGGCGCTGCGGTATTTTTCGGAGGAACGCGCGTTTCACGGCACGTCCACCGGCCAGACCGTCGCGGCCCCGGCGCTTGGCTTTCTGTTCCCGGCGTTCGATGACCGCCGCGCGAACATTTATGACGCGCTCTACTACAGCCATGATACCGCGGAGATCCATCCCGAGCTGATCGACGGGCTGTTCCGTGTCGCGCCGCCGATGTCAGCCGCCGAGCAGAAGGAGACGTTCTCCGAAACGCTCGCCGCGGCGCTCGATACCGACTGCCGGTTCGACGTCGTGCAGGCCGTGCACGAAAATCTGCGCAGCCGCATTGAAGAACACAAGGAAGCCAAAGACCCGGATGCGCTGGAGATCACGGCGCGCGACGTGGTGAGCGTGCTGCGCACGAGCGGTGTGCCGCTCGAAAAGACGGAGAAGTTCGAGCGCGAATGCGAAAAGCGCTACGGTTCGCACGCCGCGCTCGACCCGAACAACATCGTTGAGAGCAAAAAGCTCGAGATCGTAACGCCGGAGGTGAAGATCACACTGCCGGGCGAGTTTGGGTATCTCGTCGAGACGCGCGAGATCGACGGGCGGAAATACATCCTCATTCCCGCCGATGGCGGCGTGGAGGTAAACGGCATCGGCGTGAATCTCGCCGATGCGAAAAAGGAATAAAGTTATCCATGGGGACGGTTCTCTCTGACACAAGGTCGTCAATGAGAACCGTCCCCGTTTATAATCTGCCGCAGCCGCAGAAGGCTCAGTGTGAAGTTGAACACCTCGCAGATGTAGAGCGTCACAAGATAGCCCGTGAGCGCCCAGCGGGGGAGAAGGGCCCACACGAGAACAAGCCCCAGCGCGGCCTCGGCAATGTTGAACGCCATGGACGCCATCATCTGCCCCAGCCCCTTGAGACAGCCGTCGGTCACGATGTCGGTATAGAGGAACGGCACCATCGGCGCGAGCAGCCGGAGAAAGCGCGCGGCTTCCGCGCTGCCGTAGAGCAGCATTCCGAGCGGGCGGGCGAAAACGAAAAATGCGGCCGCCGCGCCGAGCGAGAGAAGAAACGTTTTCCCGAGCATCTCCCGCACGCTCCGGCGCACCCGCTCATGTTCTCCGGCGACCTGCATCTCCGTGAGCGCCGGGACGAGCAGCTCCGCGACCGAGAGCGGCAGGCACGTCGGCAAAAGCAAGACCGGCATCGCCATGCCGTTGATGACGCCGTAGCCCGCGAGCGCGCTCTCGGCGCTCAGCCCCGAAAGGCGAAGACCCCGCGGCACGAGAAGCTGGCGGAACGTGTTGAGCGCGCTCCGCGCATAGGCGGACGAGGCGAGCGGCAGCGCGATGCGCAGCATCCGCGGCGTGAGAGCGGCTCCGCATTCGCCCGCCGGACAAAACTGTTTCTGGTCGGCGAGATACAGCGCGGCAAGCGCGAGCGAGAGCGCG
>DPHR01000013.1:0-766 GCA_003522945.1 Clostridiales bacterium
GCCCCGGACGGGCGTTTCGCCGGTCTCTGGCACGGCGGCGTAGCCCTGCGCCGTGAGCGGCAGGAGCGCGGCGAAGCGCTCAAGCTCCGGCTGCTGCCCGACGGAGACAAAAAGACAGTCCACGCCAAGCTCGGTCTCTTCGCCGGTCGCGGTATTTTTCAGCCGCAGCGCGCGGAGAGAGTCGTCCTCCGTGAGAAATCCGGCGATCTCCATCGGCGTGAGGACTTTAACGTTCTTTCGCGCGAAGAGACGCGCCTGCTTCTCGGCGTCGCCGCGGAAGGCGTCGCGCCGGTGGATGAGATACACGGTCCGGCAGATATCGGAAAGAAGCAGCGCCTCCTGCAGCGCGCTGTCCCCGCCGCCGACAACGGCGGTGACGCCGTTTTTATAAAATCCGCCGTCGCACACCGCGCAGTACGAAACGCCGTGGCCGAGAAGCTCCTCCTCATCCGGCAGACCGAGATGGCGGTGCTTTGCGCCCGTGGCGAGGATCACGGCGCGGCTTTCGTATACGCCGTCCTCGGTGCGTACGGTGAAATTCTCCCCGGTGCGCTCCACGGACAAAACCTCGCCGACGTCGGTCTCAGCGTCAAGCGCGAGCATCTGCTCGAGCATCCGCTCGGCGAGCTCCGCGCCGCCGACGGAGGCGACGCCGGGATAATTCTCCACGCGCGGCGCGTAGGCGATCTGGCCGCCGTAGCCCTCGCGTTCGAGCAGAAGGACACTTTTCCCGCTGCGGCGGGCGTAAATGGCGGCGGTCATTCCC
>DPHR01000013.1:1025-16372 GCA_003522945.1 Clostridiales bacterium
CAGCTCCCCTGTTAGGGGAGCCAAGTTAGAATTCCGATAACCTACCTGCCTCCCCTAACAGGGGAGGTGGCTTTTGCCGCAGGCAAAAGACGGAGAGGTTTTCTTCCGCTTTATCGCAAACGAAGCCCGCCGGAGCGGGCTTCGTTTCTATTTTGTGCGGGAAAAAGCGGCTTATTCCGCCTTCTGCGCGGTTTCGGCGAGGAGCTTTTTGATCTCGGCCACGCCGTAGTATTTCTCAAAATGCACACCGTCGGAGAGCACGAGCGTCGGCGCGCCTTTGATGCCGTATTCGCGGCAGAGCTCGGGGTGCTCCTCGGCGGTCAGATTCTCGTAGGCATATCCGGCCTTGTCGAGCATCTTCTCAGCCACGCGGCAGTTCGGGCAGGTCGTGCGGGTGAAGAGCTGCGCGGTATGCGCCGCGGAAACGGTGCCGACCTCTTCGGGCTGCATGCCGTGGGCGACGGTGCCGTCGCCGCAGCAGGCCTCGTGGCGGTGGATGCCGCCGGTGAAGTGGCTGTGGCCGATGTTGTACTCCTTGCGGTCCTTGAACTCCTGCACCTTGCCGTCGTTCCAGTTCTGCACGGGACGGTAGTAGCCGGTGATGCGGCTCCAGACCTCGGTGTCCTTGCCGCACTTGGGGCAGGTGAAGTGCTCGCCGGTAATGTAGCCGTGGTCGTGGCAGACGGAGTACGTCGGGCTCATCGTGTAGTACGGCAGCTTGTAGTTCTCGGCGATCTTGCGCACGAGATCGGCGGCGGCGCGCCAGTCGGGCAGCTTTTCGCCGAGGAAGGCGTGGAACACCGTGCCGGAGGTGTACAGCGTCTGGAGATCGTCCTGAATATCCAGCGCGGAGAAAATATCCTCCGTGTAGCCCACGGGCAGGTGAGAGCTGTTGGTGTAGTACGGGGTGCCGTTCATGTTGGCGGTGATGATCTCGGGGTAGCGGTTGCGGTCGTGCTTGGCGAGACGGTAGGACGTGCTCTCCGCCGGGGTCGCTTCCAGGTTGTAGAGATCGCCGTACTTTTCCTGATAATCGCTCAGCCGCTCGCGCATGTGGTTGAGAACGGCCTTGGTGAACTCCAGCGCCTCGGGATCGGTGAGGTCCTTGTGCAGCCAGCGGGCGTTGAGGCACGCCTCGTTCATGCCGACGAGACCGATCGTGGAGAAGTGGTTCTCAAAGGTGCCGAGATAGTACTTCGTGTAGGGATAAAGCCCGGCGTCGAGGAGCTTGGTGATAACGGTGCGCTTGGTCTTGAGCGAGCGGGCCGCGATGTCCATCATGTGGTCGAGCCGCTGGTAGAACTCGTCCTCGGTTTTGGAGAGATAGGCGATGCGCGGCATGTTGATCGTCACGACGCCGACCGAGCCGGTGCTCTCGCCGGAGCCGAAGAAGCCGCCGGATTTCTTGCGCAGCTCGCGCAGATCCAGCCTCAGACGGCAGCACATCGAGCGCACGTCGCTCGGCTCCATGTCGGAGTTGATGTAGTTGGAGAAGTACGGCGTGCCGTACTTGGCGGTCATCTCAAAGAGAAGGCGGTTGTTCTCGGTCTCGCTCCAGTCAAAATCCTTGGTGATGGAGTAGGTCGGGATCGGGTACTGGAAGCCGCGGCCGTTGGCGTCGCCCTCGGTCATGATCTCGATGAACGCCTTGTTCACCATGTCCATTTCCTTCTGGCAGTCGCCGTAGGTGAAGTCCTGCTCCTTGCCGCCGACGATCGCGGGCAGATCGCGCAGGTCGGCCGGGACGGTCCAGTCGAGCGTGATGTTGGAGAACGGCGCCTGCGTGCCCCAGCGGGACGGCGTGTTCACGCCGAAGATGAACGACTGGATGCACTGCTTGACTTCCTTCTGGGAGAGCTTGTCCACGCGCACGAACGGCGCGAGATACGTGTCGAACGAGGAGAACGCCTGCGCGCCCGCCCATTCGTTCTGCATGATGCCGAGGAAGTTGACCATCTGGTTGCACAGCGTGCTCAGATGGCTCGCCGGGGTGGAGTTGATCTTGCCCGGAATGCCGAGACCCTGCTGGATGAGCTGCTTCAGGCTCCAGCCGGCACAGTAGCCGGTGAGCATGCTCAGATCGTGCAGATGCAGATCGCCGTTGCGGTGGGCGTTGGCGATCTCTTCGTCGTACACCTCGCTCAGCCAGTAGTTGGCGGTGATCGCGCCGGAGTTCGAGAGAATGAGACCGCCGACGGAGTAGGTGACGGTGGAGTTTTCCTTCACGCGCCAGTCGTTGATCTTGAGATAGTTATCAACGGTCTTCTTATAGTCGAGCACCGTGTCGCTCACGGCGCGGAGATTCTCGTGCTGCTTGCGGTAGAGAATGTACGCCTTGGCAACGTTCTCGTAGCCGCCGCGGGAGAGGACGCTCTCAACGCTGTCCTGGATATCCTCGATGTGGATGAGCTCGTCGGTGATCTTCGGCTGGAAATCCGCCGTGACCATAACGGCCAGAAAATCGATGACGCTCTGGTTATAATTGGTTTCGGTGGCGTCGAACGCCTTTTTCATCGCGTTGGCGATCTTGCTGATCTCAAAGTCAACGATCCTGCCGTCGCGCTTCACAACCCGGTACATAGTCTTCCTCCATATATTTCTTTAATTTTAATCAAAGTAACGCGCGCCGCATGTCCTGCCCGCCGCGCTCCATTATCATATCATCGAGTCTTGACGGTGTCAATATATAGTGTTTGATTTTTATTATTTGTTTCTTTTACCACTAAATATAGTGCCGCCGCCCCGAAAACGGCGGGGCGGCGGCATATATTGCGGAGACGGGGATCAGTCCATGCCGCGGATCTCGGCCTTCGGTATGGCGGGCAGCAATATCGCCCGGAACGACTCCATCTCCTCGCGCGTGAAGGCGGCGCAGCCGCCGGAGATCACGTCGCCGGAATCCTTGAATGCCTGAAGGAAATACTTCTCGTTCCCCGGCAGCCACGCGGCGATATCGGCAAAATCCTCCGCCGAGTGCAGGCCGCGCACGACCGTTGTGCGGAATTCAAAATCGGTATCGCCGTCCATGAGCATCCGGGCGCACTCCTCTACGGCGGCCAGGCCGGGACGCAGCGTGCCGGTGACGGCGGAATAGTTCTCCCGCCCGGCTTTGATGTCCATGGCGACATAGTCGGCGAGCTTTTCGCTCAAAATGGCGCGGAGCATGGCGGGGTTCGTGCCGTTCGTATCGAGCTTCACGGCAAAACCGAGAGCTCTGATCTTCCGCAGAAACTCCGGCAGATCGCGCTGCAGCGTCGGCTCGCCGCCGGTGACGGCAACGCCGTCGAGCAGCCCCTTCCGGTGGGCGAGGAACGAGAAGATCTCCTCCTCCGGGATCACCGGCTGGCTCTCGGGCTCGAGCACGAGCGAGGCGTTGTGGCAGAAGGGACAGCGCCACGGGCAGTGCGCGGTGAACACCGTGCAGGCGGTATGACCCGGGTAGTCGAGCAGCGTTAATTTCTGCAAACCGTGAATGACCATATCTTGCCCTCCTTTTGCCGAACGATACAATATCATGTATGAGCCCGGATTGCAATTGGCAAATACGGCGAAAAAACGCGCCGCGCCGCGCTTGACAGAAAGCGCGCGCCTTTTTATACTCAAAGAGAACAAAACGGGCGAAATGGAGAAGAATTATGAGTGCGTTTTTTCTGACCGGCGCGGTGCAGACCGGCAAAAGCACGGCCATCCGCCGCTTTTTCTGTGCAAATTCTGCGCTCCGGCGGGGCGGTTTTCTCACCGTGAGCATCCCGACGGGGACCGGATTTGACGTTTTCATCGTCCCGCCCGTGTGGACGGAGTGCGATCTCACGCCGGACGCCCTCGTCGGGCGGCGCGGCGGCGCTTACGAAAAGCACCCGGAGCATTTTGACGGCCGCGGCTGCGCGCTGCTCGCGGAGCGGGAATGCGACGTTATCCTCATGGACGAGCTCGGGCGCATGGAGCTGGACGCGCACGCATTCCGCGCCGCGGTGCTCGCGGCGATACATTCCGGCACACCGGTGCTCGGCGTCATCAAGCCGGAGCATAATGCGTTTCTGGACGAGGTGCGCGCGCAGAGCGGCGTGGAGCTTTTCCCGCTTACGATAGAAAACCGCGAGGAAGCCCCCGCGGCGATCGCGGCGTGGTATGCGCGTGCTTCGCGCGAAAAGCGGGCATAATGCGGCAGGGGGGATGAGCTTGGAGAAAAAGTATACACTGTGGGACGTCCTCTGCCGGATCGTGCAGAGCGTCTTTCTTGCCGCGGAGATCACGGTTCTCGCCGACCTGCTGTTCGCCGCGGGGGAGAAGCCTCTGCCGCGCGCGGCGTTCTGGGGGCTGTTTCTTGCCGCAGCGGCGGCGCTCTCGCTCTGGCGGGGGTTCACGCGAAAGGGGCGGCGCATCGTATTCCTTTCCATAGCGGGCGCGGCCGTCCTCTCGGCGCTCGCGCTCTTCGCCGCGTGGAGCGCCGCGGCGCCGAAAACGGCGTACGAAGCGCCGGAGACGGAGCCGAAAGCGATCTTTTCCGAAAAGCGCGTGCTCGCCGTCGTGCCGCACGAGGACGACGATCTCAATCTCCTGAGCGGAGTGACGGGGCAGTTCACCGATGCCGGGAGCGAGGTGTACGTTGTGTTCGTCTCGACCGGCGACGCCGCCGGATTGGGGGAGAAGCGCGTATACGAGGCGATCAACGCGCTCTCGCTCGACGGCGTGCCGGAGGAGAATATCATCTTCCTCGGCTACGGCGACAGCATCCCGGATGACGGGATACACATTTATAATGCAGCGCCAAACGCCGTGACGCCGTCGCTGAGCGGGCGGACGGAGACACACGCCGCGCCGAACCACGAAGCGTACCGCGAGGGGACGCCGTATACGCGCGAAAACCTGCTCGGCGATCTGCGCAGCGTGATCGAGGAGATCCGCGCCGACGTGATCTTCTGCGTGGATTATGATGAGAACATCGACCACCGCGCGGTGACGATGTTTTTCGATGAAGCGCTCGGCGAAATACTGACCGCTGCGCCGGACTACGACCCGCTCGTGCTCAAGGGCTTTACCTACTCCACGGCGTTCCACGCCCCGACGGACTTTTACGATTCCGTGAATCTGCTCTCCACGGTAAACCCTGACGGGGAGCGCATGGAAAACGGTGTGTTCCGTTGGGACGCGCGCGTGCGCCTGCCGATGGACGGTCGCGCTCTTTCGCGCTCGATCACAGAATGCCGGAGCTTTGCCGTTTCAAGAGAATACGAAAGCCAGATGCTCTGGCGCATCGCGCCGCGCATCATCAACGGCGATAAGGTGTTCTGGCAGCGATGCACCGGCTCGCTTCTGTACGGCGCGGCGGTGCGTGTATCGTCCGGCAGCGGCGCGGAGCTTACGGACTTCCGGCTGCTCCACTCGGAGGACCTTGCCGGAAGGGAGCTGCCGTACAGCGCCGTGTGGACGCCGGAGAGCGGCGACACCGCGCGCGAGGCGGAGTTCACGTTTCCCGCCGCGGACGTGACGGAGGTGCGGCTTTACGATAACCCCTCGCCGGAGGATAACGTCCTCGCCGCGGAGATCGTGTTCCCGAGCGGGAACCGGTACGCCGTCGGCACGCTCGACCCCGCCGGTACGGTGGTGCCGGTGGACGAGCCGGACTGCGAGGGCTTCACCGTCCGGCTGCAGGAAACGGAGGGCGAGCACGCGGGACTTACCGAAGCGGAGGCGTATTCCGGCGAGCACGATGTAATGCCGCCGCTTATAAAGCTCACAGACGGGGACGGAAATTTCATCTACGACTACCGGCTCTCCCGCGGGGAGACGGAGGCGGTGCTCTCGCTCTACGCCCTGAGCGCGAGCGATGATTTGACCGGCTATACCGTGACCTGCGAGGGCGAGGGCTGCGCCGCGGCGGTCCGGGACGGCGCGCTTTCCGTGACCTGCCCGCGCGGAAAGAGCTGCACCGTCACGGTGACGGACGAAACGGGTACGCTTTCGGACAGCGTATACGTTGCGCACGAGACCGCTTCCATTCGCTTTGTCAGCGCGATAGAGAGCTATTGCGCGAACGGCATCCCGAAAACGAACCTCTATTCTCTCGCCGTGCATTACTACAAACACTTCATCCTCGGCTGGGAATAAAAAACCTCCCGGCGGACAATTCGTCCGCCGGGAGCTTCTGCATTATAGAGCGGGGTTTGTTTGATTCAGTAGAACGTCGCAACTTCCTGCTCCGGCACGTCGCACGGCTCGATGGACACCATGTGCAGCACCGGGCCGGGGCCTTCGTACACGTCCGGCAGAGTGCGGATGTCGATGCGGGCGGTGAGCTTGTACCAGGCAAGGTTTTTGATCTCTTCCGTATCCGCGGCTTCCGCGGCGAGCGGGATGAAGCGGATATCGTTCGCGCAGCAGGTCATCACGTCGCGCCCGAAGTAGAAGTATCCCTTCTTCAGACTGCGCGATTTCGTGACCGCCTTGCCCTTGAGAGAGACGGTCTTGTTCCGGTATTTCTCCGGCTGGTCCATAATATCCTGGAGAAAGATCGCATAGTCCGCGTCGCCGATCTCGCAGACGGGGGCGTTGAGATCGTAGGGGAGGGGGAGCTCAATGTCGTCGTAGCTGATCTTGCCGTCCGGCGTTTCAAAGGCAATATCGCACCGGCGGTTGATGGCGCGGATGATCTTGTGCGCCTGCATTTTGAGATCCTCGTCGCCCTCGGGGAAGCGGTTGAGCACCGCCAGCTCGCAGCTCTGGAGCTTGTCTACCATGAGCTGACGCATGTTGTTATTGTAGTTGAGGAACGTGCGCGCGTCGATGAACAGAAATTCCTGCGCCACGATCCACTCCTTCGGCATGTTCGTATAGAGCGTGTCGAGCGTCCACATGCCGTTGTACTCCACCATGACGTAGGAGCAGCGGTGCTTTTTCAAAAGCGCCGCGAGATTTTCGGTCGTAAGATCGCTCTCGCTCTCGATCGTCTCGGTGAACACGGTCGGCGCGGCGAACGCTGAGGGATCGTATTCCTCCACGCCCTCCTCGCACACGAGAAGGAGGATGCGGTCGCCGTTATTAAAGCTCGCGTCTTCGAGTGTCTGCTGGGCGAACTTCGTCTTGCCGGACTCCAGAAAGCCGGTGAAGAGATATACGGGGACTTGTTTTGCCATGGCTTATTCTCCCTTTCAGCGGAAGAGCCCGGCGACGGCGTCCTCGTGCAGCTCGTGACCGATGACGCACAGCCGCCCCGTCACACCGGCGCTGCCGCGGCGGATGTTGATCTCGCCCGGCGTGTAGTCAAAGTGGATCCACTCGCCCTCGCTCGCGGCGACGATGCCCTTCGCGCGCAGCACGGCGCCGTATTTGGCCTCGTCCTCGAGTGCGGTGAGCGCAGCGCGCAGACCGTCCTCGGTGAACTTCTTCGCCGTTTCCATGCCCCAGGACGTGAACACCTCGTCCGCGTCGTGGCCGTGGTGATGGTGATGATGGCCGCAGCCGCACCCGTGATCGTGGTCGTGCTCGTCGTGATCGTGATGGTGGTGCTCATGGTCGTGGCCGCAACCGCACTCGTGCTCGTGGTCGTGCTCATCGTGGTCGTGGTGATGATGCTCGTGCTCATGCCCGTCGTCATCCTCGTCATCGTCGTGATGGCAGCCGCAGGAGCAGTTGCCGTTTTCATCGAAATGATGATGGTGCTCGTGCTCTTCGTGCTCGTGGTCGTGATGATGGTGATGCTCGTGCTCATCCTCGTCCTCTTCGTGCTCGCGCTCAATGCTTTCAAGCGCGGCGGTGAGCGTGTCGCGCTTTTCCATCGCGTCGAGGATCTGCGCGCCGGAGAGCTCGTCCCACGGCGTCGTGATGATGACGGCGCCGGGATTCTTCTCGCGCAGCAGCGCGACGCACTCGGCGAGCTTTTCCTCCTTGATGCCCGCGGTGCGGGAGAGGATGATGCACCCGGCGGATTCGACCTGGTTGTTGAAAAATTCGCCGAAGTTGCGCATATACATTTTGCATTTGCCCGCGTCTACGACGGTGCAGAGCGCGTTGATCGTAAGCTCGCCGTCCGACGCCTGCTCCACGGCGGTCACGATGTCGGAGAGCTTGCCGACGCCCGAGGGCTCGATGAGGATGCGGTCGGGGGCGTAGCGCTCGCAGACCTCGTGCAGAGCGGCGCGGAAATCACCCGTAAGGCTGCAGCAGATGCAGCCGGAGTTCATCTCCGTCACCTCAATGCCGGCGTCCTTCATGAAGCCGCCGTCCACGCCGATCTCGCCGAACTCGTTCTCGATGAGGACGAGCTTTTCGCCCGCGTAGGCTTCCGCGATCAGCTTTTTGATGAGCGTGGTCTTGCCCGCGCCGAGGAAACCGGAAAATACATCAACTTTTGTCATACATATAACCTCTTTCTGCTGGAAGCAGCCTGTTTTTCCAATAGAATATTATAACACGTTCGTCAAGGGGGTATTTCTGCCGTTGCCTGACTTTTTACGGAAAAACGAATTGTAATAATATAAATGTATGCTATAATGAATAAATGTCCGTTTTACTCCATTCCACTCTTCTATTTATTTCCGATCCACTCAGCAAATTTTTGGGAGGTAGACAAATTGGAACAGAAAAAAAGTCCGCCCGCACGATGCGCGTGCTCGGCACGCTGCTTGAGGGCAGCGGAAAATACTTCGCCGTGTGCATCCTTCTGGGACTGCTGCTCACGGTGGTTGAAATGATCGCGCCGCAGGTCATCCGCGTAACGGTGGACTCGGCGATCGACTCCAAGCCCATGGATCTGCCCGCGTGGGCGCTCCGGTGGGTGGAGTCGCTCGGCGGCGCGGCGTTTCTGCGCGCGAACATGTGGTTTATCGCGCTCATTCTCGCGCTTGCGGGTCTCGTCGCGGCGCTGCTGCGCTATGGCGCGAACATGTTCAACGCCAAAGCGGGCGAAACGCTCGTCAAGACCGCGCGCGACAGGCTCTTCCACCACATTGAATGCCTGCCGTGGAAGTGGCACGCCGAGCATCCGACCGGCGACATCATCCAGCGCTGCACGAGCGACGTCGAGCGCATTAAAAACTTTTTCCAGGAGCAGTTCATCTCCGTTTTCCAGATCATCGTGCGCATTATCCTTGCGCTGACGCTTATGACGCTGATGAACGCGAAGCTCTCCATCGTCGCGTGGGTCATCGCGCCGATCATCGTGCTCTACTCCGTGCTCTTCCATAACAAGATCCGCGCGCGCTTCACCGAGTGCGACGAGAACGAGGGCGTTCTCTCCACGATCGCGCAGGAAAACCTCACGGGCGTGCGCGTCGTGCGCGCGTTCGGGCGCGAAAAGTTTGAGCGCGACCGGTTCGAGGCGCAGAACAACAAGTATACCGAGTGCTGGATCAGCCTGACCCGGACACTCTCGGATTTCTGGGCGGTGGGCGATTTTACGAGCTGCCTGCAGATCCTGCTCGTGGTCGTTCTCGGCACGGTTTCGTGCGTGAACGGCAATCTGACGGCAGGCGAATTTGTGTCGTTCTCGCTTTATAACACGATGCTCATCGGCCCCGTGCGCCGTCTCGGCCGCATCATTTCCGAAATGAGCAAGGCGGGCGTCTCCATCGACCGTCTCGGCGAGGTTTTGGAAGCCGAGACCGAGCAGGACGCGCCCAACGCCGCCGAAGCGCCGATGGACAAGGACATCACCTTTGAAAACGTCAGCTTCCATTACGGCGAGGACGGCCCGGACGTGCTCGAAAACGTCAGCTTCACCGTACCTGCCGGAAAGAGCTTCGGTATTCTCGGCGGCACCGGCTCCGGCAAGAGCAGCCTGCTGCTTCTGCTCTGCCGTCTGTACGCGCCCACGGAGGGCAAGATCACCGTCGGCGGCGTGGACATTGCCGATATGCCCGCGCGTTATGTGCGCGAGAACGTCGGCGTAGTGCTGCAGGAGCCGTTCCTCTTCTCCCGCTCGGTGCAGGAGAACATCGGCATCTGCGGCGCGAGCGACGCGGAGATCCGTGCCGCCGCCGTCACCGCCTGCGTGGACGGGGATATCACCCGCTTTTCGCAGGGCTACGACACCATGGTCGGCGAGCGCGGCGTGTCGCTCTCCGGCGGACAGAAGCAGCGCGTGGCCATCGCCCGCATGCTGACGAAGAAAACGCCGGTCATCGTTTTTGACGATTCGCTCTCCGCCGTCGATACGGAGACGGACGAGAAGATCCGCTCGGCGCTTGACCGCGATCTCGGCGGCGCGACGACGATCATCATCTCCCACCGCATCACAACGCTGCTCGACTGCGACAACATTCTCGTGCTCGAAAAGGGCCGCGTGAGTCAGCTCGGCTCCCCGAAGGAGCTGCTGGCCCAGCCGGGCATTTTCCGCAAGATCTACGACATGCAGATGTCCATCGGAGAGGAGGAAGGCGCATGAACGAGCAGAAAAAGACCAAAGGCGCAAAATGGTTCGGCATCCCCAACCTCGTCCCGTATATGAGACCCTACGGCAAGCTCATCTTCTGGATGGTGCTCATGGCGTTTTACGGCAGCGCCATGGACGCGGTCATCCCGCTCTTCCAGCAGTACGCCATCGATCATTACATCGCCGACTCGACCCTTGCGGGGCTCGGCTGGTTCATCGGCGCGTATGTCGTCGTCATCCTCACGCAGACGGCCTCCAACTATATCTCCGCCTTCGGCGCGTGCAAGCTGGAGCTGTCCGTCGGCCGCGATCTCAAGCGCGAGAGCTTCAACCATCTGCAGACGCTCTCGTTCTCCTACTTCAACCAGAACAGCGTCGGCTATGTCCACGCGCGCGTCATGTCCGATACCGACCGCATCGCGAGCACGCTCGCCTGGAGCATGGCCGAGGGCGTGTGGCATTCGGCGTATCTCGTGTGCGCCATCGTTATGATGCTCATCCTCAACTGGAAAATGGCGCTGTGCGTGCTCGTGATCGTGCCGATCGTGGCGATCTCGTCCATGTACTTCCAGAAGAAGCTCGTGTTCTTCCACCGGCAGGTGCGCGAGAAAAACTCCCGCATCACCGGCGCCTTCAACGAGGGCATCACCGGCGCGACGACGACGAAAACGCTCGTTGTTGAGGACAAGATGGAGAAGGAATTCGATGAACTGACCGCCGACATGAAAAAGGTCAGCGTCCGCGCGATGCACTTCCGCGCGATCTTCATTTCCACAACAACGCTCGCGGCCTCTCTCGCGCTCGCGCTCGTCCTCTGGCGCGGCGGCATCGTCACGCGCGAGGGCGTGATGCTCATCGGCACGCTCACCGTGTTTATGAACTATGCGCAGGGCATGATGGAGCCGATCCAGTGGCTCGTGCAGGCGCTCTCCAGCCTTGTGAACGTGCAGGTCAACGTCGAGCGCTTCACCACGCTCATGGAGACGAAGTCCGATGTGCAGGATACGCCGGAGGTCGTGGAGAAATACGGCGACACGTTCAGCCCCAAAAAGGAAAACTGGGAGGAGCTGCACGGCGATATCGAGTTCAAAGACGTGACCTTCCGCTACCCCGACGGCGACGAGAACATTCTCGAGCATTTCAATCTCAAGGTGCCGCAGGGAACGAACGTCGCCATCGTCGGCGAGACAGGCGCTGGCAAGTCCACGCTCGTGAATCTCGTCTGCCGGTTCTATGAGCCGACGGAGGGACAGGTGCTCATCGACGGGCGCGACGCGCGGGAGCGCAGCCAGCTCTGGCTCCACTCGAACATCGGCTATGTGCTCCAGACGCCGCACCTCTTCTCCGGCACGGTGCTCGAAAACCTCCGCTACGGCCGCGAGAACGCGACCATGGGGGAGATCGAAGCGGCGGTCAGAGCCGTCTCCGCCGAAGGGATCATCGAGAGACTGCCGGACGGCTATCAGAGCGACGTCGGCGAGGGCGGCAACAGCCTCTCGACCGGCGAGAAGCAGCTTCTGTCCTTCGCCCGCGCGCTGCTTGCCGATCCGCGCATCTTCGTACTCGACGAGGCGACGTCCTCCGTCGATACGGTCACGGAGCGGCTCATCCAGGACGCCATCGAGAAGGTCATGGACGGGCGCACGTCGTTTGTGATCGCGCACCGCCTCTCCACGATCCGCCGCGCGGACGTCATCCTCGTGGTGAACGCCGGCCGGATCGTCGAGCGCGGCAGCCACGCCGAGCTCATGGCGAAAAAAGGCGTGTACTACGGCCTCTACACCCGCCAGTACAGAGAAGAGCAGATCCAGGCATCTATGGAAAACGAATAAAGAAAACAGTATCCGCCGGACGCAAGACCGGCGGATATTTTTGTATACCCGAAAACCACGCGTTAGACACATGGTTCAAAAGAGCCTTTGGCGATGAGGGAGACAAAAAAACTCCTTTTGTTTCAGAATAAGCGTGCGGTCTGCCAACTGCACTTAAAAAGCAAAAGGAGGGCATTCAGAATGAGCCTGAATGACATAAACAGTTTATCTCATACGAAGTGGAATTGCAAATATCACATAGTGTTTGCGCCGAAATACCGAAGAAAGGTATTCTATTGCTCCTTTTTAACCGTTGTATGTGCTTTAGCGTCTTCTTGTACGGCAGCGGCTTTCTTTTTGCGCTCATAATTCAGTATAAAGGCGGAATGTAAACTGCGAAACCTGAACTGCGTAAAAAACAGGTAAAGCGGAAACAAAAGCCCGCGAGAACTGCCGTCTTCTGTTAAGCGAAAAAAACCTTTTTCTGCTTGTTTGAAGGCAGAAAAAGGCTTTGGGAATCACAGTCCGGTTCAAGCGCTTAAGGGGGGAGAAAATTACTCCGGCTTTGCCGCTTTCCGCAGCGTGACGATGCCGATGAGATTGGACACGACCGCGCCGAAATCAAAGGCGAACGTCACATAGTTTTTGAAAACGAAGTCATAGACCGCCCAGCAGAGCAGCGTGACGATAATGACGATTTTGAGCTGCACCGCGTCCTTGAGATCGAGAAACCATGTGTACACACAGGTGGCCGCCGCGGGCAGCAGCCCGAACCAGCCGTCGGAGTTGAAGGCGAACAGCAGCGCAAGCTGCGCAGCGATGAACACGATCTTCCACGGCGTCGTGAACTCTTTTTTCATGCAGAAGAGATTGCGCGCGATGCCGATGACGTTGGCGGTGATGCCCGTGAACGCGCCGAGAATAGCGTTCGATGCGCTCAGCACGCCGAACTGAAAACACTGCACGGTGAGCATCTGCTTTTTTGTTTTCAGAAAGCCGGTCGAGACCATGATGGCCGCGCCGATGAGCGCAACGATGTTGCCGAGAAGTACCGTATTCATCCGAAGTCCTCCGAAGAAATGCCCCCGTCCTGCTTAGGGCAGGATGGGGGCATTGAGTTTATGCCTTGAGAATTGAGCGCGCAGAAGCTTAAACTTACTCGCCGCGGACGGAGGCGATGTGAGCAAGCAGACGCATCATGTTGCAGGTGAAGCCGTACTCGTTGTCGTACCAGGCGCAGAGCTTCATGAAGTGGCCGTTCAGAGCGATGCCGGCCTGCGCGTCAAAGATGCTGGAGTGGGTCTCGCCGATGATGTCGGAAGAGACGATGGGCTGCTCCTCGTAAGCCATGACGTCCTTCAGCTCGCCTTCGCAGGCGGCCTTCATCGCGGCGCAGACTTCCTCGTAGGTGGTCTCCTTGGCGAGAGACACGGTCAGGTCAACGATGGAGCCGTCCGGAGCGGGGATACGCATGGACATGCCGGTCAGCTTGCCCTGCAGCTCGGGGATGACCTTGCCGACGGCCTTCGCAGCGCCGGTGGTGGAGGGGATGATGTTGTCGTAGGTGCTGCGGCCGAGACGCCAGTTCTTCTTGGAGTACTCGTCAACGATGCTCTGCGTGGCGGTGGCGGCGTGAACGGTGGTCATAAGGCCTTCAACGATGCCGAAGTTGTCGTGCAGGACCTTCGCCATGGGAGCGAGGCAGTTGGTGGTGCAGGAAGCGGCGGAGGCGACCTTCAGATCGGCGGAGTAGGTCTTGTGGTTGACGCCGTAAACGAACATCGGGGTCTTGTCCTTCGCGGGGGCGCTCATCAGCACGAATTTCGCGCCGGCGTCCAGATGGGGCTGTACGCTCTCGGCAGTGAGGAACTTGCCGGTGCACTCAACAACGTAAGGAACGTTCAGCTCGCCCCAGCCGAGGGTGGAGGGATCGCGGCTGCTGAGGAGCAGGATGGGCTTGCCGTCAACGATCAGGTGATGCTCGTCGTAGGAGACGGTGCCTTCCCACTTGCCGTGGACGGAGTCATGGGAGAAAACGTAAGCGATCTGCTCAGGAGTCTTGTCCGGAGCGTTGATTGCAACGACCTCCATATCGCCGCGGCGCAGAGCCACGCGGGCTGCCAGACGGCCGATGCGTCCGAATCCGCTGATACCAATTCTAATCATGTTTGTATCCTCCTGTAAAAAATTTTTTGATCTCTTTTCTAACCGGCTGCATTTTACAACATTTCCGCACATAGAACAAGTGTTTTTTTCAAACAATATTAAATAATTCTCGACAGTTAGTTAGTGAATATGTATAGAAAACAGCGTCTGACGCCGAAACTGCGCAAAAAACAAAAAATCGTAGTATCCACGCCGCAAAATTTGTGGTATGATACGGGCAATAATCCAGCGCGGAAAGGGAAAACTGCTGATATGGAAAAAGTGGAAATCTCCGGTGCGGCGCTTGCGCCGCTGTTCCGGCTGAGCCGGGACGCTGTCTGCGGCATCGCACAGGGCCGCATCGTGTTCTCCAATCCGGCGGCATGCCGGCTGTTCGGCGCGGACGTTACCGGCGAGAGCGCCGCGGAGCGCTTCCCGGACCTGGAGGAGAACGGCTGGGGCGACAGCTTTGCTGCCGTGCTCACCATCGGCGATACACCGAGAAACATTACCGCCGTGCGCAGCGGCGAGATCCTTGTCCTCACGATCCGGACGGAGGAGCCGGAAACACTGCCGGTGCCGCCGACGGCGCTGCGGCAGATGCGCTCGGCGGCGTTCAATCTCCGGCTGTCGATCGAGCAGCTGCTGAAGGACGAGCCGGAAACCTGGGACGAGGGCTATGACGAGGAGCGGGCGAAAGCCAGCGCGGTCCTCTACCACAGCTACTATAAGCTCCTCCATGTCACCAACCAGCTTGCCGATCTCAACGCGCTCGCTGCCGACGATAAGCTCTCGTGGCCAAAGCCGCTCTCGTTCAGCGATCTCATCGCCGATCTGGTGGACTCGGCGGAGATCTTCCTGCAGCGGCGGAACATCACGTTCCGGTTCGACCCGGCGGGGGAGAGCCTTTTCGTGATCGGCGAGCAGAGCAAGCTCGAGCAGCTCCTGCTCATCCTCATCGCCGACTGCGTCCGCCGCACCGGCGACGGCGGGAAGATCGTCTTCCGGCTGAGACAGTTCGG
>DPHR01000013.1:16580-16712 GCA_003522945.1 Clostridiales bacterium
GGCCGCCGCTGCCAGCTCACCGTCTGCGACGACGGTCCGGGTCTGACGGAGGAAGAGCTTGCCGAGGCCTTCGCGCCGCGGCGGGAGGACACACTCACCGGCGCGCCGGATGCGGGGCTCGGTCTCACGATC
>DPHR01000095.1:0-120 GCA_003522945.1 Clostridiales bacterium
TAAGTCTGCGCCTGTCGAAAAGATATGTTGAGAATGACAAGCTCGCCCCCTGCGCCGCAATAGACAAAGAATAAGAAAAATCCCTCTGAAATCAACGATTTCAGAGGGATTTTGGTCCGA
>DPHR01000095.1:405-744 GCA_003522945.1 Clostridiales bacterium
TGTGGTCATTTATGTGGTCAAAGCTGCTTTTGCGCCGCTTTCGGCAACCGGGGAAAAACCCGCTATTGCCCGTGCTGCAAGGCTTTGCGGCATTTCGCCTTACCCTGTCCCGGATGCCGCCACGGCACACCCAAAGCAGGCGCGATACCATCTTCGCTATACCCGGTCGTGCGCTTTCGCCGTGATATTATACCAAACACAACCGCTCCATGCAAGGTTTTTCGGATTGATGTTTTTTCGTCGCTATGATATGATGGCGTGTGAAAGAAACAGGAGTGTGAACCTTATGAGAATGCGGAAAAAACCGAACCTGATCCCCCGGATGGAGCGCTGCGCCGC
>DPHR01000095.1:937-1153 GCA_003522945.1 Clostridiales bacterium
CCCCCGGATGGAGCGCTGCGCCGCGGTGCAGATCCGGACGCCGGAAGACCATAAAGGCCGCTGGGCGGAGGAGTTTTCGCAGTACCGCGAGATCCGTCTGGAGCTCGGCTGCGGCAAAGGCCGCTTCACCTGCGAACAGGCGCTCCGCGAGCCGGACGTGCTGCTGCTCGCGCTCGAAAAGGTGCCGGACGCGATGGTCGTGGCGATGGAGCGCGT
>DPHR01000095.1:1326-2031 GCA_003522945.1 Clostridiales bacterium
GATGGTCGTGGCGATGGAGCGCGTTGTGGAGCAGGGCATACCGAACGTCCGCTTTCTCGACCGGGACGCCGAGCTCCTGCCCGAGATGTTCGCCCCGGGCGAGATTTCCCGCCTGTACATCAATTTCCCTGACCCGTGGCCGAAGAAGAAGCAGTTCAAGCGCCGTCTGACCGCGCCGGAGTTCCTCGATAAGTACCGCGCGCTGCTGCCGGAGGGCGGGGCGGTCTGGTTCAAGACCGACAACGGGCCGCTTTTCGACTGGTCGCTCGAATCGTTCCGCGGCTGCGGCTGGGCGCTTGCCGATATGCCGGAGGGCACGCCCATGACTGATTACGAAGCGCGCTTCACCGAGATGGGGCTTCCCATCCACCGTGTCGTGGCGACACGCCCGTAAAGACCATATGGTAAAAATCGGAAACGTGGAGCTCGCCGGGCGGCTCTTTCTCGCGCCGATGGCCGGTGTGACGGACGCCTCATTCCGGCTCCTCTGCCGGAAACACGGCGCAGCGCTCGCCACGAGCGAAATGATCTCCTCCAAGGCGCTCATGTATCAGGACGGCAAGACGAAAACGCTGCTCGTCCGGCCCGAGGGGGATACGCCCCTCGCCGTGCAGATCTTCGGGAGCGACCCCTCGTGCATGGCGGAGGCCGCGTGCAAGGTGATAGACCTTTGCCGCCCCGAGATCATCGACATCAACATGGGCT
>DPHR01000095.1:2209-3288 GCA_003522945.1 Clostridiales bacterium
CATCGACATCAACATGGGCTGCCCCGTCGGGAAGGTTGTAAAGTCCGGCGACGGGAGCGCGCTTATGAAAACGCCCGATCTCGCGGCGAAGATCATCGAATCGGTCGTCCACGCGGTGGATGTGCCGGTGACGGTCAAGTTCCGCAAAGGCTTCGATAAGGGCAATATCAACGCCGTGCCGTTTGCCGAAATGTGCGAGAGTGCGGGCGCCGCGGCGATCGCGGTGCACGGCCGCACGAGAGCGCAGATGTATGCCGGACAGGCCGACTGGGACATCATCCGCGACGTAAAGCGCGCGGTACGCATCCCGGTATTTGCCAACGGCGACGTATGGACCGCGGAGGACGCCGAACACATTTTGCGCTACACCGGCGCGGACGCGGCGCTCATCGGGCGCGGCAGCTTCGGCAACCCGTGGCTCTTTGCGCAGGGCAACGCCCTTCTTGCCGGGGAGAAAGTCCCGCCGCTCCCGCCGCTGCGCGCGCGGATGGAGGAAGCCCTCGGCCAGATCACGACGGCGTGCTCGCTCAAGGGCGAGAAGATCGCCATTCTGGAAGCGCGCAAGCAGCTTTGCTGGTATCTGCGCGGGGTGTCCCATGCGGGATATTATAAGCAGCAGATCGTATCGATGAATACGCTTACCGACGCGGAGAAGATCGTCCGCGGCATACAGCGCGATCTGAGGTGACAGCATGACAAAAGACGAGGAAAAAGGATATATCGAGCGCGTTCTCGCCGGAGACGAGAGCGCCTATGAGCCGCTCGTGACGGAAAACCAGACAAAGGTATACCGTCTCGCGCTGCGCATACTGAAAAACGAGGCCGACGCCGAGGACGCCGCGCAGGAGGCGTTTCTCAAGGCGTACACCTCGCTTGCGGATTTTCGCGGCGACAGCCGGTTTTCCGTGTGGCTCTACCGGCTGACGAACAACATATGCATCGATATGCTGCGCAAAAGTAAGCGTGCCGTTATCGTGTCGCTCCAGACGGAAGACGACAACGGCGAAGAGACCGAGATCGCCATTCCCGACGAGCGGTATTCCCCCGAGAGGCTGGCCGAGCGCGCCGCCGACCGGGAC
>DPHR01000156.1:0-3232 GCA_003522945.1 Clostridiales bacterium
GGAGGTCGGCGGCACGGGCGTTTCGCTCGCCGCCGGCGCGAGCGTTTCGGCGCTCTCCGCGTTGTTTACCGAAACGGCGCGCACGGCAACGAGCACAACGAGCGCGAGCGCGAGCAGACAGAAAACGATCAGCGCCGGAACGGATACCCGGCGGGAAGGACGGTGTTGCATGGCGTATCTCCCGTGTTATTCGGTGAAATGGATGTGGTTGTTGATGTGATCCTGACAGAAGCAGTGATACCCCGCGCAGCGCGAGCAGTAACGGAACTCCAGCTCCGGATGGTCCGCATCGGTGCGGCCGCACACGGCGCATTTGTAGCGGTACGGGGCGTTCTGCTGCTCGCGGCGGATGCGCTGCGCCTCGCGCTTGAAGTTCACGGTCTTGCGGATCTGTCCGGGCCGCCGGAAGTGTACGGAGCCGAAGAGCATATCCCCGCAGAAGAGCAGATAGTTGAGCGTCGCCACGACCGGCAGAAGATTGAGCGGGAAGCGGAGCGCGAAGATCTCATAGACGAAGTACGCCGCGTTCGCCACGGCGAGCCACTTGATCTTGATCGGGATGATGTACATGAACAGCACCCGCTGGTCGGGATAGTACGTTGCGAACGAGAAGAACATCGAAAGATAGATGAACTCCGCGCCGATGCTCATCGTGATGCCGCCGAACAGATAGACAAGGAAGGCGTACAGGATCGTGAACACCATACCGGCGAGAAAGTACATGTTGAACTTGGCCTGTCCCCACTCGCGCTCCATCGAGGTGCCGATGAAGTAATAGAAATAGAGGAACAGCAGCCCCCAGATGCCGCCGGTGTCCGGGATGAGCACGAAGGTCACCAGCCGCCAGATCTGCCCGCGCAGGACCATCTGCGGATTGAGCGCGAGAAAATAGCGCACCGTGCCGGTGCGGTCCATCAGCGTCAGCAGCCAGACGACGGCGTTGCCGATGATGAGATAGCGCATGAGATTTTCCACGCCGAAACGCGGATGGCGGACGCAGTAGCGCTCAACCCAACGCATGAATGCTTTCAAATCAAAACTCCTTTCCAGAGGAAAACTGTAACGGAATACTTAATTATACCACATCCGGACGAAATTTCAATCCGGGAATTGGCCGTCTTACGAATGCGGTTATTGTGAGGGTTCTGACGGAAGAGAGAAAGATCGTATATAACACCCGAGGGAAGAGAAGCGCGTGACGGTCACCGCGGGCGTTAATATAATATGGTTAGCTGTTAACTGCGCCAGAGTCGGCCTTTGCTCGAGGATAGCAGTATAAAACGCTGTAAAATTTATTGTTGAATTTTACAGCAGAACGGCGTATACTATTCGCAAAGGAGTTGATCACTATGCCGAACATCAAGCCGATCTCCGATCTGCGGAATTACACGGAAGTATTGCAGGATGTAGCGGTGGGTGCGCCCGTTTTCCTGACGAAGAACGGCCGCGGCCGGTACGCCATTGTGGACATTCAGGATTTCGAAAAAGCGCAGGCCACGCTGAAGCTTATGAGTGAGCTCGCAAAGGGCCGCCGATCCGGTGAGACCGAAGGCTATCTGACCCCGGAGGACATGAGAGCGCACTTCCGCGCCAGAGCGAATGAAGAATAACATCCATTATTCAGCAGAGTCCCGCCATGACTTGGACGATATATGGGACTATATAGTGTCGGAGCTTCAAAACCGTGTGGCGGCGGAGCGCGTGGTGGATCGCATTCTGGACGCGGTTGAACGCTTGAAAGATTTTGCGGAAATGGGCGCTCTGCTGTCCTCCGTCGCCGACGTCGGCGGGGACTATCGGTTTCTTGTGAGCGGGAACTACATGGTTTTCTATCGCGTGAACGGAAGAGATGTTTTTATCGACCGAGTCTTATATGGCCGTCGTGATTATCTTCGGGTTCTTTTTAGCATGAAGCAGGACGATTAAAAGTAACCGCAGCGGTTCCAATTTTGGAGCCGCTGCGGTTTTCCTATCATATACTCAATCCATCGGGAGCGGGATGGGCTTTTTTAGCTCCAGACGGCCGTAGCAGACGAGCTCTGCCGCTTTGTCCGGCGGGATCATGCGGTCGTCTTCGGCGTGGGCGCGGTTCACGGCGAAGAGATACACCGTGCCGTGGCTGTCGGCGCAGAACTGCCGGAAGACGATCCCTCCGTCCGTTTCAAAAAGCCCGATGTCGCCGTCGTAAAGCTCGGTGCGCCGCCGGAGATACGCCGTGCCGCCCTTTTTGATCCACGGCGTGAGCGAATCGTCCGTGACCGCAACGGCAAAATCGGCGTCCGTGCCCTTCGGCACGGGGATGGTGTCCCAGAGCATGCGCTCACCGCCCTTCGCTTGATCTTTCCTTCAGCATACCGATTCCGGACGGAAAGGTCAAGACGGCAGAAAAAAGAAAAAGCAAAAGTGGCGCTTTCCGTTGCAGATGGCGGGATCGTGTGGTAAAATATATTATCTATACCTATGCGCAATATCAATATGGAAATATAAAGAAGGAATTTAACGATATGGAAAACCGTGAACAGGAGATCCGTCAGGACAGGGAAGACCTGATCGAGGGGCGCAACGCCGTTGCCGAGGCGATCCGCGCCGGGCGGACGATCGATAAAATTTTCGTTGCCCGCGGCGACACCGACCGCACCCTTGCGCGCATTCTCGCCAAGGCGCGGGAAAACGGCATCGTCGTCACCGAGTGCGACCGGCGCAAGCTCGATTCTCTCAGCGCCACGGGCGCGCACCAGGGCATCATCGCGCAGGCGGCAATGCGCGAGTACGCCTCCATCGAGGATATTCTGGAGCGTGCCGCCGAGCGGGGCGAGGATCCGTTCATCGTCGTGTGCGACGAGATCGCCGATCCGCACAATCTCGGCGCGATTCTGCGCACCGCCGAGTGCGCGGGCGTCCACGGCGTCATTATCCCCAAGCGGCGCGCCGCCGGGCTCACCGCCGTGGTGGACAAGGCGAGCGCGGGTGCGGCGGAGCATATGCTCGTCTCGCGCGTGACGAACATCCCCGCGGCGCTCGGTGAGCTGAAGAAAAAGGGTCTCTGGGTCTACGGCACGGCGGCGGACGCTCCCGCCGATCTGTGGCAGACGAAAATGACCGGCCCCGCGGCGCTCGTCATTGGGTCGGAGGGCTTCGGCATGGGCCGCCTCGTTTCGGAGCAGTGCGACTTCACCGTGGGCATCCCCCTGCTCGGCAAGATCACATCGCTCAACGCCTCCGCGGCGGCGGC
>DPHR01000156.1:3437-3630 GCA_003522945.1 Clostridiales bacterium
GCTCAACGCCTCCGCGGCGGCGGCGATCCTTATGTATGAGGTCGTCCGCCAGCGCAGAGATTCCTGAGACGGAGGGAGCTATGGCAAAACGCGATACAGGCGGCGTTCCCCGGAGCTTCGGCGTGCCGGGCTTCTCGCTCGAGAGCATTCTCGAGGAGTGCCGGGACAAGGCGCCGGAGGAGACTGCCGCGCC
>DPHR01000156.1:3800-4138 GCA_003522945.1 Clostridiales bacterium
GGCGCCGGAGGAGACTGCCGCGCCGGAAACGGCGGAAACGGAATACCTGCCGGAGACGGAGGGCTATTCCTCCGAGCAGGCGGATTACCCGGCAGAGACGGAGTACGAGGCCGAATATCCGGACGAAGAAGCGGAATACCCCGAATACGAAGAATTTGATACCGGCGAGCCGGAGTATGAGACCGAGCCGGACACCGCGCCGGACGAGCCGGAGGAGACCGGGGAACCGGACGGGCGGTACTATGAGGACGCGCCGGAGCCGGAAGAGGCCGCCGAGGGCGAAATATACGACGAAGGCTTTGAGGACGACGCGGACTTTTACGCCCCGCCCCTTGAAG
>DPHR01000156.1:4390-5390 GCA_003522945.1 Clostridiales bacterium
CCGGAAGCCTCGGAAGAAGGCGAAGAGCCGGACGAGCCGGAGAAAAAAAGCAAAAAGAAAAAGAGCCTTGGCAGCGTATCCCGCCGCGGGCGGGGCCGCGCGCCGGGGCCCTGGGGCAAGCTCGTGGGGCTTCTCGCCGCGGCGTCGATCCGCCGGGCGAACGATCTCTCCCAGCCCGACCCGGAGCCGGAGGACGTAACGCTTGAAATGCCGCCGCAGCGCGCGGCGAAGCATTATGCCGCGCAGATGCCGAGTTTGCGCCTGCGCTTCTTTGCGGCGGCGGCAGTCTGCGTGCTGCTCGCGTGGATCACTCTTTCGTATGACTTCGGCCTGCCGCTGCCCGGCAGTCTCGGCACGAACGCGAGAGCGACGTCGCTCGTGTGTCTCATCGGGATGCTCTCGGTGATGCTCATCGGACTGGACGTTGTGACGGCGGGCGTCATGGGTCTCATCCGCGGCCGCGCCGGGGCGGAATCCATGATCGTTCTCGCCGCGATCGCCGCGGCGGCGGACGTGATCTATATCGCCGCGAGCGGCGACGGCTCGCACGGCGTCACCTTCGCGGTGATCCCCGCGGCGGCGGTCATGTTCGCGCTGCGCGGCGCGTGGTACAGCTGCCGGGCGTACGCCGATTCCTTCCTTGCCCTGCATCACGCCAAGGACGCCTATGCCGTCACCTCTGAGGTGCTGCCGGGGAAGAAGGAGCGCATCCTCATCAAGTCTCGCCGCTCGTCGGACGGCCTTGTCCGCCGCAGCGAGGAGCCGAGCGGCGCGGAAGCGCTCGCCATGGAGGCGTTTGTGCCGATGGCCGTCGGCTCGCTCGCGCTGGCGCTGGCGCTCTCGCTCGGCGCGCAGGACATGAAGGCATTTTTCCATCTCTTCTCGCTTATGACGGCGCTTTGCGTTTCGTTCAACTGGACGCTCTCGTTCCCGATCCTCTTCTCCCGCACGGCGCGCCATCTCATGATGCGCGGCAGCGCTCTGGCCGGATGGTCCGGCG